>JBNMND010000129.1:0-13756 GCA_051274975.1 Planctomycetota bacterium | reverse complement strand
GGCAACCTCGACCAACTACATTCGGCGTTCCAGTCGCTGTATGAGAATCGCACCCAGCTGCAGCCAGTCTGGGAAAGCCACAAGAAGGACAAGGAGCACTTCGAGAAGACCCGGCCGGGCAAGCTGCGATCCTTCTTGGAACGCATCGCTCCTCTCGCGGGCAAGACCGTCGAAGAACTCGAGAAGGAGCCGATCGTGCTCCAAGGTTGCACCTTCGCTCGCATGGCGGAGCTCGCCAACGCGCGCTACATCCACAGCTACTTCTTCTACGACCAATCGTTCATGGCCATGCAGGCCGCCTGGTTGCTAGATCTGCCACGTGGAGTGTCGTGCTACGCCGACCACATGATGGACGACTACCCATGGAAGTTCGTGCCGCTGCACATCGAACTCTGTGACGTCATCGTGGCAACCAGCGCCCGCATCAAGAGTGAGCTCTCGCAGATCTCTGGCGGCAAGTTCGACGACAAGATCGTGGTCAAGCCCAACGGTGTCGACGGAGACCGGTTCACAGCCAAGACCCGGCCAGCACGCAAGCCGGACGAACCGTTCGAAGTGCTGTCGGTATCGCGCATCGAACCCAAGAAGGGCCTGACGTACCTGGTCGAAGCCATCGCCGAGCTCAACAAGCGCGGCCACCGGGTGGTCGCCCACATCATCGGCGCCAAGGACGAGCACAGTCAGGGCAGCCTTGAGTATGCCGCCGAGTTCGAAGCCTGCATCACCGAGCACGGTCTGCAAGATCAAGTCATCCTGCACGGCATGATGAAGCAAGAGCAGATGCCACCGATCATCGACAAGTGCCGCGCCTTCGTCGCGCCCTACGTCGAAACGGAATCCGGTGACAAGGACGGCATTCCAACCGCGATGCTCGAAGCATTGGCATCAAGCCTGCCAGTCATCACGACCAACTCTGGGTCGATTGTCGAGGTCATCGACAACGACATCGAGGGCCTCGTGGTCGCCCAGTGCGACAGCATCGCATTCGCAGACGCGCTCGAGAAGGTCCTGGTGGACAACAACGTCGAGCAACGCATGGCCCAAGCTGCGCGCACTCGTTTCGACAAGGACTTCGACATCAAGGTGACCGAACGACGTCTCCACGAGCGCATCGCCGGCTTCCTCAAAGCGAAGAGCTGAGTAGCCAATTCCCAATGCGCCTGCTGTACGTCATCCATCAGTTCTTTCCCGACTGCCACTCGGGAACAGAACAGCACTGTTTGGCAGCGGCGCGTGAAGCGCAGCGCCGCGGTGATGAGGTGACGGTGCTCTCGCTACACTGGGACCACGATCGCGCGAAGCCGCCAATCAAACGCTTTGACGCGCCCTACGAGGGCCTGCGAGTGATTCGCCTCAACCACTGGCGCGGTCTCAATCCGAACGACGTTCTTCGTGATTACGAGAACCTGCACCTCGAAGGATGGTTTCAACAGGTGCTCGACGAAGTGCGACCCGACGTCGTGCATAGCTTTCACCTGCGGCAACTCGGCTCCAATTTGCTACGCGTGGCGAAGCGCTATGGCGCACGCGTCATCGTCAGTCTGACGGACTTCTGGTTTATCTGTCCACGGTTCACGCTGCTGCGCCCCGACGGCCAGGTCTGCAACGGTCCACCCGACGGTGGGCTTGGCTGCATCCCTTGCCACCATCCCGAACTCGCCTCCGTCACCGCCGACCCCGATGCGCATCCGCTGACAGACGATGGGCCAGCGCGCGCGCATGCGCTGCTCACGCGCCAGCAGCGACAGCTAGAAGACTTGCACCTGGCAGATGCGATCTTTGCACCATCGCAATTCTTGGCGGACATGTTTACGGCCAACGGCCTGAAGCATGATGGCCTGAAGGTCGTGCCCTACGGGCTCGAAACGGGACGTATCGAGGCAACTCATGTCGAGCGCCCTCGCCAACCGCTCCGCCTCGGCTTCTGTGGCGTGCTGTCACCATGGAAAGGCCTGCACTTACTCATCGACGCGGTCCGCAAAACCACCCAGCCGGTGCAGTTGACGGTGCACGGGCGCACCGACGAACCCATGTTTCAGGAGTATATCGACGGCCTGCAGGTGCAAGCGTCGGACACCCCTCACATTCGCTTTGCTGGCCCTTATGCAGCAGCAGATGTGGCGCGCGTTTTCGCGGAGATGGACGTTCTCGTAGTGCCGAGCACGTGGTACGAGAACACTCCATTCGTCATGCTGGAAGCATTCGCCGCGGGGGTGCCAGTGATCGCCTCCGACCTCGGTGGACTCAGCGAAATCATCAAGGATGATCAGAACGGCGTGCGATTCCGAGCGGGTGATGCAGACGATCTACACCGATGCATCGAGAGAATCGCGACCACACCCGAGTGGTTCTCCGGGCTCGACGTGCAGCCGCTGGACCCGATTGAAAAGTGCTACGACCAGTTCGCAATCGCGTACGCCGGAAGACCGGCAAACTGACCGAACTCACTCGAGCCAGACCGGAGTTTCGCCAGCAAGGCAACACTGACAATGCTAGAATTCGTGTCGCAACCACGACGCCCACGACCCCGCCCGAACACATCGCCGCGAGCAGCGACCCCACTCAATGAGCACAACTGACAAGATCCGATATGTCATCGTCGGCCTGGCGCGCAGCGGCACGACGGCAGCCCACAACGCGGTCTTCGGACACCCAAACGTCTGCGCCATGGCTGATGAGTTTCGGGTCGACCCCTTCTTCACCAAGGGTGTCGCCTGCTTCACCGTCGGCGGCAACAACACGTGGGAACGAAAGATCAACTACAACGCGTTGTTCGATGCGGTGACCAAGTATCCCTCGGGCAATCCGGACCCCGCAGGCAAGCGATTGATTGCCTACAATGGCACCCCCAGCGTGCGTAAGAAGGAGAACCTTGCGCACGGCCTCAAGGTGGCTATTCCATCGGCGACAGACGCCAAAAACCTGGTCGACTCGCTGCAAGAGTTCTTCCCTCAGATGCGGATTATCCACGTGCGCCGCGCGGACTGGGTTGCTCAATTCGCGTCACTAGCACGCGCCAAGAACACGGGCGTCTGGCACACGCGCGAAGAGAACCCTGCGGCCTCGCAACCGGGCGAGAAGATGACGTTGTCACCAAAAGAGTTCTCCGCCTACCTCGCAATGGCTACCGAAGTCGAACAGCAACTGCAACGGTTGCACGAGTCACACGCGGTGTGCGAGTTCAGCTACGAGCAAGACCTGCTGCCCAACGACCCAAGCACGGCTCATCGCGTGTTTGAGTTCCTAGGTCTCGAGGCCATGGACCCAACGTGGATGCGGCTGACCAAAACCGCACCGCCGCTCGAAGAGTTCGTCGCCAACGTCGACGAACTGCGTGCGATCATGACCGCGCACTGCTCGTAGCGGCGCCGCGCTCAACTGCATTGCCCCCCGCTTGCAATTCGATCTCAGCGAGACGGGTCACAGCTACGATTCGCGCGGCGCAACGCCGCTAGCGGAATACGACTTCGAGCGCGTCGACCCCAACCATGGTGCCGGTCGACTGCTTCGCCTTCTCGCCGGTCACACGCACCGCGATGTGGTGGCTTCCCGGCTTGAGATCCGCGATCTCAAACAGGACCTGCTGATGCAGTTCGGAGGGCGAGTACTGGTCGAACAGGATCGGTTCGTCATCGTCAATCGTGATCGATGCGACCCCATAGCCCATCCCCATTGGCCCAACCAGCTTGCATGCGATGCCCTCGAAGCCGATCGACATGACATCCCCCTTGGTCGACGAAACCGTGACGGTGTTGTTGACGGGGGCTCCGCCCCACTTCTTCTTCCAATCGCCAAGGCGCTGCCATGGATCGCGCTTCTCGTCGTAGACCTCCATGCGCGTGGTGGCAACCCACGACAGACCTGCGTCGCGCGACCGCCAGAACCCGCTGAAGGTGCCAACGAACATGGTCTGGTCATTCGAGAAGTCCGGCGACAAGGACAATGTGAAGCCCTGATCAACCGGACCTCCGAGTGCGCTAACACGCTGCCACGTGCGCCCACGATCCGTCGACCGGAACATGCCACCGCCACTCGTCAGTACGAACATGGTGTTGTCGGTCAGGAACTGTGGCGACAACTTCAGTGCCGACGGGATGTATCCCTCGAGGCCTTCGTTATGCGCCTCCCAGCTCATGCCACGATCCGATCCAACGACGAACCCCTTGTACTTAACAATGGCATACATCTCGCCGCTCGCCTTGAAGTCGGGCGACAGGAGCAAGCCGTCTGAGAACAAGGATCCGTTGTAGAGCGGTCTAGAGAACGTTGTGCCAGCATCCTTCGACACCCAAACGTGGGTACCGGCAACGTAGAGCGTTTGATCTGTCTCGAAGTCTGGCGACAACACCACTGACGTAGCCCAGTCGGTAACGACCCGCGTGGCTTCCCAAGTACGGCCGAGGTCGCCCGAACGGTAGAACATGCCCCGCGTGCCAACGGCATACACCCGACGGTCTTTCGGATAGCCGGGCGCAAAGGTGATCGAGCGGGTCGTATAGCCGTCCTTAGGCTCGCCTGGATAGCTCTCGAACTGGATCTTGGTCCAGGTACGGCCAGCATCCTCACTACGCCGCACGCCCTTGTACATGCCCAGCATCACGAGCTGGCTGTCCGCAAAATCTGGAGCCGGCGCGATGTCGTAGACACTGCCCGCATCCATGCCGGTGAATCGCAAGTCCCAGTTGTCGGCAGCATCCTCGCTAACGAGCAGGTGCATGCCATAGCCGCAGGCAAACACATGCTGGTCCTTCGCGAAGGTTGGCGAGACGTCCACAATGCGGCCGATACGTGGCGGATTGACGTTGCTCTCCCGCCAGGTGGTGCCGCCATCGTGGGAGATGTTCAAGCCCTCGAACGAGCCGCACAAGACCGTCTTGTCTTCCGGCCAATTAGGCGAAATCGCCAACGAGGTGTAGTGATTGGTCGTCTGCGTCGTCTTGTTCACGCGCAGCGCAGTGTGTGTCCATCCCTTGCCACCATCCATCGACAGAAACACGCCATCATTGCGTGTGCACGCGAACAGTTCGTAAGTCGTCGTGCCCCTGGTGGCGCGCACTTCGTTCACTTCGCCATCCGTCAGGCCGACGCCGCACGAGCCGAACGTCTTGCCCCCATCATCAGATCGCAAGACGCCAGCACCCCAGGTCGAGACCCACATGACCTGGTCCTCGGCAAAGTTCGGCGACGGCTCAATGTGAGTTGCTGGAGCAGCCAGCTTGATGGAGCTCCACGTCTTGCCGGCATCCTTGCTGGTCATCAGCAGGCCAGTCGAAGTGCCCGCGAAGATTGTCCGGTCATGCTCAAAGCCCGGCGAAACAGCAATCGACTCAATGTGGCCGGCTTTCGGAGCGAACACCCGATGACTCGTCTTGCCGCCATCGAACGACGCCATCATTTCGTGACCCGCCGCAAAGAACACGGCGCGAGTGCCGTCCTCTGCGACCGGCGGCACAACCAGGAAGCTCAGGCGATGGTTATGAACTGGGTCACCCCACGTCTTGCCAGCATTCTCAGAGACCTGCAGACCGCCGTCCTTAGTCACGACATAGGTGACACCCGAGGTATCCCAGTCAGACGCCAACACGATCTGACGGAACACCTGACCACGAATGCCACTGCGCGAGGGCTTCCAAGTGAGGCCGCGATCGTTGCTAACCAAGAACAGGTTGATGGTGCCCGGCGACGCCACAAACATCCGCGGATCTGCCGGATAGCCCGGCGCGAACGCCACCGCCGAAATGATGTCGTGCGGATGATGCGGCAACGGCTTGGCCGGTGGATCGCCACCAAGACTGGCGGCTGCTAGCAACACATTCAGAAGTGAGCTCATAAAGTTCGGTGTAGGAATGGCCAGTCGCACGGAAACAGGGTCTCAAGTCTAGTGCGATCGGCCTGCGACAAGTGTGGCGTTCTGGGCTAGCCGACCCAGACGGGGAAGCATCGGCCTGGCAGCCTGGCCGCTAGTCCCTCGCGGGACTGTTCGTGCTGTTCGGCAAAATGGTACGCTGCGACATGTTGCGCGTCGCGATAGTCGCAATGCCATGGCAGTATTTGCTAACGCGGGTCAACGTACACTGGTGCCGCGCCAGCAAACTGGTCAGCCAGTGCGGCACCCGCTCGTTGGCCTTGACCTCCATGATCGACAGCCGCGCGGGGAATGCGATCTGGGTTTGCTGCGGTACTTCCAAATCAAAGCCGGCCCGCCGCGTGCGGATCAACGTGTCGAAGGTCAGCCGCATCCCGGGATCAACGGTGTGGCCTTCGTAAGCTTGCCGGGTATAGGCAATGACGTTCTTGGGGCGCAGACGCAGCGACGTAACCAGGTAGTGCACCTCGTCTGCCACCTCCTGATCGTCGGCGTCACTGAGCTTGAAATGCATGCTTCCCGAACACATTGCGTAGGCATCAGCCAGCGTCATGGCTAGACGACGCTTCTGCACGGTGCGGTTGACGCGCTGCTTGATCTCGACGAACGCAGTGCCATCGGGCTTATCGGGATAGACGCGAATGCGCAACTTGCGCCTGAACAACAGCCCATCCAGCTTGTTGCGGTAGCAGTCGAAATCCGGCGTATCGAAGTACAAGGAAGCAATCGAATAGAAGCCCGACTCACCACCGTGCTTGTCGCGACCGAGGAATCGCTCAAGATCCGGCTTGAGGTGGCGGAACGACGAGACCGGGATCGAGTATTTGATCTCGTAACGATTGAAGCGCTTGATCACTGCTTGGCCTCCACGCCTTTGAGTTCGATGCCGGGCTGGTCTCCATCCTGAGCCGCGTCCTTCGGTGCAAACATGGAAGCGGTAGCACGCACTTCCAAGTAACTAAAGCCGTTGGCTGGCACACCCCATTCGACAGCCGTGTTGACACCAGCCTTTATCGTTTGCGATTGCCACTCCTGCCCCATCTCGCGGGTTTCCAGGGCGCCATCACGATTGGCGCTCCACTCCGTGCGCAGTGTCCAGGTATCAGCCGTGTTGTGCGAGAGGAACGCCACCGGAGCCGCTCCGACCTTGGCACTCGCAGACTCAGATCCAGCGACCCAACAGCGACCATCAACCACTTCGATCAAGGCGTTTGGCTTGAGCTTCGCCTTGTGCGCGAGCGAAGCCATCAAGATCGACTCAGCCAACGACCATTCGGCATGCTTGCTGGCAAGACGCATCGCATCTCCAAGCCAGGTAACGCGCTGCGCCGGCGTGGCACTATCGACCAGACTCAACAGATAGCGCGACTCAGCAAGGTCGCGCGGCCGCCCTTCGGGCAGCTGCCACCAATCCGCCTTCTGGATGTACGCGAAGTAGCCCGCAAAGGCGACCACGGCGAGAACCAGATAGGCGAAGCCGAAGGATGGTGGGCGGATACGCATCTAATCAACCAGATCAGAGGTCGATCTGCTGCTGCCCTTCAATCAGGCTGACCTTGCGGTCGCCATTGAGCCCCCGCACTTCGGCGAGAAACTTCCCGGAGTCAAACTTGCCATGGATGGTCGAGCTGTAGGCCAGCTGCACGTTGCCGGAGCCCGGCATCGACTCCATGCTGATCAAATAGTGCTCGGTAAATGTCTTACTGAACAGCTCTCCGAAGATCGCTTCCGCGTCGCCGTCTGGCGGGATTTCCACAAGTAAGATGCGCTCCCGAACCGTGCGGGCGAAGAAGTTGAAGTAGTGCATGGCAAACACGAACACGGCAATCACGATCGTGACGAAAACCGCCATTTCGTAGAATTGCGTGCCGCACGCCATGCCTACCGACATGGCCCAAAACACAAAGCCAACGTCACGGCTCTCCTTGACCGCATTGCGGAAGCGCACAATGGAGAGGGCTCCAACCAGAGAGAATGCGCGTGCGATATTGCTGCCGATGATCAGCATGATCACGGCGATCACCACCGCCATGAGCACATAGGTCTGGACGTTTCCTTGCGAGTAGGAAATCCCCTTATGCGTCAACTGGTAGGTCTTGCCGATGATGAGCGAAAGACCGAATGACAGGCAGAGAACGATGCTGACGTCCCAGATTGTGAATGGACCGGTGAAATCCGCAGCGGTATCCGCTCCTTGGACGATCTGGTCGATGAAGTTTTGGGCGATCATTATTCGTACGCTCTACTGCTGAATCTTAACTTGCAAGCCGTGCGAGGTAGCCTAGTCGCCAAACGCAGGGAAGAGAACGGCTGCATACTTGAATGCGCACAGCCTCAAAGCATCGTCATCAATGGCCGATAAGGTGAAGTAGCATGAGGGCACAGCGGTGTTATTTCGAGAAGTTGCCATCTGGCCTGCTCTGTTGGCGGGCTCGGTATAGTCTGTTTCCACCGGTGTCATGAACAACGCCTTAACTCGTCTCTGGCGGATCCCGTTGCGGTATGCCTTCTGGCTGGCCATGCCGCTGCAGATCATCATGATCTGGGTCGCCCACCGCGGCTGGGTTCAATACGACCGCGCCATGATCTTCGCGGCGCCAACCGCCAACCGAGATGAGCGGCTCGCCAACTTCAACCTAGAACGCTGGCGCTACTTCACGAAGAAGGAACTGCAGCGCAGTTTCCATCGCACAACCGCCCCCGTACTTGCAGCTGACGACTTGGAGACCATTCATCTCCACATCGATGGCCGCCATCTTGGCAGCCTCAACAGCAACCTGCCCGAAAGCGGCAAGACGAAGTTCTACCCTGCGATCCTGACGGTCGATGGCCGGGCTGAGCACATCAAGACGCGGTACATGGGCGACAACCACTGGCACTGGCTGTACCCACAGAAGTCTTGGAAGGTGAAGACCAAGTCGGGCAACCCGATTCAGAATCGCCGCATCTTCAATCTGAAGAACCCGCCAACGATTGGCATCTTCGAGGACGAGATTGCCAACGAGCTAGCCGCCCAAATCGGCCTGATCTCGCCAAAAGTCTCGCCGCTCAAGATGTTCATCAATGGCGCCTACGCTGGTGTCTACCTCTGGTGGGACATTGCCGACGAGTCCATGCTCAGACGGTATCGCCGGATGCCTGGCAGCATCTACAGCGGCGACGGCGCACCGATCGGCAAGGATGGCATCAGCAGCCTCTTTTCCGACGAGAAGTTCTGGAAGAAGGACTCGGCCCGCAATGCCGAACGCGCGGCGGACCGCAGCGACATCCAGATGTTGATTCACGCGATCAACGACCCCGACCCAGCGAGCTTCCGTGCCTTCGCCGATGACCACCTGAGCCTGCCCCAGTACGGCCGGTTCACCGCGCTGGACAGGTTGTTCGGCGGCCAACACCACGACTACGCACACAACCACAAGCTCTACTTCGATCCCTACAAGGGCAAGTTTGAGCCAATCGAATGGGACTTCGCGTTCTGGCAAAGCGGTGGTCGCGCGGCCGGCCTCGACCAGGCGCTCAATCCGCTGCTCCTACGCGTTCGTCAGCACCCAGAATACGAACTGCAGATCCTTCGCGAACTGTTCGACCTGACCAAGAAAGTCTCCCCTGATTCGATCAAACAGCGCGTCCTGAAGACCCGTGATCGTATTCGCAACGCATTCGAAGCAGATGGCTTCCGCGATGCCCGACTGAGCAGCGAGAGCAACAAGCTGCGTCTACCTCGCGAGCACTGCGCGTATTACAGCGACGACAAATGGCTAAGTTACATCGATCGCCACATAGAGAGCTTCAAGTGGCGCTACAATTGGCTGGGCCGCCGTCTAGCAGAGAGCCAACTGACGCTCCACGTTTCGCCACAGCTTGGCAACGTAACAGTGCTGCGTTTGCAATCGTCGGGACTTGTCGGGCAGAACCTTGATGAGGTCGCTGCCACAACCTCGGCAGCGTCCGTGGAGCTGATCGAAGACCGCAACCGTAACGGCAAGTTCGACCCCAGCGACCGAGTCTTGCGAAAGGCAAACGCAGTGGATGGTACCGCGACCTTCCAGCTCAACGAACAGCTGCTGCCGGGTCTGAAAAAGGCACCGCGCAAACTCGATTTCGTCAAGATGTACGGCCGCGAACAGCTGCTGCCGACTGCGCTCGACTACGGATACCTGCTGCGCACCAACAGTGGCGAAATCACCAAGGTGACCGCCACGGAATGGGTCGCCGCCGAAAGTTGCTGGTCCTACCACCCATGGGAACTGCCGCCCGCCGCAGCACCTCGCACGATCGAGCTTGGACCAGGCGAAATACTGCTTGGCAGCGACCTGAACTTTGGCCCCGAGACCACCGTCGTCGTGCACCCCGGCACAATTGTCAAGATGGCCGGTAACGTGAGCATCGAGTTCCGAGGCAAAGTGTTGGCAGAAGGCCGCGCCGACGCCCCCATCCGCTTCGAAGCACAAGACCCGAACCGCCCGTGGGGCGTGATTGCATTGCACGGTCAAGGCACACGCGGCAGTCGCTTCGATCACTGCCAATGGCGCGACGGCTCCACCGCCGAACTGCGCGCGGTAGCTCGCACCGGCATGGTCAGCATCATCGACACCAATGACCTGAGGATGGCCAATTGCTACATCGGCCGCAACTTCGTCGGCGACGATGCCCTGCACTGGGGCTACTTAACGAACGCACAAATATGCGACAGTGAGTTTGAAGGAGCACGTAGCGATGCGTTCGACATCGATATCAGTAAAGACATCAAGATCCTTCGCTGTCACTTCAAGAACAGCGGCAACGACTCGATCGACCTGATGACCTCAACGGTCCAGATTTCCGACTGCGTGTTTGATGACGCTGGCGACAAGGGCGTCTCGGTGGGCGAAGGCAGCGAACTGCAATTGCTCGACTCCCGCCTCAACCGCTGCTTCATCGGGATCGAAATCAAGGACGGCAGCTCTGCAACCGTCGACAATGCAACCAAGCTCGATGGCTGCACGACCGGCGTAAACCTCTACCGCAAGAATCCCCGCTACTCCGAAGGTGGCACACTGGTCGCCGACCAGCTTTCAATTGTTGGCTCTACCCAAGCTGTCACCAAGGACAAGAAGTCGACTGTCAAGATTGACCAACTGGTGACTACCGCCAGCCAAGAGTGAGCTGCTATGAATCAAGCCATGTCGACGCATCGCCGCTGCACTCCGTTGCTACTGACGCTCGCGACTGCGCTCGTGGCGTGCGGCGACCACGAACAAGACGTGCGAGCCGGCACCGATGCGACGGCGCCAACCAAACCTCTGATCGCAAGTAGTCGCAAGCCAATCGCGGCGCCGCCCGCCATTCGCTCCAAAGCGCAACGAGCGCCAACGTTGCCCGTCGACGAGTCGATTCCGCCCTACGTGCTCGAACTTGGCGCCAATCACGCCACGTTGTGCTGGCTAACGGAGAAGGAGTTAGTCGGATCGGTATGCCTGTTCTCTTACTCGGAGAAGAGCGATCACCAAGAAGATACCGCTCCCTCGCGATACCACCGGGTCGCCATCAAGGGGCTCGCTCCCGCGACAACGTATCGCTACGAGATCGGGCTCAACTACCGCGGATCATTCCGCACTGCTGACAGCTCGCCGACATTCGAAGTTGCGGTCTTCGGCCACCCCGGCGGCACCGAAGCACCACTGGAATACCCGACGGAACTACTGGCTGGCAGACTGTTGGACATCGACCCGGAGATCGTGCTGTGTACCGGGGATATCGCGCTGAGCGCCTCGCCGCGCTCGATACGCGAAACGTTCTTCAATCGGTTCGGGCGCTTCATGGCAAGCAAGCCGATCTACGTATGCCCGTCGAATCACGAAGGCAAACACAACGGGCGAGACTACAGCGAATTCCGCAAACTGTTCCCCTACGAGTTTGGGCCAGCGACCGGTGGCTCACACTGGTTCGACTACAAGAACGCACGCTTCTTCGCGTTGACCTACAAGCTCAACACGCCCGAGCTGTTCCGCGAGCACGTCGAGTGGCTGTGCCAAGCCATCGACGCGAGCGACCAAGAGTTCAACATCGTCTATCTCGGTGGCCAGGAGCCCAAATACTACGACAAGGACTTCTTGTTCCGCAGTCTCAGCAAGCGCCCCGTCGAGCTGGTAATCGGTGGCGACGGCGGCGGCGTCTGGCAACAGCAGCACCACGGCATCGACTTCTACTTCTCGGGTGACGGCTCGATGCGGCAGTACCCGTTCTACTACCTGCGGTTCTTCGAGCACCACTTCAACGTGCAGACGCAGTACACCGACGGAGCAGGCAAGAACTACCGCAGCTTCTACTCCAAACGCCCACGGCGGATTGTCCAAGATCTAGCTGCCAAGCAGGCCGAAACCGAGCCCCACATCGTGCACTTCAAGAGCCTTGGGATCGACACCAAGATTGCCGGCGGTGTGAGCTTCGAAATCGACTGGCACTTCGACGAAGACGTCGAGCTAGAGATGACGTGGGCATCTGAGAACCGGCGCGGACTCGCCAAGGTACAGAGTCACCTCGTACGCAAGAACACAAAGACCACCGTGCTCATTCATGTGCCACTGACCCGGCCCGAAGACGCAGCGGGCGAGCCGTACACACTGGACCAATTGGTTCTGACACTGGCGCCTCATCGGCCCTACTTCCGCAAGTACCCGTTGCAGGAAGTCATCTCCAACGCGGCGCTATTCGCCCGCTAGGCGAGCTCGCAGTGCTCGCGACTAGCGCTTGCTGGCTCCGAGCGTCAACACACTCAGCAGCTTCCGGCCCCAACGAAACTCGCGGCTGATCTTCAGCTCTTCCTCGCGGCGCTTCGCCAAGTTGAGTTCGCCAGTCAGCTTTGCGATGCGCTGCTGCATCTCCGCGGCCTCCGCAACCGTTGCCCCCTCCGCTGCAGCCGCAGCGATGGCGCGCTCCATGCGATCGGCCTGCGACTCCGTCGCCGGTGGGCGCCCATCGAGAAAGCCCTGATAGACATCAATGCTCTGCTGACCAATGTGCGTGTCGGTCAAGCGCTTCTCGACTTCCTTGCGAGCTGCGGCGCCACAACGCTCGGCAAGCTGCTCGTCCTCGATCATCTCCTTGAGCGCCGCGACGAACGAATCGGGGTCGCCGTTCTTCGCCAGCAGACCGGTACGTCGATCTTCGATCAGCTCCGGCATGCCGCCGCAATCCGACGACACGATGGCGCGACCGGCAGTCATCGCCTCGATGCACGAGTAGGGGCAGTTCTCCCACAGACTCGGGATCAAGAAGATACTCGCCGCCTTGAGGCACGCGCGCACCGTCGGCAGATCCAACTGGCCGAGGTAGAAGAAGCGATCCTCAAGACCGTTGTCCTTCACCCACGGCAACAGCCGCTTCTCCATGTAGCCGAACAAATCGCGGCCACCGAAGACAAACGCGATGTCCGGGTATTCGGCGAGCGTCTGCTGGACCATCTCCTGCAAGATGTGAACGCCCTTGCGCTCCTCCATCCGGTTGGCGAAGAAGATCAGCTTCTTGTCCTTGGGGATGCCGTACTTCTCGTAGACATCGATGCCGTCGTCGTGATCGAACATCTCAACGTCGATGCCGTTCTGGACCACGTGGATCGGCTTCGTCTCGTTCATCTTCGTCGCGACTTCGTCCGCGAGGAAGCGACTACATGACGTCAATACCTCAGCCTGGTTGATACCAAGCTGCTCAACGAACGAGCATGCCTCGCGGTCGATGCGCGGCGTGTCGTAGATGTTCATGATCAAGCGCGCCGGCGAGTGGAACTTGATCGCCGTCGGCACCTGCAGCAGCGTGCTGGTCATCATCGAGTCGGCACCACACTCCGGCGCTTCGATGAAGTCGAACGGGTTTTTGTCGTGCACGTGACGGAACGCCTCAAACGCACCGAAG
>JBNMND010000128.1:0-13783 GCA_051274975.1 Planctomycetota bacterium | reverse complement strand
CGCGTCGTGCCGGACGTGCTCGCCGCCCAAGCCGAAAACGAACAGCGCTTTGTCGCGATGATGCCAGCGATCGACGCTGCCGCCGCCGCCATGCTCAAGTCGAACCCCGAGCACGCCCGCCGCTTCCTCACCGACTGGTCCGTTGCCGCGGCCGATCGCCTGTTCGAAGACTGGCGCAAACTCGCCGGCACGATCATCGCGAAGCACGTCGACGGCTACGTGCGCGACGGCGGTCGTTCGCGCGGCGTCGGCTATTCGGAAGATTGGCTGCGCAAGGTCGTCTCCGAGCAAGGCCAGATGCTGCAACTGCCCAAGGCGCCGGGTAAGGGTGAGGGCGACCACTAGCCGCCTGGATGTGCGTGCGGTGTCAGGACAAGAAGCAACATCTTGGCCCTCCAGGGGGGTGACACAAACCTCAGCTACAGCAACCACTGCCCGCGCATCACCGCGAGCAGCGCATCCCCGATCGGTCCCGTGTTGCCAATCCACTGCACGAACTGCAAGCAACAGATCGTGGTCGCCAGCGTGGCCCAGCCGGTGCCCAGTCCAATCAGCGCTGCGATCGCCAGCGTGATGGCGCTCGTGAACGTCGCGATCAACGCCAGCAACAAACTGTTGGCCCACGTTGGCAGGTCGGCAGGGCCGACTGCAGTAACCGTCTTGGGCGCGAAGTAGAGTGGTATGCTGCCGGCAGTTTGCGTCAGTTTGAACTGCGACAACGGCTGCTGCTGGATCGCGACGCGCAGCAGCGCACCCGATTCGCTGAACGCGAGCGGCGTGCTTGCTAGGCGTTTGCCACCAGCGGTGATCGTGACTTCGGTGTCACCTTCACCGGTCGGCAGCGACGCGCGCGGTCGCATCCAGATCGCGTCGACGATTGCACCGTCTGTCACTTGGAACGTAACGCTGTCGCCCTTGCCTTGAAGGATTGCATACTCGGGCCCGATGACTTCGTAGTGGCGCCAAGCGTGGCTTGGCGCGTCAAACCACGCACTCAACCCGATCGCCAGCGGCAGTGACAGCGCGAATTGTGCGAGCAAGGCGCCAGCGATCACGGCGCCGCGTCCTCCGAGTGGCGAGCGCTCGAGGCGGCGAACGGTGTCCGCACCGGGTTGACGCCGGGCAAACGTTGGCCACGTGTGCGCGGCGCACAGGCAGCACGCAATGGCGATCACCACTAGCGGCAACGTCAGCCATGGCGTCGATGCGGCCGCTGGACTGCCGTCGAGGATGTCGGGCTCGCTGGCGGCGTTCGCGATCACCGCGATCAGCAGTGCGATCGCCGTCGGTGCGGTGCTGGTTCGCAGGCAATGGCGGAACGTCAGGCCGGCCGGACCGCGCCATAGAGACGGCCACGACATACTCACCGCTTTGGCCCCACCTTGCCGTCGTCGCGGCTGCGACCGAGGCGGCGGAACAGTGCGAACAGATGGTCGCGCGGTCGTTCGATGCGCACGACTTCGCCGCCGCGGGTCTTGGCATCGTTCGCCAACTGTCGCATGCCGTCGTCGCTGAGGCCGCGCACCACCAGCGACCGATCATCGGTAGCCAGTAATTCTTCAAGCGTGCCACGCGCCTTGACCGCACCGTTGTGCAGCAGCAGGACTTCGCTGCAGATCTCTTCGACCTCCAGCAGGTGGTGCGACGCCATCAGGATCGCGCAGCCCTGCTCGACCCGCTCGCGTAAGATCTCCATGACCGTGGCAGTGCCGAACGGATCGAGGCCGGCGGTCGGTTCATCGAGCAGCAGCACCTCGGGCTCGGCAATCAGCGCGCCGGCCAGGGCCAGTCGCTTGCACATGCCGGTGCTAAACGTGCGGATCCGGCGATTTCCCGCGTGGGTCAGTTCGAGCCGTTCGAGCAAGTTTTTGGCCCGGCGGTCCGATTCCGCGTTGGCCAGGCCGAGTTCGGCGCCGAGGAACGCCAGGTATTCGGGGGCCGACAGCACTGCCATGGGCAAAGCGCCTTCGCTCTGGTAGGCCACGCGCTGGATCAGCGATTTCCCGTCCGGGGCCTCGCCGAGCACCTCGACTTTGCCCGTGGTTGGCCGCTGCAGACCGGCGAGAACCCGCAATAGCGTTGTCTTGCCCGATCCATTGGGCCCAAGCACGCCGACAATGGTGCCTGCCGTCACCTCCAGATCGAGGGGCAACAGGGCTTCGACGGCGGCTTTCTTGCCGCTGCCAGCGAATGTCACTGCGAGTTGGTGTGCCGATATGGCGATGGCCATGGGTCGCGATGGTATACGTGTCGGCATGCAGTTTCTCTTGCGTGCTGGTGAGCGGCGGTGTCGTCGATGAATGGATACCTGGAATTGGCGGATGGCGCGTTCATTGGCGTGCGCGATGGCCTCGTTCTCGGGCGGGTCGCGACTTGCGATGTGGTCGTCGATGACACCAAGGCTTCCCGGCGCCACGCGCGCCTGGTTGTCGAAGCCGGGGTCGTTGAGATCGAGGACATGAATAGCAGCAACGGCACGTTGCTTAACGGCAAGCCGGTCGATCGCCGGTTGATCCGCGATGGCGACGAGGTGCGTATCGGCAAGACGGTCATTATTTATCGCGAAGGCGCATTGCCCGGCGCTAAGTCGGCGAGCCGTTCGTCGGGTGTTGCTGCGTCGATCTTCGATGATGAGGACGACCTGTTCGGCGACTCGCCGAGTTCTTCGGCGACGATCAGCGATGAGCCTAGGTCGAGTGCGCCGGCTCCGAAGGCGCCTGAGCCAGAGCTGATTCAGCCGAAGCCTAAGTCGAAGCCGGCGCCGCCAAAACCAGAGTCGCCGAAGCCAGCTCCGCCGAAGCCAGCACCCAAGCCAGCAGCTCCGAGCGCCAGCGATGACTTGCTCGGCGGTGATGATCTGTTTGGCGATGATGATGTTGCTGCAGCGCCGCCACCGGCTAAGCCCGCGCCTACCAACGTCGTCGAGTTTGATGACGAAGTCGTCGAAGCGCAGAAGGCTCCAGCCCCGACTCGGCGCGAGCCAGAACCCGTTCGTCGTCGCGAGGAGCCGGTGATCGAGGTGCGCAAGTCGCAGCCAGCGGTCGCGCCCTCTGGAAGCACGAAGGCGGCGGCGGGCGACGAAGTTGTCGGTTCGTCGCAGCGCGTGCTGCAGTTTTCGAAGAAGGCGTCCGGCAAGAACCCGCTCGGCGATGACGTTGGCCAGATGTCCGGTGGCATGCGCATGCTGGTCGTGCTCGCTGCCGTCGCGGCCGGCGGCGGTATTGTCTACGGCATCACGATCGCCATGCAGTAGTCGCTCGGCCCGATGTGGCGACGATGGATGAGCGCGGCCGGATCCCGGTGAACACGTCCGCCGCGTTGGATACGACGACTTGGCCAGGCGTGAAGAAGTCCAAGAAGATCGCTTGCGACGAGATGTGCATGTCGCCGAACACGTTGTTGTTCGGGATGGAAGATCCCCATGACTCACTGCCACTGGTGATGCCGCTGAGCAGCATGGTGCCGGTCAGCGGCATCTGGCTAGTGCACAACGGGGAAAGGCCGGCGAACACTGCGCCGAGCGGATAGGGCGTCGAGAACGTGCTGCCGACATTGATCGCGATGAATCCAGGTTGGTTGATCGGGCCGCCGGAGATGCTGCCAAACCAGGACTGCCCCGGACGCGTCGGGTTGACGGTGTGGTTCTGCGTGTTACCACCGGAGTGCGCGCAGCCCATGGGCCCATACGAAACCGTCGAGTGGAAGTCCGCGCGGTCGAGGCGACAGGTTAATTGCGCGCCGCCGGTGGCTGGTCCAAACACCGTGACCGGTGGCGTGTCGTAGTTGTTGTCGAAGTTCGCCGTCATCGATTGATGATCGAACGTTCACCAACCCATGCGAATCTCTAGTTGCATCGCGACGCACTGATCAACTTGCGTTGTCGCGCCGTCTTCGCGGAAGCCAAGTCGGGTGATTTGATCGTCGGCAGGAATGCTGAGAACGACCAGGTCGTGCAAGCACTGAACGCGCGAGGTTCCCCTGGAGATTGGCACGATGGTGGGTTGAAGGGGCCTTCGGGCACCGCGGCGTAATCATCGGGAAAGACCGCGATGGTCTGGGCTGAGGCCGCGGCGCAGAACAGAGCGAGGGAGAGCGTGTCGAGGATCTTCATGTCATCCTCGCGCAGCGTCAGGGGTGCGACTGTCCCATGTGGATTCTCAGCTTTTGTGGTGCACGCTGAGGTCCCGCCAGGTGGCCACGTAACTTGCGGCCGCGTCGCTCCAAGTAGCGGCAGAGGCAACGAAAGCGCGCCGTTGTGCTGCTACGGGATTCTCTTCGGGGCCGGCCGGTTCTTGAATCGCCGTGCGGATGGCTCGCATCCACGCATCCGGTTGGTTGGCTGGCAGTAGTGTGCCATGGCCCGCCAGAACCTCCGGAAGCGCCGTCGCGTCCGCCGCCAACACTGGCTTCCCGTATGCCAATCCCTCGAGCGCCGGCATGCCAAAGCCTTCGTAGATCGATGGCATGACGACGGCACGCGTGTGGTGGTAGAGCGCGTGCAAGGTTTCGTCGTCGACGGCGCCGAGGTGGTGTACGAGGTCCTCGATGTTGAGGCCCTCAGCCAGTTTCCGTAGTCGCGCGCCGGTGCCCGCGTCGTGGCCCGCCAACCAGAACTCCGGGGCTTCGGCGCGTGGCAGCAACGCCAAGGCGCGGATGATGACGTCGAGGTTTTTGCGCGCTTCGAGATGGCCCACGTGCAGGATGAAGCCATTCTCCGGCTGTGGCTGCGGCAACGGTTGGGGTTCGTGGGTAGGCACTGATGTGGCGTTTCGCGCCACGACAGTTCGTGTTGTTGTCGATGGCACGATGGCGTGCAGCCGCGTTGCCGTGCACTCACTTGGGGTCACGATCGCTTGCGCGCGACGGCACGCCTTGCGCAAAACGGAACGCGCCACCATGCGTGGCCACATCGTGTGGCCATCGACGGCGCGCAGGTCGTGGATCGTCAGGCACAGCGGCACTGACACGCGCGGTGGCGGTAGGAAACCGTGGTCGTAGACCGTGGCACCTAGTTCTTTGAGCAGCGTTGGTAGACGGAGCTGTTCGCGAACGGCGCGCTTCCAGGTTGGATCAGTTGGGATATCGATCGGTAGCCAGTTCGTTCGTGGCAACGTTGGCGGTTGGTACTCCGGGCGATGCAGAACAGTGATGCGTTCTTCTTCGTGTAGGTGCTTGCCGGCGTGGGCGAGCACGGCGAGCAGGCGTTGGTTCGCGCCTGAATGCGGGCCGAGCAGCCAGCCGGAGACGACCGCGTGCATGCTCACGCGAGCACCGTCTGGTGGATGCGGGACCATTGTTCGGCGGTCGCTTGTGGCGTCAGTCCGCGGGCTCGTTGGTGACCGGCGTGCGCAAGTCGCGAACGCAGTTCGTCGTCTGTGTGGATGCGCGTCAGTCCGTCGGCGATCGAGTCGATCGATTGCGGGTCGACGAACAACGCCAGTTCGCTGTTCTCGCCGATGTCGGCAATCTCACGATGCGGCGGCAGGTCGGAGCAAACTACCGGAGCTCCGTTGGCGAGCCCTTCCAAGACCGGCATGCCAAACCCTTCGAAGTGCGAGACGTGAACGAGCGCGCGGCACGACTGCAGTAGTGCGAGCTTCTCGACTTCGTCGACGTAGTCGTTCGGCGGTCCGCAGAAACAAAGGTCGGGCAAGTCCCTGTGTTGGGATTGCGCGAGTTCGTGCGCTGCTTGCAGGCGTGCTCGGTTCTTGCGCTTGCGGTCGTCGCCGAGCACCAAGAGCGCCCCGGTGCGCGCTGCGGTGCTCGCTTCGGTTGGCTCTGGGCCTAGTGCCGTGCCGTGCATGACGAGCTCAATCGGCGGGCATCGTTTACCAAGTAGCTTGGCGACATCGTGCTTGGTCATCGTCGATGGGGCGAGGATGCGCGCGGCACTGTGCAGGGCGCGGCGCGTTGCGAACCGTCGCCAGGTGCTGCCCGGTTCGTCAAGTTCTGGGTGTAGCCACGGCAAGTCGTGCGCGGTCGCGATGGTGGGGCACGTCGCGTGCAGCGGTACGGAGGCGACTGAACTGTGCAGCAGTTGTGCGTTGAGTTCCCGCAGGATGCGCGGCAGTTGTCGCTGCCGTTGCCACGCGCCGCGTGGTGCGACGACTGTGCGCACCGACGCGATCGGTTGCATCGCGACGTCTTTGGGGAGCAGCAGTACGCATTCTGCTTCGCCACGACAGGCGTAGGCTTGCAACGCATTCAAGAATGAGCGGCCGACCCCGGTGACGGGTCCATCGCCAAGGCAGATGCCGTCGAACGCGATGGTCACGACGAGACCTCGCGATAAAGCTCGGCGTGGGCCTTCGCGCATTCGTGCCAGACGAACGACTTCGCGCGCTGAAGGCCAGCTTCGATGTGCGAGCGGCGATGGTTGTCGTCATGCAGCACGCGTTCGATCGCTGCGCGTAGCGCGTCGGTGTTGGTGCAGTCCGCCAGCGTCAGCGCGTCATCGCCCAGTTCGCGCAATGGATCCGTTTGGTGCGCGACGACGGGCACGCCGAGAGCCATGGCTTCGAGCGGCGGGAAGCCGAAGCCTTCCCAAAGCGACGGGTAGGCCAGCAGTTTGGCGTACTGCAGCAGCGGCCAGAGTTGCTCGTCCGAGCAGTGCGGTTGCCATTGCACCATGCCTTCGCGTTGCGCCTGTTCGAGGTCGGAAACTATGTCTTCGCACGCCCAGCCGATGGCGCCGACGACGACCAGTAGCGGCCGGGGTTCGGGCAGCGCTCGCCATGCCGCGAGCAACGCCTGGTGATTCTTGCGCGGTTCGATCGTGCCGACGCACAACGCATAGTCGCGACCGTTCAGCGGGTGCGGGCCGGTTGTTGTGGGCACATGGTCGGCACCGAACGGAATGATGCGCATCGGCGGCGCGTCCGGGGCAAACGCGCGCACGTCGTTGGCCGTGGTAATCGAAGGCACGACTAGTGCATCGGCGCGCGCAATCGCCGCTCGGGTGCGTTCGCGAAGTTCGGCCGCTTGGTCGCCATGCCACGACGGGTCGCGAACAAACGCCAGGTCGTGCACCGTCAGGACCGTGCGTGCGTTTCGAACCGGCGGTTGCACGTAGTCCGTCCAGTGGAAGACTTTCGCGTTGCCCGCGAGATGCTCGGCGCCGATGCCAAGTCGCCGCAGCATCGGCAGCGCGCGGCCGGCGATCGGCAGTCGGTGTAGGCGCGCAGCGGCTGGCACGTCGACCGCGACTTTGCTGCGTGCGAGGCTATGGCCAAACAGGTGCACGCGCACTTCGGGGCAATGCGTCAGCGACCGCGCGAGTTCACGCGTAGCCCGACCGATACCGGCTCGTGAGAGTAAGGCTGGTCGATAGTCGAGTGCGATTGGCAGTGGCATGCAGTCAGTTGGACGTATCCGCGGTATCCTTCGTCCAATCGGATCCTTGATGCAACGAAGCACGGTACTGTTCCTGTTGGTAGGGTGCACCGTGGCCGCGGTGGTAGCCATCATTGCGTTTTCTAGCCCGGGTGACGTAGTTGCGCCGCCGGGGCGTGGCAACGCTGAGGTGAATGGCGTCGATCCGAACGGTGGCAACGGCGGTTCGGGCACAGGAACCAGCGGCGATCAGTCGACCGGGAATCAGTCGACCGGGTCTTTGGGACCGGTGTCACCGGATGATCCGCATGTGCGCATCATCGTCACGTCCAAAGAGCAATTCGTCCCGCCGCCGCACGCGAAGCCGCTGATCCTCACCGCTGATGGCGTGCCGCGGCCATCCGCGCCGCTAGCCGTCACCGTCGACCGCATGCCGCTGTATGCCGAAGTCCTGGCTGGTGTCGGGGCGGGCTTCGATGCCGACCACAATCGTCGAGGTGTGGCGCTGATCTCGATCGAGTTCGATGGCGGGCGATTGCTTCGCCAAATCGCGGTGGATCCGAGTGCGCCGTCGCCCGCTCGAGTTGGCGCCCGTGTGGTGCTGCGGGGCAAGGTGTTGGACGTGGGCCAGAAGCCGATCCCCGGTGCCACCGTGTGGCTCGGTGAGCTCGCCGCCGACGGTAGCGAACGCGTCTTTGCGGTGGATGAAGAAAGCGCGTTTGAAGCGGACGTGCCGGCAGGAGCTGGGGTCCCGTTCGTGGTTCGCGCTCCTGGCTTTGCCAGCATCTGGCGCACGATTAGGGTTGCGCCGATAAGCCCCGTACTAACCGAAATACTGCACCCCGCGACCAGTCTGTCGATCCAGCTGGCATCTCGTGCCGATCGCATGCAGTCGGTGCGCATCTTTGTCTTGCCCCGAGCGCCGGTGTCGACCGGCGTGTCGCAGTGGCCGTTCTTCCGGCAATGCTTGTCGGGTGGCTACACCGTCAATGACAAGGGCCAAGCCGTCATCGACGACTTGCCTCAACACGGAACGGTCGGCGTCGTCGTTCGTCATCCGCTGGCTGCATCTGGACGCGCGATGGCTGCAAAGCTGACGGCGCAGCCGGTGCGCGTCACGGTGCCGGTGGCGTTTGCGGCTGGTCGGCAGATCGGGGTCGTGGCGGACACCGATGGCAACGCGATTGCTTCGGCATCGGTCTGGCTGAGGTCGCCCAACCAGCGATTGCAAGGTGCACCGTCTTCGCGATTGTTGCCGCCGCACTTGGGTGTGCGCGACGTGTGTTTTGCGGCTACCGATCCTAGTGGCCAATTTGAAATCGGCTTGCTCGATGAAGAGCAACTGGTGCTGAGCGTTCGCGCCATGGGTTACGCCGGTCGTGACGTTTCGCCCGAAGCGTTTCAAAACACCGAAGTGGTGTTGCCCGCATGGATACATGGTGAAGCCGCGTTGCGGATCCAGCCGCCGACTGCTGGCGAGGCCTGGCGCGTGTCGATCAACCTCGGCGATGGCATCACTGAGAATTGCGCCGCCGACGTTCCGTTCGTGATCGTGTTGCCGCATGCCGGACGATTCGACGTCGCGATGGTTGTCGAAGTCGACGGCAAGCCGCGCGGCGATCGCGACGTGAAGGACTTAATGGTGACGGGGCCGATCGATCTCGTGACGCCAGCGCCGCAATAGCCAGATCCAACTAGTTCGGGCAGCGACTAGCACGCCCCGGCGATCCAATTACGTGAAGTCTCAGACGGGGAGAGCGCGACCTCGCGATGGCATGGCAGCTTCCGCGGCGCGCGCTACGAAGCGCTTTGTCGCCGCCGACCTGACCCCTTTCATCGCAGTATAATTGGTTGGTTCGATGCGCTCTCCCGCGTGTCGCAACGCATTGTGTGGCTTCGTTGTGTGGTGGAGGGGGCCGGTTCTGGCAACAGAGCCGGTCCCCACTTTTTTTGCCCTGACGTGGCGGTCGAGTTGTGCAACAGCACGCCGTGAGCATCACGCGCCGTTCGCAACGAAGAGCGTTTTGCACCACGAGTTGCAGCGCCCGACATTGCGCACACCGTGCCGCACACTACGTGCTTGCTGGCGTTCGAATTCGACAGGACCTGTGCGCATTCGCTCCTTCCGTTACGGGTTGCGAACCCCCGGCTAGCTGAGAGTGGCGAGAATCCCCCCTCGCTAGTTGCACGTAACGAAGTGAGGCCCCTCCGATGAGACGCAACCGCTGTGTCCAGATCTCTTGTTTTCTGCTGGTTGCTGCGTGCTCGTCGTCAGGCGGCGACGTTGGTGAAATCACCGCGGGGGGCGACTTCCGGTTGGATTCGACCGACCCCTCAGATGGCGCAACCATCTTTCTGAACGACCCAATTGCCTTCGACTTCACACAGTCGGTGGACCTCGAGTCGGCGAACTTGACCACCGTGTCATTCTCCGTGCTCGACGAGAGCGGCTTGCCAAATAGCGAGTTCGTTACCGGCAACTTTGAGCTGGGAACCAAGCCAGGCGATAGCGACCCGGGTCGACGGTTGTTGTTTGTGCCGCGGTATCCGAGCAACAACGACTTGAGCAACGGCGGCTTCCGCGCGGGTAGCACCTACCAAGTGCAACTCGTTGGCGGCAAGGAGCAAAACGGAACCGTCATTCGCTCGCAGTCGGAGCGCGGCTTGGAGCAGCCGGAGACGATGCAATTCACCACGGTGGATGGCACGCAGCCACAGCAGCTGTTCCGCAACCCGAGAGCGGGCGGACCCCAAAGACTCGGCATGTCAGTCGACACCGCGACGTCGCTCGACAAGGTCCCGCTCGGACTGTTCGGTGGCCCTCGAGTAGCGGTGCGCTTGGAGTTTGATCAAGCACTCAACCCACGCGACATCAACGTGCCTGTTTCGTTTGATCCGGATCCGTTGGTGCGTGAGGAAGCCAATCGCGGTCGCATCTACCTTGAGTACAAGGATGCCGATTTCAACGATCCCGGCGATATCGAAGACTACACGTGGATCCCGGCGACGGTGATCCTGGAGCGCAACGACCTCAACGGCGCCGAAGTGGTGTTGGAGCCGGTTGGCGTGCTGCCCAACAACGCAGTCGTGCGCGTGATCGTGTCGCAGGAGCTGGAAGACATCGCAGGCGAGAACAACCTGGATCGTGTTTCCTACGACCCAGTCTTCGGCACCTTCCACACCGCGGCCGCATACGAACAGCAGTGGAACGCGATCGTCGAGGACTTCCGCGATCTGCGGAACATCGACTTCGGTGCCGTGTTCCCCGAGTCACTCGCCAAGGTTGGGCCAGGCTATGTGCGCGCTGGCTTTGACTTCGGTGGCACCTCGACCGAGATGGACTACCGGCCGCTGGCGAACGAAGTCGTCTTGAACACGTCGTTCACTCAGGTCGTTCCAGAGAACGGTCTGCCGTTCACGGTCAACGGCGGCGTGTTCCGGTTTGATGACGTGACGATTCCGCAAGGAGTCACGGTTCGCGGCCAAGGACCGAACCCGATGATCTGGCAGTGCAGCGGCAAGTTCACTGTGCACGGCACACTAACAGTCAGTGGTGGTGACGGTGCGCGCGTCGATACGTTGCGCGCTGCGAACGTCGCCAAGGCTGGTGGTATCGGTGCTTGTGGTGGCGGCAACGGCGGCGAGGGAACGCCGAGTGGCAGCGGCCGTGACCAGGCTGGCGGCACCGGTCGAGGGCCTGGTCAAGTGCCTGGCACCGGCGGTCGTGGCGGCGTGCTCGCATGCGACACTGTTTGCTACAACAACACGTCGCCAACGTTCTACAACGGTAGCGGTGGTGGTTCGGGTGGTGGCGGTGGCGGCATGGCTACGCAAGGCGACCTCAACTGGACCGGGCTGCCGGCAGGGTTCCTCCAGACCATCACGCCAAACCAAACGGCGATTCCGACGGTGACGATCGGCACGTCATTCCAGCAGCTCTATGGCTTTGGCGGTGCTGGTTGCAGCGGCTCCACGACCGCTCGTTCGGCCTTCCTCGTCGGTGGTGTGCCCGGTGACGTGGTGTTCAGCGATTCGCGTCGGGACAACAACTTCTGGGGCAGTGCCATCGACTTGAACCGTCGCTTGCGCATCACCGGCGAGCTGCAGGCTCCGGTTGGTGGTGGCGGTGGCGGCGGCGGTGGTGACACCTGTGGCCCCGATGGCCAACCGTGGTTCATGGACTTTTCCGGCGGTGGCGGCGGCGGTGGTGGCGGTGTGATCATCGTGCAAGCGCTCGAAGAGATCACGGTCACCAGCACCGGCACGATCAGTGCCGATGGTGGCAACGGTGGTGGCGGCGAACAGGCCGGTAACTGCGGCAACGCCGGCGGCGGTGGCGGCGGTGCTGGCGGCATGATTGTGCTGATGTCAGCGAAGTCGATCAACATCGAAGCCCACGGCTCGCCAGCCCTAAACCGCTACCTGTATGGCACGCCGCCGAACGCTGAGTTCGCCGGTCAGGACTACTCGTTCGCGGTTTCGGCCGATGGCGGCATCTGCAAGGTCGGGGACTTTGGCACGGGCACCGACGTCGATCGCAAATACCAAGCCAGCGGCCAGCCGATGTGGGACGCCGTGCGCTACGACTCGAACCCCGTTGGTGGTGTGGGTGGCATGGGCGTCGTGCAATTGATGGCGCCGCCCGGCGACAACGACGACAACACCAACACGGTGCTCGACGACAACATCCACTTCATCATGCCCAATACGGGTGAAGTGGTGCAGGGACTGCGCAAGCAGCAGTTGCTTGGCTGGCGCGGATTCGCCGACGAAACTGGCGCATACTATGACGACTTCGGTGTGCTCACCAGCAACGCGGAAGGGGACATTCGTCCGGCGCCCGTGCTGTTGCCGTCGACACTGCAATCCCAATCGCGCGCTCGTTCGAAGTGGATCGATACTGGTCTCAGCCAGCGTCGTGCGATCAACGGACCAGATGGTTTGCCGCGCGGCTTGGACGCTTCGAGCGAAGCCGAGGTTGGACCGCTGTTCGCATTCACGGGCACCGATGCGGAGGGCTACACCAAGTACACCGTGTTCGGCGTCAACAACGTGCGCCCGGACTTCGATACGGTGGTTGAGGCGACGGCGATTGCCGACATCCAGACCAACGCTCGCTACCTGGGTGCTCTTGCGTTCCGCGTGGAACTGGCGAGCGACGTGCTCGGCAACGACCAGCGCTACGTGCAATACGAAGCCGAACTGTTGAACGCGTCCGGTGGCTTGTTGCAGGGCTACGGCATCCTGGCTCACAACAGCAACACCTTGTGGTTGGATCCGACCCGTGGGCCGATTCAGGCCAACGCGGTCAACCTGCGGGTGCGCGCAAAGTTCTTCGAGGTGCGTGTCAACGGCAACGAAAGCCTGGGTTCGACCTACGGCCCGACGAACGAGACGCAGTTTCCGCAAGCGAACGTGCGCATCGGCTGGGCGTTCCAGCGCGATCCGACGCCGGGTAGCACCACCAGTGAGCGCTACCCGGTGGGCGAAGGCGACTTCGTTTACAACACCCAGGAGCCAGGGCTGCTCGACTACCTGTCGAACGGCGCACCGCGCTACGTCATGTGGGATGTCACGTTTGACCTGCGCTACAGCCCCGGTGGTGCAGCGCCGCCGATTGTGACCCCGTCGACGCCGCTGCCGGAGCTACGCTTCTTGCGCATGCCGTTCCGGTTTTAGTCGCTGCTCATTGGCTGATTCCGGCTGTGGCTTCGGCCATGGTTGGATCCTCGGGCCGCGCGGGCTAGCCTGCGTGACTTGAGCATCCTTCGCGATCCTGTCCACGGCGACATTGAGCTGACGCGCGACGAGCTTCGGCTCGTCGACACGCCGGAGTTCCAACGTCTGCGCGGCATCAAGCAGCTCGGCAGTGCTGCGTTCGTCTACCCCGGCGCAGTGCACACGCGCTTTGAGCATTCGATCGGCACGCTGCACGTTTGCGATCGCTTGCTCAACGCCTGCAACAAGAACGCGTCGCGTGATCCGGCTGGCTGCCATCACGTCACCGACGAAGAGCGCCGCATCCTGCGCGCCGCCGCGCTGTTGCACGATGTGACCCACATTCCCTACGGACACAACATCGAAGATCAGACCGGCTTGTTGCCGCGTCACGATCTCCCCGAGCGTTTTGAGAAGGTACTTGGCGATACCGAACTCGGCGCCGAACTCGATCGCCAGAACCTGCGGGGCGACGTGCTCGCCGTCCTGACCGGCAGGGGACGCAAGGTGCCAGCATTCTGGCGTCAGGTGGTCAGCGATACGATTGATGCCGACCTGCTCGACTACTTGCGCCGCGACGCGCACTTCACCGGCCTCGAGTTGCGCTACGACCAGCGCGTCATCGACTACTTCCGTATCGAACGCAGCACCGGCCAGATGTTCGTCGACTGTGAGAAGAACGGCATGCTGCGCGAGGACATCGTCAGCGAGTTGCTGCGTGTGCTCGAGTGCC
>JBNMND010000127.1:0-13877 GCA_051274975.1 Planctomycetota bacterium | reverse complement strand
CTTGCCGGTGCCCGCACTGCGCATCGGCGTGCTGACCAGTCCCGACGCCGATGGCTGGAACGACTTCCGTCGCCACCTCGAAGAGTCGCGCTGCGGCTTCGACATCACCATCTTCCCGATCAAGGTACAGGGTACCGATCTGAAGCCGACTCTTCTCAAGGGCCTCAAGTGGTTTGCCGAACGCGAAGACCAGTTTGATGTCTTGTGCGTGATGCGCGGCGGCGGTTCGCGCACCGACTTGGCGTGGTTTGACGACAAGGACATCGCGGTCGCCGTGGCCCAGCATCCGCTCAAGCTGATGGTCGGCATTGGCCACCAACGCGACCAGTCCGTGCTCGATGCGATCGCGCACTCGGAGAAGACGCCAACGGCCGTTGCAGAGTTTTTGGTGCGCGGCATCGAGTCCGCCCGTGAAGACGTGCAAGAACGCGGCGTGCGCTTGGCCGACGCCGTCGCCGACCTGCTCGCCGACGAGAAGAACCGACTGCGCGAACTGACCCGCTCGATTACGCGAGCCACAACAGAGCGAGTCAACGCTGCGAACCGCCGCCTAGCGAATGCAGGCCGTGATCTCGCAAGCCAAACGACATTGCGACTCTCGCATGAGCGCAGTGGCCTGCGCCAAACGGCCATGCGCTTGACGCACAGCAGCCTGCGCATGTGCGAACGAAAGAACACGGCGCTGCAGCAATGCGAAACCCGGCGTCGCTTGCTCGACCCAGTGCGCGTGCTGCAACGCGGCTTTGCCATCGTGCGCGGCGACGACGGGCGAATCGCCCCATCGGTGACGCGCATCACCCAAAAGCAATCACTTCGCGTACAGTTCCGTGATGGCCATGCCAACGTGAGCGTCGACGCGATCGAACCCAACCCTCCGGCAGACGCGCAGGCAAACCTTACCCCCGACTCATGAGCAAGAAGAAGAGCGACGAACCGAGCTACGCCGAACTGAGCGGTGAGCTCGAAACCATTCTCGACGAGATCGAGTCAGGCGAGATCGACCTCGACGAACTCAGCGACAAAGTCGAACGCGCCGCGACTCTACTGAGCCAGTGCCGCAAGAAGCTGGCTGCGACCGAGACCAAGGTCAAGAAGGTCACGACCGAGCTGCAGAAAGCGATGGAAGATCAGGAGAGCGGAGACGAGTAATGGAGTGGGAGAAGCTGATCACTCTGTTCCTCGTGCTGATCTTCAGCCTGACGTTTCATGAGGCAGCGCACGGGTTGTTCGCTTGGCTTGGCGGCGACCGCACGGCCAAAGACCAGGGGTTGGTCACGCTGAATCCGATTCCGCACATGCGGCGCGAACCGATCGGCATGGTGCTGATTCCGATCGCGATTCTCTACCTCAGCAACGGCAAGATGTGCTTCGGCGGCGCTAGCGCCCCGATCGATCCATACTGGGCGGCACGCCACCCGAAGAAGGCCGCACTGATGTCCGCCGCTGGACCGCTTGCGAACATGCTACTCGTGGCCATTGCGTTCACGATCCTGCACTTCGTCGGCAAGCCCAACGAAGACACGCAGCTCGTGTTCGACGTATCGCTCATCGCCCTCAAAATCAACCTGCTGCTCGCGATCTTCAATCTACTGCCGCTACCACCGTTCGATGGCGCTGGTGTCGTTGGCGGGTTGGTCCCAGCCATGGAGAGGCTGTTCCGATCCTACGTCAAGATTCCGTATTACTCGATCATCTCGATGGTGATCGGCTGGCAGCTCCTGCCGTATATGGTTTGGCCGGTCTACTACAAGATCCGAGAGTTCCTACCGGCCGTCTGGAAGTAGCGACCAGTTGGAACTAGCGACCAGTCACAGCGCGACGCACGCGCTCACCCGCCGTGCGGCACGGACTCATCGAACGCTCGTAGGCGAACAACGGATCGATCGCATCCTGTTCGCGCATCAAGTAGCCGACTTCGTCATCGCACAAGCCGAAGACAACCAAGTCCGGCTTGCCGAGTTGCCCGCGCATCTGCTCCGCCAACGCCGGCTCCATCTCGCCGGGGATCGAAACCGCTTCGAACGCCCCCATGCGCAAGTAGCCAACCACCGAGCGCGCAGCACCTGAAAACACCTCGCGCGGCAACGCCGTCGTCGTGCGCCCAATCCGGAACGCAGCGGAGGCCATCGGCAGGTAGACGTCCGAACGTCGCACTTTGATCTCATCGATCGGCAACGGCTTGCTGTTCGCCAACGCCTCTTCACAGAGATCGCATGTGATGCGCCCAAAGTCGCGAACGCCATCCATATCGCGCGGTTTGAAGTCCGGCGAGATCATTGCACCCAGTGCCCCGTTCGCGAACACCGCCTGGCCATGGCCACGCCGCTTCCATTCGTCGCAAAGCGCCCCGACGATGTCGGCACTGACGAGCGTATTGCGCCGCGGCAGCACCTCGGGGTGACAAGCGAAGTGCAGCAAGCTGCCGAGCGGCCGACCATCACTTTGCGCCGTGGCATGGAGCACCCGGACGCGGCGATCGAAGACCCCGCGGCGATTGGCGTTCTTGACCAGGCCAGCGCTCGGCAACATCGACTGGCCATACTGCCAGTTGGCAGAGTCCGCGTTGCGCCGTGCTTCTAGGACAGCTTGGCGCGCGGCGGCGCGAATGCGACCGATGTAGGCGCCGGAGCGACCCGACGTCAGGAAGTAGTAGCCCCAGATGCCGATCGGGTCGGGGCCAGAGTGCGTATGGCTAGAGCAAACGAACACGTCGCCGTTGGCAAAGCCGCCGAGGCCCGACTTGATGTAGTCGACGTCGTCGCGCATCAACCCGAGGCTGTCGATGCCGAGGATAGCAAAACGGCGCGCCCCAGTTTCGATCACCAGTGCGCGGACCTTCAGCGGCGAGCCAATCGCAGAACTAGTCCGCGCAATCGAGAAGCCGCCCATGTAGTCGCCGACCTCCGGCGTGATATCACGCTCGGCGCTGCCAACGCGCATGACGGTTGCGGTCGCCGTCACTTCGTAACTCATTACCGAGGACGGTGCGGAGTGCTGGAAGATGCCGGTGCATCCAGTCGACAGCATGGCCGCCAACATCAGCAGCGGCAGCAACAGGCCAAACTGCAATAGGAACGACGAGAACCGTGGGCGCTGCTGACCAAGTTCTAAATCACACTTGGAGGGAGCGGGGCGGTTGGTCACGTTCAACTGGTCTCAAGTAGTCCTAAGGCCTTGCCGAGAGTCGCGCGGGCATCCGACTGCCGTCGGGTAGACGCACGACGCAGACTGCGAAGGTAGTGGATCAACACTTCGCGGTCAGTCAGATCTCGAAGATGTTCGCGCACGCGGTCAAAGCCGGTCGCACGCAGGTAACGAGCGCAGTCCGCCTTCGGGATCACGCGACCACCATGGAACGGATCGAGCAGCAACGGCCGCGGTCCGTGGATGCGGATCAGGACGTGATTCGGCAGTGCCACGCCAGCAGCGGACAAACCCGCCCACCGTGCCACTAATAGGTAGATCAACGACAATGCGATCGGCGCGCCGACGCCGTTGGCCAACGCTCGATCGACCAGCACGTGATCCACATCGACATCCTCCGCATCACAGCCCTTGAGACCAAACTGCCCATGCAACCGCTCGGCCAACAACTTGGCGCACATCGGCAAGCTGCGACCCTCGAAATCACGCCTCAGGGCGTTGGCCTCGCGACGCAGTTGTGCCGCAAGCTTGCGGGACTCCGGCACGAACGTGCGCACCATCTGCGCCGCCATCATCGCGCCTTCGAGCAGGCCAGGAGCCGATTCGCGTCCCATTTGACCAAGACGCAGCCGACCAAAGCGGTGAAGCAGCTCGCGAACCTCGATCTCGCGCAGCAACGCACGACATCGTGTGCGCGTGCCCATGTGCTCGACTTCGGCACCTTCGCGAAGCATTGGCACAGCCTGCTCGCCCAAATGCAGCAATCGACGCCGCGCCGATTCTTGCAGGGCGCCACGGTCATCTCCTAGCACGGAGATCATCGCCCGGATCTGGGCGAAGGAAGGTTCAGAGGGCTGCGGCTTTGGTTCAGTCATGCGTGACCGGGAGTCGCGAGCATACACATGGAAAGGACCGCGTCACTCGTGCTGTCACGATGGAATACGAGGTTCCTGGACATGCTTCACGCACACACCCCGTTAGCTTGATGCACGGCATAGCGGACCTCGTACGGGAAGCTCCCGTCGCAAGGTCACTGCCGCGAATGCCTGTCGACAATTACGACACCATCGATTCCCCATGGACGACTCTGCACTGAATTCGTCACTCTCAATGTCACCGGAAGAGTTTCGGCGACTTGGACATCTAGTCGTCGACTGGCTCGCCGACTACCGAACAAACGCAGGTTCCAAGGCAGTCGCCTGCAACGCCAGTCCTGGCGACCTGTTGGCGCAACTGCCAAAAGCGCCGCCCGAGCAACCGGAAGGATTCGAAGCAGTCCTGTCCGACCTCGACGATCTCGTCGTGCCGAACCTTGCGCACTGGCAGCATCCAAACTTCTTTGCGTATTTTCCGTCAAACGGAGATTTGTCCGCGGTGCTCGGCGACTTCTTGAGCACGGGCCTCGGGGTGCTCGGCTTGACCTGGCAGTCGGCGCCCGCGCTTACCGAGCTCGAAGATCGCGCCACCGATTGGCTGCGACAGATGTCCGGCCTCGCAGACGGCTGGCAAGGCGTCATCCAAGACACTGCGTCCTCGTGCGCGATGATTGCGCTAGTTGCTGCGCGCGAACGCACGACCAAACACGGCGCAGTGACGACTGGCATGCAACATGGCCAAGCACCGTTGGTCGTCTATGCCAGCTCGGAAGCCCACAGCTCAGTGCAGAAGGCGGCGATGCTGGCAGGGTTCGGCTGTGATCACGTTCGCAAGATCGCGGTCGATAAAAACCGCGCGTTCGATGTCGCAGCACTGCGCGAAGCGATCGCAACGGACCTGAGCAACGGCCTGCGACCCTGCGCGATCGTCGCGACTTCTGGCACAACCACGACCACAGCATTCGACCCCATCAACGAACTCGCCGACGTTGCCGAGCAGCATGGCGTGTGGTTGCACGTCGATGGCGCCATGGCCGGCACCGCGATGATCCTGCCCGAATACCGTCCGTTGTGGCACGGCATCGACCGCGCCGATTCGCTCGTCGTCAATCCGCACAAGTGGCTCGGCGTTTCGTTCGACTGCTCGGTCTTCTATGTGCGCGACGACCAACATCTGGTTCGCGTCATGCGAACGGACCCGAGCTACCTACGGACGGCGTTCGATGATCAGGTCAAGACCTACCGCGATTGGGGCGTGGCTCTCGGCCGTCGCTTCCGCGCGCTAAAACTGTGGAGCCTGATCCGCACGCATGGCACTGAACGGCTGCGCACGCGCATTCGTCGCGATCTAGACAACGCGCGATGGCTAACGGAACAAGTCGAGGCCAACCCACAGTGGCGACTACTTGCACCGATGCAGCTGCAGACACTCTGCATTCGCCACGAACCGAAAGGCGTTACTGGTGACGCGCTCGACACGCACACATTGCAGTGGCTGCAACGCGTGCACGACACCGGGCGCGCGTGGCTAACCCCCGCGCAATTGGACGGCCGCTGGATGGTGCGCGTCTCAATCGGCTCACTGACGACCGAACGAGAGCACGTCTCAGCTCTTTGGCAACTGCTGCAGGAAGTGACGGCCCACTAGTGTCTGGCCGCTCACGAATGCGCGACGCTCTCGGCGGCGACATTCGCGACCGGCAGAGAAATACGGAAGGTCGAGCCTCGCCCAATTTCGCTGCGCACACTGATCACCCCGCCGCACGACTCGATTGTCGACCGCGCCAAGGTCAGCCCCAGGCCCGTGCCATGCGCCTTGTTGACCATTTGGTCGCGACCGACTTGCGAGAAGGGCTCAAACACCTTCTCCAGGTCGCCCGCGGCGATGCCAACGCCGTGATCCCTCACATCAACCAGGATGCGCGAACCTGCCCTGACGACCCGCACCTCAATGGGCGTACCGGGGTCACTGAACTTGCCAGCGTTGTCAAGTAGTCGACACCATGTCTCGTTCAAGCGGTTGGTCTCGCACAAGACCTGCGGTAAGTCACTGTCGATGTCGCAGGTGACGCGTTCGCGCAACTCCGGCTGCATGCCGGCGACGGCGTTCGCAATGCTTGCCGGGACATCGATCAAACTCTTCATACCCGTGGTGACCTGACCGAGCTCCAACACGTCGTCGAGCAGTCGCGCCATGCGCTGGGCTCCATGCAACGCGATCCCTGAGAACTCCTCGCGCACCGAGGCGTCGTCGTCCTCTTCGATCTGCGTCAGGATCTCCGTAGCACCAAGAATTTCGGCCATTGGGGTCCGAAACTCATGGCTAACGTTCGTCACAAATTCCGCCTTCGCCTGCACCGCAGCCAGCGCGGCATCGCGCGACATGACCAGTTCTTGTTCGGTGCGTTCGCGTTGGGTGATGTTGTCTTGCAACCGTTGCGCCATGTCGTTGAATGCCGCGCCGAGGTCGCCAAACTCATCGCGACTCTCGATCCAGACCCGCACATCCAGTTCACCACGACCGAGTCGTTGGGTGGCATCGCTCAAGGCTACAATTGGATCGAGCGTACGGCGCATCTGCACCAAACTGCCGAGTACCACGCACAACATCGTACCAATCGCAGTCAACCAGAAGAACTGGACGAACTCGCGGTCAACTTTGAACGCGCCCGCCTTCGAACGCGATTGGATCATCCACAAGTCGAGATTGTATTGCGGCTGCAAGAAGGCCAACCAGAACCGGCCAATTTGTGGCTCACCATCGATGGTCCAATCGATCGGACCAGAGGAACCTCCGGCGGTAACTCCAGCAGCAAGGACTTGCACAGCCGGCAGGTTACCCCATGTGTCGAACAGTACGCGGCCGTCTGGATCGCAGCAGGCGAAGTCACATGAGGTGCCACGCAGCTCTTGCGGATCCCAAAACCAATCGCCATTAATCAACGCGACAACGTGAGCCGACTCGTCATCGTCGTCATCGTCAACATCGACGTCGAATGACATCATCAACTGAGCGGGATTGCCGACGACCTGCAGGAGCTTCTTGCCGGCAGCGAGATGTGCGAGATCGGCCTGCGTTTTGGCAAGCTTCGGCAACTTGAGGTCGCCGCACAGCCTTTCGACGCGGTCGCCCTCAACCAACCAAACACCCGCGCAGTGCCTCGATACCTGTCCCTGCAGAGCTTCGCCAGACCACGATCCCTCAAGCCGCCTACTCTGCACCAGGTCGCTGGCCAACACCAAGTCGTTTGCCACCTGATCAAGACGAGCAGCAACGCCCATACCCGAACTCTTGGCCGCGGCGTGCAGACTCGCGTTGGTATCGATGCGAACCTGATCGCTGACCCGCGTCACCGACAGCGTCGCGTAGATGATCAGCGGCAACAGCGCGCAACCGGCAAACAGCAGCACAAAACGCCGGCCCAATCGCGAGGTCAGCGCACCACTTACACGGGCGCGCGGCGGTTTTGTGCTGGCTGCCAAGCTAAACGCCCCCGGCAGATCCAACTAATTCAGGCTTGGCCACCGGCTCCACTTCAGGCTCCAGAGTCAGCGGCTCTTCCACGTGGTGGAACATGCGAACGGTGCGCTCTAATTCATCACACGCGCCAATCACTGCCTCAAAGTCAGCGGATGGCTCGTGGATGCTGGCAGCACAGTCCGTCAGCTTGCGGCGGAGGTCCACCTGGGCGCGACGAATGGCGTCGATACGCTCACCAACGCCGACCACGGCCTTGTTGAGGCAACCAACTTCTTCCTTGAGGAAGTCGGCACGCCGCGTGCGCAGTGGTGGCGGGAACTTGCCCTCGGACAGCAACTTCAAGTTGCGCTTGAAGCGAACCATCGGACCAGCCACACGATGCGAGAACCGCACGGCGCCAAGCACGACGAGCACCAAGCACATCATAGCGAGCAGCCAAAAGCGCTCGTGAAGATAGAGCATGACGATGGCCTGCTCTTCATAGCCCCCGTCCATGTTGACGACGCCGAGGTCCCACAACAAAGGCGAGAAGATGCCGACGCTAACCGCCAGCAGCACCAGGCCGCCGTAGGTGATGCCGTGCAGAATCAAGCTGCCCTGCAGCTTCCAGTCGACGATGTAGCGCCAACGTGTGATGCGGTTCTTCATGATCAGTAGTTCGATGCGAGGCCGAAGAAGCCGCCGTTGTTGGCGCGAATCACGTCATCCATCCCGACCGATTCGCCGAGCGACGCCGCGGTTTGATGATCTGGACCAAGACTGAACAAGTCGTAGTCCGTGTTGAGCGGGAACATGTAGCGGTCGACACGACGGGTAGTCTCCGTGGGCACGCCGCTGAAGAACGAGAAGTTGCCGTTGGTCATTACGGACTGCTCGATCACGGATTGCTCCGAGAGGTCGATCGTCCGCCCGATCTTGACCCCCAATTGCATGTAGTCGAGCTGCACAGAATCAATCACCCGCTGGACGCCTTGCGGCCCACCAGGCCCCCCGTCACCTCCACCACCAGCTTCACCGAGCGGCGCGAACGCCGACGGATCAACGATGCCGGCAGCGATCGCCCAGTCGAGACCATCACCAGTGCCGTCCGAGTAGTTGAGATAGCAGTAGGGGACGCCCCACGGATCTCGCTTGCCGCCGAAGCCCACCTGGTAGAGCGACAGAGGCTGCTGGCCACTGTTGGTCGCGGTGTAGGAATCGATCGCCTGAGAAATCGTCACCAGCTCATGCTTGGCTTTTCCGACCCGAGCGGTGCGAAGAGCCCCGACGTACTGAGGCACACCGATAGACGCGATGATCGCGAGGATCGCCACGACAATCATCAGTTCCAACAGTGTGAAGCCACCGGTAGACCGATGACTAGGAAGCCCGAATCGCATAGTCCGAGCTATCGGAATTGGGGCACTGCGCGCCTGAGGCCTCTCGCGAGTATCAGGAAAAACCCGCAAGGCCTCGGCCTTATTGGGCGAACACCCAGCCCGGCTGCGGCGAACACCCAGCCCGGCTGCACAGCCAGCTGGGCGCGACGCCATCACGGCGTAACTGCCCGGCGCAGCCAGTAGCTGCGCCAACCTCGTGAAACAGGCTTTCCACGCCTTCACAGTGCGAATCGCAATGCGAAGGGAAAAGTGGTGCCCAGGAGAGGACTTGAACCTCCAATCCCCGGAGGGAACTAGCACCTCAAGCTAGCGCGTCTGCCAATTCCGCCACCTGGGCGTTCCGACGAGGGCGAGAGAACGTAGCGGACCGGCTCAGCTTTTCAACCCGCAGATTGGAACCTGTGCCGGGCCGGGCTTTCGCCCACGCGTTCGATCGCCGGACACTGCCACGCCATCGGTCGATGACAGCAGCCGACCGCGTGCGCCTAGCGCACGTCGGTCATGATCCGGGCTTGGTAGCGGATGTAGTTGTTCTGCAGCTCGACCTGGATAGCCGCCGCCTTGAACATTTGGGTGAGGCCACGAAGCTGCTGCATGCTGGCCCGATCCTCGCCGGTGAAGTTGGTACGTTCCCTGGTCCACTTCTCCCGCATGTAGGCGACCACGCGCTTGTCGAAGTCACTGCCCGGTGCCTTCAGCTTGGACGGCATGCTCGACTTGGTCGGGTAGATCGGAAAGTGCCTTTTGCGCACCTCGTCCTCAGCCGACGGCCGCACCTGCATCATCCACTCGGGATCCGGCGTCGCGCTACTCGAATCGGCGAAGCTCATGTAGTCGTCGAGAACCGGCTGCATGTTTTCGCCATGCACCCAGACCAGCCCGCTCAACGTGTTGGACAACTCGGGCTCGAGCTCTGCGTATTCGGTCGTATCGCGAATCGAACGCAACCCAGTCTGCGCGCCGTACCGAGTGCGCACGATGTCACGAACCAACGGACCGGAGTTCGACACGACAAAGAACTCACGGAACACCAGCATGGCAATCTCACCAGTTCCGGGAATCTGCGGGTTGGTGAACTCGGTGACAGGCTCCGGCAGGAGCTTGTCATTACCGAACGGCACGCGCAGGTGATAGACCTTCTGGAAGCCGAAGCTCTTGCTGTAGCTGTTCAGCATTGTCACTAGCGACTCAACCAGAGTCGAGCGACCGGGCTTCAACCAGAACACCCATGCGACCTGCGGCATCGGCGACTTCGCCGTCACCGGAACGGCGATATTGCCATCCTTGTCGACGCTCATGTCCGGCACATTGCGACGGAACACGAAGCCGGTGCGCGGTTGGAACGCGAGGCGCAATCGATCGACCAAGTCGCGCACGTCCTGCACATGCTCGCCGGCAAACGTCGCGTTGCGTAGCGCATCGTTGATCAGGCTCTTCTCGTCCTTCTCCAGCGCATCAAACATCGCGTGCAGAAACTCTCCGGCTGGCATACGCAAGGCGGCGGCAGCGCATGCGGACTCCGGGACCATGTCCAAGAACGGATCGAGCCATTGCTCGCGGCTCTGCTGTTCGGCCGTGTAGAAGCTACTTTGGAAACCCGTGTGCTGGCGGCTATTGAGGCCGATCTGGCCAGTCGCGCCGAGCACGCCATCGTGAAACAACAAGCCGCCAGTCACCTGCATCCAACCCTTTAGATTGACGAAGCTGGCGAGCACGCGCTCGTTCATGCTGTCGCGCTTCTGCGGGTTGGGCCAACTCGCAGCGAAGCGCTGGAAGATGTCAAATTTGTTCGGTTCAACGACAAACTCGATCGCCTTGATGTCCGGAAGGTCGTTGTCCTCTGACCATGTGTTGACGCGTTTGCTGACGCCATCGTCGTAGGCAGGCTGACGACCGATCGGCTCTTCATCACGGTTGCCATCAATCAGCAACTGCGCCTTATCCAACAAGCCTGTGTTGTTCGCGATCATCAACGCATCTTTGTGACGCTTGATGTAGATCGCATCCTGGCCACGCGGAGTGACGACCAACAAGTCGCCTTCCGTGCTCATCGACATGCCCTGCTCTTCAAGCTTGCCGCGAACGAAACCAAAACCAGCCAGACCGTGCAGCATCTTGACGCGCCAAGTAACGCGCGTGTAGACGCACCAGTGCGGCGTCGGCAGCGGCTGCGACGGCGACACCGAATAGTCATGGTTCATGCCGGCGATGATCAGCTCGTTGCCAATCACATCGCGCATGATGTCGAGGAAGCCGCCGGAGTCCGTGGCCACCTGGTCGAACGTAGTGCGCGCGGCCTCGATCGCCTTGAGGCCACCACCCTGGCGGAACGACCGGCCAATGCCACCGTTCTCAACCGCGTCGAAGCCATCGGCCTCGGTCAGCGCCGGCCAGAATCGTGGCTCCGGGAACGGCTCGAAGTCCTCGCTCAGTGCCCGTTTGCGCACGAAAAAATTGACGTCACGCGGGACGATGTCCCGCAGTTCGGGCAGCGAGCTCTCGAACGGGTTGAAGATGAACGCAGCAACGAACATCAGCAGGAACACCACCAGCCCCATCAGGGATAGCAGCAGGGTTCGCCAGATACGGCGCTTCTTGGGGTTCGGCTTCGATTTGGCCATCGGGCGGAGCAGCGTAGCGAACGACTGCACTGGACTGCACGGTCGTTCTTTGGGTTGACGCGAGACTCCCAGTTGGAGCGCGTCGTACGGACCTCCGACGAAGAAGCGACGCCCGACCTTCCCGGCAGTTTGCGGCCGCCCGGCAGCCTCCCGTAGCATCGAAGGCCCCGGCCACCGCTCGGGCCTTCCAGCGCCGAGATTGCCTTGCCAGGGTCGGGCGGCTCTACTCCCAGCATATGACTGGTCTCGCACCAAACGCTCGGTCCCACCTCATCGAGGCATCGGCCACCCTCGCCATCAGCGCCACCGCCGCCCAATTGAAGGCGGCCGGCCAGGATGTCGTATCGCTAGGCGCCGGCGAACCAGACTTCCCGACCCCGGGGCCGATCGCCCAAGCTGGCATCGAAGCTATCGAGCAGGGCAACTATCGCTACACAGCTGCCGCTGGCACGCCGGCCCTTCGCCAAGCGGGCGCCGAATGGCTGACGTCGGCGTTCGGACTCGAATACGACAAGAGCGAAGTCATGGTCAGCGCCGGCGCCAAAGCGGCCCTGCACATGGCAATGGCGTCGATCGTCGAACCCGGCGACGCCGTCCTGTTGTTGGCCCCCTATTGGGTATCCTATCCGGCACTGGTCACGCTGGCTGGCGGCACGCCGGTCATCGTCGAAGCCAACCCGGATCGCGGCTTCGTGCACGACACCGCGACGATTGAGGCGGCCGCCAAGAAGCACAACGCCAAAGGCATCATCGCGAACTTCCCCAACAACCCGTCGGGGGCGGTGCCGAGTCACGACGACGTCAAAGCACTCGTCGACCTGTGCACCCGCAACGACATGTGGATCGTGTCGGACGAGATCTACTCGACCTTGCTCTACGACGACGCCAAGCATGTCTCGCCGGCGTCCATGCCGGGCGGCCGCGAGCGCACCATCGTGGTCGCAGGCTTCACCAAGAGCCACACACTGACTGGCTGGCGCACGAGCTTCATGGCCGCGCCGAAGGACATCATCGACACGGCGGCGCGACTGCAAAGCCAGGTGCTCGGCAACCCCTGCACGATCAGTCAAGCGGCCATGCTCAAGGCGTGCCAATTGCCGTTGCCGGAAGAACACGAACGACGCATGGCTGCGTTCACCGAGCGACGCAACTTCTTGGTCGAAGCACTCAACAAGGTGCCGGGCGTTTCGCTCGCGACGCCACGCGGCTCGTTCTACGCACTGATCGACATCCGCCCGATCTGCAAAGCACGCGGCATCACCGACATCGATGCCTGCACGCAACTACTCGAACAACACTACCTGGCACTCGTTCCAGGCAGTGCGTTCGGCATCCCTGGGTTCGTGCGTGCCAGCTACGCAGCGGACATGGACACCCTCAACAAGGCCGTAGAACGCATCACTGCGTGGGCGAACAACTCGTGAGCAACGACGAACAAGATCTCCGCATTGTGCTAGCCTCCAACCTCGCCGAGCTCCAGGCCGCCGACCACGAATGGGATGTCTACGCCCAGCTGCGTTCGGTCAAAGAGCTGCAGACCAAGAACGGCAAGCCCTACCTGGTCGTCGAACTTGCCGACCTGCACGGAGTCGTCGAAGGCAAGGTCTGGGACAACGCGCCCACTGCGATGGCCGCCACCAAGGAGACCGAGATCGGCGCCATCGTCAAGTTGCGCGGCAAAGTCAAGATGTGGAATGAGCAGACGCAGATCGTCATCGAACGTCTAAAAGCGCTCGAGCCCGGCGAGCAACCAGAAGGCTTCGACTTAGACCAACTGATCGATCCAGCGCTACAAAGCGTCGAAGACCTGATCTGCGGGACGTTGGTGTTCGACATCGAAACCGTGCCGGCGATCGACATGCGCGATCTGCCAGCGACGGTGGCGGGAGCGCTGTCCGACAACGCCGCCAAGAAGGACATGGACACCGCCGCGGTAATGGGCATGTCGCCGTTCTTCGGCAAGGTCGTGTCGCTGGCGATCGGCGATGGCGAAGCCGAACCTGGCAGCGATGCCGCCCAGGTCACGGTGCTCGCGGTGCCGCCCGAAGGCTTCGAAATTGACGAGTGCCCGCCGTGGCTGCGGCTGATGAGCGAACCGGATTTGCTGCGCGCATTTTGGGCGCTCGCGGCCAAGGCCGAATGCGTCGTGTCCTACAACGGCCGCGGCTTCGATGTGCCGTTCCTGGTGGCGCGCAGCATGATCCACGGCATCCCGGCGCGCGTCGACCTAGTGTCGAGCAAGTGGTCGCTGCGCCCCCACCTCGACCTGTTCGAACTGGTCACGCAACGCGGCCGCGGTCCGAGCAAACTCGACGTGGTCTGCTGGGCGCTAGGCATCGAGAGCCCGAAGGGGGTCATGGACGGCTCGATGGTCGCG
>JBNMND010000126.1:0-13981 GCA_051274975.1 Planctomycetota bacterium | reverse complement strand
GCAGGGCACCGAGATTGAAACTGCGTCGGGCCGATCGCCGAGGGCGAGTGATTGGCATGCGAGAAATTATAGCGACCGGTGCCGCACCTATCCAAGTGCCGAACACTTCAAGGCGAAGGACCAACTGGACACCGCTCACTCCTGCAAGGCTTGTGATGCGCCCTACATGTCCATCAACATTGCACCGCCGCGTTCGCCATGTCGATTGCCGGACGCTTCGGTGTTCGTGGCTGGCCGACGAGCTACATTATCGACCACAAGGGTGTGGTCCGCTTCATGAACAAGCGTGGCAAGGCCATGGACACGGCCGTCGACCAACTGCTCGCAGAGATGGCCGAAGGGAAGTAGCAGGTAGCAGCCAATCGCACGCACGCTGGGTCACTCGCGGAAGTGGTGGCATGAAACTAGCTGGACGGCAATTGCAGCCGGCACGGCGCGGTGTCCCGCTCCGCGGCCTTCACGATTCCGATCGGGATGGCAGGGCCGAAGATCGGGTGGCCGTTCGGGCGCGTGCCAGCTTGTTACAGGTAGTGCACCGTCAGACTGTCGCCTCTCAGCACGTGCTCGATCGCTGCATCTCCGGCATCGTCAAGGCTGGCCAGCCCGAACCAGCCAGCACGACGAAGGTGCAAAATTCCGCGAACTGCAGCAGTGCCGTCAGGGTCGCCGACGCGGCACATCGCTGATACGATCAGATGCATGGGAACTAGAACTCTGACGAGTGCTGCTCTGCTGGCCTTGTGCGCTGCATTGCCCACGATGCTGACGGCCCAGAGTGTTGCGCGTTCCAGCGCGCATTTTGCCGTGAAGTTTGACGGCGGAGCACTGCCTGCCGCCCTGACCAGCAAGCTCGCCGATCAGGCGGTTGCCGCGGCCGAGGAGAGTTGGCCCGCAATTAGCAAGTTGCTTGGCATGCGCAAGGCCACGCCGCCGACGTTGCATATCCACACCGATGTCGCCGCGTTCCGAAAGCTCGAGCAAACATTCGCACCCAATAGTCTGCCGCACCCGTTGTTTGTGCAGCTTGGTGAACAAGAAGCCCACCTATTGCTGTGGCCGCCATTGTCACAGCAGGCGCTACAAGTCGTTGGCTTACCCGAAACAACTCGGCAGTTGGTTCTGCGAGCGGGTGCGCAGTTGATGGCGGCGCAATACTCAAGCGCGGCCGCCGGCGACCCCTGGCTCGCAGAAGTCTTTGCGTATGCCGTGCTCGAGAGCATCGTCAATCCCAAGCATGAGTTTGGGCGAGATCCGGCGTACGACTCACGTCGACAGCGACTCAGCTTCGATCTCGAACAGGGCCAAGACCGTGAACTGCGGGGATCGTTCATGGACTTCTCGCAACCGACAACCGCGAGGGAGATCAACGAACAAGAAGAGCTTAAGTGCATCATGTCGCAGATGATGGCTACATCCAAGAAGGGGTGGGCTCGCAAGCTACTGCCAAAGGCGAGCAAGAGAGCCTCGAAGAGGGGCAAGACGGTGCCGCTTGCTCTGACCAGATCGAAAGCTGTCAAGGCGGTGTTTGGCAAGAATTGGACGAAGGTCGAATCGCACTTCAGCACCATGTGCATGAAGGTGCAGCCCGTGTGGCGCGCCGGTGGACCGATGTTCTCCCGGCACGAACTTGGCATGATCGCGGTCGGCACCAAAGACGCGCCCGCATCGTGCACGGCGCGTGAATTGCCCGGTGAGGTGCCCTACGCGATTCGCGCCAAGTGCAAGGTGCATCCGTGCGGGGACACCGCCTTCCGCGTGCAACTAGACTGGGATCAAGAGACCATGATCGGCTGCTTCTTCGGCGTCGGCGAAGTCAGTGTGAAACGCTGGCTTGCCGGCACCTCCTCATGGGAAGAACTAGCCAAGGGCAAAGCACCCATCAGAGCCGGGCTGTCATTTGAAGCCGCTGTCGAAGTAACCGATACCGTGCGGCTGCTCGTCAATGGTCATGAGTATGCAAAGTGGGATCGTGGCAGCCGCCCGATGAACCGCATGTGGTCCGTCGGCATCAACGATTGCGTGCTGTGGATCGAGAACCTACGCATCGAATCTCTGCCTAACTAGCGGTGTGATGCAGACAGTTGCCGTCTTATGCGCGAGTCATCTCGCTCACAAGGCGGGTTGCCGCAGGCCTATTCATGGATACGTCGAGGACAACCCAACGCAGTGAGCGGCGTTGAGGGCCGCGGAGAAGATGGCTAATTTCGGCATCACACCACTAGACGTGCGGCAGAAGCCCGCGCAGATCGCAACCGCCGCGCTAGAGCCGACCCAACTATCCGGAGGGAACCTGCTTTGGCCAGATGCACGCCGAGCGCGGCACCGAGCATCGACACACCGAGCTGGCTGTCCGAAGGCCAACACAACCTGCAGACCGCAAACGAGGGGCCCGCATCCACAGCGTGCTCCAAGATCGGAAGCAGGGCAGGCTCCGTCGTTCGCATAGTGCTCCGCTGAGCCCTCCCACAAGTCTCAAGCCGTCAGATCCGGTGATGCGACGGCTCGATGTGCCCCCTTCCGAGCCTCTCTGAACAGAACCTACTCGGCTCGACGCTCGGCACAGGTACCAACCACGGCTATCTCGTTCGCTCGCGCAGTGTATGGTCACCTCGCACGCGGCCTGCCCAGTCCTGCCACGCGCCGCACACGATCCCGTCGCTGAGCGACGCCGATGGACACCGGCGGAACCGCCAACCCCCTAAGAGCGCCCATGACCCGCCGAATGAGTAACCGAGATCGCATCGACCAGATGCGTGCCGAAGCCGATGCCACCGAGAAGGAACGATCGGCTCGACGCAATGCACCCGTCAAGCGGTCGACGAAATCGCGCGACAGCGAACCGCCACCGCCGGTCAGCGCAGTGCGCTTCGTTTGGAGCGTGCGCAACCAACGCGGCGAAGAGGTGTCGTTCTATCCGTATGCAAGGGAGGCCGAAGCACGTGCCGAAGCCGAACGCTTGGCGGACGAATCGGAGCGCGCGCACTTCGTGACCAAGGCCGAGAAGTTCAACTAGGACCGAGCGACGTCGGCAGCAGCCTGAGATTCATCACACTGCAATCGGCGTTGGGCTTCGTCAAGCACACGAACGCACTCGCGCTCGCCGAGCACCCCCTTGGACGATGCGGCGAACGGGAGCTGCTCGATGGTCACCTTCGATGGTCCCGCCGTCATGGCACCGACGGTGTCGATGCGGATCTGGTCGAAACTCACCTTCGCGTTCTTCGGTACGTTTGCAGCCACCCCCGTGCCATCCGTCACGAGACCCAGCAAGATGTGTTCGGAACCGACCTAGTCGTGCTGGCTCTCCACTGGCGGGATCCGGCGGTTCACAATCTGACCGACCAGTGAAATCGCTTCGCATCTTCAGAATACACGCGCGCGGCGACTAGTGCTGAGGCACGAATCAAAACAGGCCCTGCCGAACTCGAAGACGCATCGCCCGCTTGTGCCACTTTGTGCCCGAGTCCATCGCACACTCGGTTGCGCACTTGGACGTAGCGATGATCGCCGCGCGCCTGCAGAGGAACGACTTAACGGGATTCGTCGAAGCGATCGCCAAACGGCCCGACGGCTCCGCGCCAAGGCCACGCCATTAGATAAATGCACGCGGTCGCTCGGATTCGGAGCGAGCTAGGGCTAGCTTTCGCCAATGACAGTGCTGGTGGCAAACATTTACTCATGAGCTTCGCAGTCATCGCACGTCTGTTGGCAGGATTCACGCTGTTCTTCACCCTGGCAATGCTGGTCCCATTGGCAGTGTCGCTTGGCGAGGAGACTACCGAATCGACAACCCTGCCGTTTGTCGGCTCCCTGAGTATCGGCTTGCTGACCGCGGCCGCGCTCTGGTTCATTGGCCGCAAGAGTCGTCGCGACGTCTACCGCAAGGAGGGGTTGGCGATGGTGGGTCTAGCCTGGTTCCTGGCCGGAGGACTCGCCGCGATTCCGTTCGTATGGTCGCAGTCCATCCCGTCGTTTGTCGATGCGTATTTCGAGAGCATCAGCGGGTTGACGACGACTGGCGCGACCGTGCTCGGCACGATGAATCGGGACATCGAATCGCTTGCGCCGAGCGTCCTACTCTGGCGCTCGATGCTGCAGTGGATGGGAGGCATCGGCATCGTGCTGGTGTTCGTCGTGTTGTTGCCAAGCATCGGCGTGACCGGTAGTCGCCTGTTGTCGTCCGAGCAAGTCGGCATCAGCAATGAGAGCTTGCGGCCGCGCCTGTCCGACCAAGCACGATCGCTATTCCGCCTCTACGCGGTTCTCACTGCTGCTGCCGCGATCGCTTACTGGGCGACTGGACTGTCAGTTTTCGATGCGGTGTGCCACTCGATGACCACACTGGCCACCGGCGGATTCTCGAACAACAACGTCTCCATCGGTGGCTATCAGAACTTCGGTGTCGAGTGCGTCGCCGTGGTGTTCATGTTCTTGGCCGGCTGCAACTTCCTGTTCATCCTCAAATCCATGATGCGACGCGGTCGGTCACAGTACGACTCGACTCCGCATCGCAGCGAGTTCCGCGTCTACCTCTCGATCACCCTGCTGGTCTCCCTAGGCATCACATTGAGCCTGTGGGTCTGGGGGCAACCAGTGCGCGATGAGAGCGTCAACACGACGCACCTCTACAGCGACTTTGGACAGTGCTTGCGCGACGGCGTGTTCCAAACGGTCAGCATTCTGACCTCCACTGGCTACGCCAACGCCGACTTCGAGAACTGGCCCAAGCCGGCGCTCTACCTGATTTTCCTCTGCATGTTTGTTGGCGCTTGCACAGGATCGACGGCGGGCGGCTTCAAAGTCATGCGCCTAATCATCTGTGCCAAACTCGGCAGCTACTCGCTGCGGCAGTTCGTGCGACCCCGCAGCGTCGAGAAGATTCGGGTCGGTCAGGATGTGCTACCCAATCATGTCGTGTCGTCGGTGCTCGGCCTGTTGGTGCTGTGGCTCGCAACGGTCGCCGTCGGTGCGCTCGTGCTCGACCTCGACCCCCGCCTAGACCTGATGTCGGCGATGACTGCCAGCTTGAGCATGATGGGTTGCATCGGGCCAGCGTTCGGCGAAGTCGTGACCACCGATCCCGGCACGTTCCAACTCGTCGGCTCGGTGGACCTCGGACCGTATTCGGGCTACGGCGAGTTGCATTGGTGGGCCAAGCTCACCATGTCGCTGCAGATGGTGCTCGGCCGACTTGAGATCCTGGCGCCCCTGGCGATCCTGACCCCAAGCTTCTGGCGGCGCTAGGGTGGATGGCTGGGACTAACGGGTGGGGATGTCGTGGAGGCGGAATCGTGGTTGGCGCGGGTCGGCTGTCCGGGCCGCAGTTTGAATGGCCTATGCCCCGAGAATCAGCGGCCCTTGTCGCAGACGCCCACCGACCTATGATCGCGCCTGTCTCTCCTCACCCGCTATCAACATGTCAAGACTAGCCACCCGTCTTCTCCCCCTCTCCGTCGGCCTGCTCGCCGCCACCGGGCTCCGCGCCCAGTTCTCCGAAGGCTTCGATAACCAGGCGACCGCCGACATAACCGTACTGTCGCAGCCCGACAGCATCGTCACCTTTGTCGACTACTCGAACATGACCGTCGGGTCGACGACCTTCGTCCTGCCCGAAGCACCGCGCCCGATCCCGGGATCGGCATCGACGCGCGGCGTGCTGATCCAATGCAACGTCACTCAGGCTGCCGCCTCGGCGGTCAATCTGATCGCGGGTTCAACGCCACTAGTCTTCTCTGGCCGCTTCCGCCTGTCGTTTGACGCCTACATCAGCGTGCCGCTGCCGCTGCCGGCCGGCTCGACCGAACAGCTGCTCTGGGGTGTTGGCGTCGACAACTTCCTCCCGATCGAGGCGCGCAACAACCGCGGCGCTGGCACGAACGGCATCTACGGATGGCTCGCGGGCGAGAACGGCTACGGCACCGAGGACGCGGCGATTAACGACGGCGATTTTGAACTCGCGGACCTCGGCGACACGCAGGCCGGTGAAAGCGTGCCGTTCAACGAGGCGTTCGACAGCAACTCGATCGGAGGCCCTAACGGCGCCGCCGCCAATACGTGGGTGCGCGTCGACATCGACGTCGACGCCGCTGGCGTGCGCGTCTACCACAACGGCGTGCTGTTCTTCGACGAGCTCGGCATAGTGCCGAACGGCTTCGCGATGATCGGCTACGAGGATCCGTTCAGCTCGCTCGGCTCCAACCCGGACGCGCAGTGGGGTGTGCTCGACAACTTCCGCGTCACAACGCCAACCGGGTGCGGCACGCTGGGCACAGCGGTCAGGCAAGGCACCGCGACGACGGGTGAGATCCTTGGCGGGGCGCCGCCCGCAATCAGTGCGCCAATGACCGTGCGACTGCGCGGCGGCCCGACCTCGACCGTGGCGTTCCTGGTCGCCGGCATACCGGCGCCGTTCACGATCCCGGTACCGATCAACGCGACCTGCATTCTCGGCGTCGAGCTGCTGACCATCGCCGCGACCATCAACGCATCGACCAACGGCGACGGCGGCGCGCAGGTCACGTTCGATCTGCCCAACAACCCAGCCTTCTGCGGCCAGTCGCTCGGCTTCCAGTACCTGTGGCTCGACTTCGCCAACCCTGCCTGCCCGCTCGTCGTCTCCGACGGGCTGGCCGTCACGTTCGGCTCCTGAGCGAGGACCGAAACCGCGACGTGTGGCTACTAGCTAATTGCCAACGTCACGGGCGATCCTGACAGATTGCCCGCAGAGAGCGGCGCGTCACCTCTCGGGGTGGCGCGCCGCTCTTCGTTTAGCCGGGACTTCTCGTGCAGGACGCGCATCCCTGCAGGCTAACACGACGACGCCCCCCCCTCGTCGCCGGTCTCGTTGGGCGCCTGTTCGCGGCGCCAAGCCGCGCACGACAACGGCAGAGTGCTTGCGGCCTGCCAAGACTAGCTACGCAAGTTGGTAGGCAAGAAGTAGCCGCACACCAAGTGACTTCCTGCTGCGCACAGTAACGGACAGGGCAATCAGCATGCGCAATCTACGAGCAGATGGCGCCGGCAGGCACTGGCTAGACAACCACCATCACGTCTTCCAGCGGCTTGCGCAGCAACGCCTTCTTCGGCACCTGACAATCGTCGGCCGGATAGCCAACCGGGATCAGCAAGAACGCGCGCTCATGCGCCGGGCGATCCAGCACTTCACTCAAGAACTTCATCGGGCTCGGCGTGTGCGTCAACGTCGACAAGCCCGCCAGCTGCGCCGCCGCCAAGAACATGCCGCACGCGAGACCAAGCGATTCCTTCAAGTAGTAGACCTGGCCGCCGTCGTCATCGTGCGTCAGCTGAAACACCACCACCAACCACGGCGCGATCGTTAGGAAGTCCTTGGTGTCATCAGTGCCGAGCGGGGCAAGATCCTTCAGCCACTCTTCGTTGGCTCGGCGCGAATAGAACTCACGTTCCTCCACTTCGGCCGCAGTGCGAATCTTCTGCTTGATCGCCGGGTTCTTGACGCAGACAAACCGCCACGGCTGCTTGTTGGCACCGCTCGGCGCGGTGTGCGCACAACGCACCAACCACTCGATGGTTTCTTGCGGCACGGGTCGATCGCTGAAGTCGCGGACACTGCGACGGCGGCGCATCGCGTCGTGGAAGGTCTTCAGCGCTTCCTCTTGCGAGACCGGCGGTTCATAGCGATCGGGGAATGGTACGAAGTCGGCGTCAGTCACTGCAACAGGGTGCGTTGCGAAACCGATTCACACAACGACAAACGGGTACTCGCACCTAGTGCGAGTACCCGTTGTCAGCATCGAGTAGGAAGACGTTCCTAGATGATGTCGATCACTGCCGGGGTGCTCAGTTCGAACACGCCAGCGCCGAAGCCAACGTTCTGGAAGAGCACCTTACCGGTGAAGGCGGCGGGGATGCCGAGCATCGGGAACGAGCTGTAGCCGGGGCCAACCGTCACCCACGGGATGATCGACGGGGCGTAGAGATCCGGGAAGCAGGTCGGCGAGAATGGGAAGGCCGGCAGCGAGCCTGGAACCGTCGGCGGCACCAGTTCGACCAGGACCAAGCCGAGCACGAAGGGGCTGTAGCAATCGATCATCGTCGCTCCGGGCGGTGCCGGGCCAGTCACGACCGGGTTCTGCGGCTCGAGCACGTGGCGGCAACCGCGGGAGGCGACCAAGGCGTTGATGTAACTCGAGGCGCCGACGGTGAGGCTCGTCGGACGAACACCCATCTGCGGACCGAGCGTTGGGTTGCCGCTGGTGCACGAGGTGCCAGCCGGGCCACACGGCGTGTTGTGAATCGCACCGAATGGAGTCTCGAGCAGGCTCGCACCGGTGCCGTTCTCACAGGAATAGATCAGCTTCGGAACCAACAAGGTAAAGCCCGGGCACGGCGTGATCGTGAGCGTCGGGCCGGTGAGATCCATCTCCAGTGACTCGACATCGCCAACGGTCGTGACGCAGGCGCCAAACCGGTCGGCAACCATCGCGTTCGCCGTCATGACGTTCATCTGGCTCTCGGAGAAGACTCGGACCGCGCTGTTCGGCGTGGTCGTCGCAATGGTCAAGCTCCCGGTATATCCCATCGAGCCACCCGGCAGGCACAGCACATCGCCATCGCGAATCAGTGTCGGACCGCAGATCGTCATCGCCGGCACGTCCGCGTCGACAGAGAAGTAGAAGCCAAAGTTCGGTTGGAAGCAGGCCGCGTCGATGTTGATCGGGTAGGCCGGCGGCAAGCCAAGCGCTAGGTTCACCTGCTCTTGGGTAATGAAGTATTCGATCTGGCCATCGGCTGTGCCGACGCGGTTGATGCGGCCGACGTCGCCGGGGCGAAGACCGGGCGAGCCACTGATGTTCGTGCCCATCGCAACCTCGGGCGAGTAGTAGATCGAGCGCTGCGTATCGCCACCGATCGGCGACGTCCAGTTGGCCACGCTCACCAGAGCGTTGATGCCGCCGAGGATGCCAGGGTTGAAGTAGTTACCGTCGGCGTTTTCGTCGCCGGCCATCGTGTGGGTGCAGGTGCGCGGCATCCACTTCTCGGAGGAAGCGAAGCAGGCGCCGTTGAACTCGAGCACGGTGATTTCGTTCGGCAGCAGGTTGCCGAGCACGGTGCCGCCGCTGCCGGACGCCGAGTTCTCGGGTTGCGAGAAGGTCGTCATGTAGGCGGGAAGCTGTGCAAAGGCGGTGGTGCTGAGCGCGGCGGTCGAGAGCAGGGTGATCGTGAGCTTGTTCATCGTTCGAGGAGGGTTGTTTGGTTGGTTGACACCCCTGAAGAACCAAGCCGCCGCAGGCGCACGCGTTGGGCCTAGTTTTTTTGGTCGCGGGGCGCTGCGCGAGTTGCCTCTCCCGGCTCGCGACCCCAAAAACGACCAGCGGCCCGCCAGCAACAAATGCGGCGGGCCGTTTATTTGCGGGGGCCTGAAGGCCCCCACGCTGCCATGGCATGGCGCTTACAGCACGTCGATGACCGTCGGCGTGCTTAGCTCAAGGATGCCAGGAGACCCAAAGCCAACCCCTTGGAAGAGCACCTTGCCGGTCCACAGTGGCGGGATCGCGATCATCGGGAAGGAGCCGAATCCCATCGGCACGGAGCCAAGCACAATCACCGGGGCGGTGTAGAGATCGGGGAAACAGTTCTGCGAGAACGGCGCGACCGGGAACGACACAGGCACCGTCGGAGCAGGCAGCGAAACCAGGATCATGCTGACTAGGAACGGGTTGTTGTAGTCGATCATCATCGAACCAGCTGGAGCCCCACCGGGGAACACCGGCATCACATGCTGCTGCGGCTCAAGGATGTGCGTGCAGACAAGGCTCGACGTCAGCGCATTGATGTGGCTCGACACACCAACGGTAATACTGGTCGGGCGAACGCCCATCTGAGGCCCCATCGTCGGCGCACCAGAACCGCATGCCTGTCCGGCGGGGCCACACGGCGTGTTGTGGATGTTGCCAAGGCCCGAGGTCTCGAGCAGGCTCGCACCGGTGCCATTCTCACACGAGTAGACGAAGGTCGGCACCGGCAAGGAGATCCCCACGCACGGGACGATCGTCGTGACCGGGCCGATCATGTTGATCGTCAGCGATTCGACGTCGCCAACGGTCGTGACACAGGCGCCAAACCGAGCGCCAAGTTGACCTGTTCTTGGGTCAGGAAATACTCGATCTGGCCATCGGTCGGCAGGCGTACGATGCGACCGACATCACCCGGACGAAGCGCGCCCGGAGCGCTGATGTTGGTGCCCATCGCAACCGACGGCGACATGTAGAGCGTGCGCTGATTGTCGTGCGGGACCGGCGCCGTCCAGGTCGACGTCGACACCAGCGCGTCGATGCTGCCGAAGATGTTGCCCTGGAAGTAGACGCCATCGGCGTTCACGTCGCCGGCCATCACGTGGGAACACGTGCGCGGGGTCCACTTTTCCGCCGACATCAAAGCACATGGAACGGAGAAGTCGACGTGCGCCACTTCGTTCGGCCGCAGCGTGCCGAGCACGGTGCCGCCGCTACCCGGCGCGGTATTTTCCACCTGCGAGTAGGTCGTCAGGTAACTGGGGAAGTGCGCGAAGGCGGAACTGCTGAGCGCCGCGGCGGCTAGCAACGTAGTCGTGAGCTTGTTCATCGGAATTGGGTGCTTGGTGGACACCCGATGAAGAACCAAACCCGTGCCAGCGCACGCGCACGCCGTGGAACAATGCTAGGTAGCAGGTTTGTCCGGATCGACAGGTTTGCCCATGCGACCGTCGATGACGCCATCCAACGCATCGAGCTCTTCGGCCTTAGCCATCATCTCCTCGGCGCTGATCACACCCTTTTGCACGCACAGGTCCGACATTGTGCGCAACAGCAACACCGCCTCGCCCAGGTCCTGTTCGAGTTCGTCGATGCGGCCCCCCAGTTCTTGCTTCTCTGAGACATGCCTCTGGCGCATTCGCTGCGTCGACTTGCGGCGCGAACGGCGCTCGTCATCCATCTTGTTGAACTCGCGGGCCGTCCAGAAATCGTGCAACAGGTAGCGGGTCCATGACATGCCATCAGAACACGAGCCGAACGCCCTTCAGTCAACACCCAGCCGTGCTTTCGACTCCCCCATACAAGCGACCAACGGCCACCCGCGTTACCGCGAGTGGCCGTTGGTCGTGCCCTCTGCAATCCGTCTTGTATGTCTAGTTAACGTCGATGACGCACGGCGTGCTCAGTTCGAGCGTCGAGCCAAAGCCGACGTTTTGGTAGAGCACCTTGCCCGACCAGCCAGCCGGAATGCCGATCATCGGGAAGGAGCCGAACGGACCAGGGAGCGGCCAGGCGTGCACGTTGATACTCGGCGCGTAGAGGTCCGGGAAGCACAGTTGCGACCACGGGAACGCGGAGATCGAACCGGGGATGACCGGCGCCACGATCTCGATCAACGCGATGTTGAAGGCGAAGTCCGAGCTGTAGTCGATCTGGAAGGCGCCGGGCGGCGACGGCAGCGGCCAGATGTTGAGCGTGTGCTGTTGCGGCTCGAGCACCGAGCGGCAGGCGCGGCTGAATGACAGCGCGTTGACGAAGCTCGGGGCGCCGACAGTTGCGCTGGTTTGACGGACACCCATCTGCGGGCCAAGCGTCGGGCCGAAGCCACAGGACGTGCCAGCGGGGCCGCACGGGATATTGTGGATCTGGCCGCCAAGCCGCGTGGAGAGCACGCTAGCGCCAGTTCCGGTCTCGGTTGAGAACAGCAGCGTCGGCACTGGCACCGCAATGCCAGCACACGAACTGACCACCGAACTCGGGCCCGTGAAATCGATTTCGAGTGACTCGACGTCGAGCGCAAACGAGATACAACCACCAAAGCGGTTGGTGACTTGCGCGTTGACGATGAAGGTATCCATAAGTGCTTCGGGGTGCACGACGATCGCCGAAGACGGCACGACCGATGCGATGCGCAGGTCCGGCGTGTAGGTCAAACCGTAGGGCGGCACACACAGCACGTCGCCGTCGCGAACGAACGTCGGGCCACAATCAGTGATCGCCAACGTGTCGGCATCGAGCGAGAAGAACACGCCGTAGTTCGGGCTGAATGCGATTGCATCGATGTCGAGCGTGCTGCCAGCCGGCATGCCGAGTGCAGAAGTAAACATCTCCATGCGCATGAAGTATTGGACCTGACCTTCGCCGGCGCCGTTGCGGATGATGCGGCCAACGTCGCCGGGACGGAATTGGGTGCCGCTGATTGCATTGCCCATCGCCTGCGAAGGGGACCAGAAGACCGTGCGCTGGTTGTCGCCGGCGAGGCCCGCGACCGCCCCCTGGTTGGCCAGCAACGCGTCGATGCGACCGAAGATGGACGCGTTGTCGTATTGGCCATCAGCATCTTCATCACCGGCCATCACGTTCGCAGCGGTGCGCGGCAGCCACTTCTCAGCCGACAGTGTCGGGCACGTCACGGTGTTCGCTCGCAGCTGACAGATCTCGTTCGGTCGCAGCATGCCGAGCACGGTGCCGCCGCTACCGGATACGGTGCCCTCGGTTTGCGAGTAGGTCAGCAGATATTCGGGGAGCTGCGCCGTAGCAGTAACGCCCGTTGTCAGGGCGGCGAGGGCGGTCAAAGTCAGCAAGCGGTTGGTGTTCATCGTTCGATTGAGGTGGTTGGTGGTGGCTGGTCGCCTGAACTTGGTGGACACCCCTGAAGAACCAACCGCTCGACAGCGCACGCGACTGGTGCAAAAAAACTCTGAGCGGCGATGATCACGGCATGGAGCAGCCGCCCAGCCAACAACCCAGCAGCAGCGGCGGCGACTTGCCCGACGACCTCGAAGACGAGGTGCTGCTGATTCTGGAAGACGAGGAGCACACTCGCGATGCAGCCATCAGCGAGCTGCTTGAGGGTCACCCGGACCACGCGCTGCGCATCCGCAACTGGCTGGTTGCCGCCGGCGCCATCGAAGGCGACTCGCACGGCGAAGAATCCCTCGGTAGCAACGACGAACACCTGCCCTACCGGCTCGGCGCTTACATGCTGCTAGAAGTCATGGGCCGTGGTGGCTTCGGCACGGTGTATCGCGCCGAGCAGCAAGAACCGATTCGCCGACCGGTGGCGGTCAAGGTGCTCAACCCGGGCATGGACTCGCGCGACATCTTGGCGCGCTTCTCCGCGGAACGCGAAGCCCTGAACCGTATGGACCACGCCGGCATCGCGCGGCTGCTCGATGCGGGCACGACCGCGAAGCACCGGCCGTTCTTTGTCATGGAACTGGTCGAAGGCCCCACCTTAATGCAGTTCTGCCGACGCGAGAAGCTGCCGCTGCACGAACGCATCCAGTTGTTCTTAATGGTCTGCGAAGGCATGCAGCACGCACACCAGAAATCCGTGCTGCACCGCGACCTCAGCTCGAACAACGTGCTGGTGACGGAAGCCAACGACCAACGCCAACCGAAGATCATCGACTTCGGAATCGCCAAGTCGCTCGCCGACCCGCTGCTGCATGGCGGCGCGATGACGTTCCAGGGCACGCTGATGGGCACGCCCGAGTTCATGAGCCCCGAACAGGCCGCCGGCCGCACGGCGGACATCGATACGCGCGCCGACGTCTACTCCCTCGGCGTACAACTGTATGAGTTGCTTACGGATCAGCTCCCCATTCCAGGCGTCGTGCTGCGCGCCCAAGGCATTGCCGGCATGGCCCAGGTTATCGAGTCGCACATGCCACCGCGCGCTAGCGACGTCGCGCCCAAGGCACGGCGCAGCATGTTGCTCGGCGACCTCGATGGCATTTTGCAAAAGGCCATCGCGAAGGATCGCCAACTGCGCTACCCCGGCGTCGGCGAACTCGCGACCGACCTACGCCATTACCTCAACAACGAACCCGTCGCCGTCTCCGCCCCGACCACCTGGTACCGCCTGAACAAGTTCGTGCGGCGCAACCGCGGCCAATCGGTCGCGTTCGGCATCGCGTTCTTGGGCATCTGCACGGCGCTGGTTTTCATGGGCTTCGCGCTCAGCAAGGCCAGTCACGAAGCAA
>JBNMND010000125.1:0-14301 GCA_051274975.1 Planctomycetota bacterium | reverse complement strand
CCCTTGCTGCACCAAGCGGCTCGCGAGGAACGCGACTTTGTAAGCAGCGATCCCGCCACCGACTCCGAGCACCGCGCGTTTGTTCGCCGTTATGGCCACAGCAGCACCTCAACTTCCTTGATGGTGTCTTCGAGCACGGCGTTCTCGACGATCGTATCGTAGAGCGGTGCACCAGCGACCTCGGTGCTTGCCGCCTTGATCTCATCTTCGGCAATGCGCACGCGTTGCTCGATCTCTTCGGCCTCGTTGGTGGCGCGGTGCACCAGGCGACGACGTAGCTCTTCGATGCTCGGCGGTGCGATGAACAAGTAGAACCCTTGCACCGCGCGTTCCCGCAGCTGCCTCGTGCCGGCGACTTCGATCTCGACCAAGAAGATCTTGCCGCGCGCTAGCGCGGCATCCATCGGCCAACGCGGCGTGCCATAGAGGTTGCCGTTGTAGGTCGCCCACTCGAGGAACTGGTTCTCCTCCATGCGCCGCGCAAAGTCTTCGCGGGTCAGGAAGTGGTAGTCGATGCCGTCCTGCTCGCCTTCACGCATCGCGCGCGTCGTGGCGCTGACGGAGAACTCGACGTTCGGGTTGAGCTTCAGGGCACGACAGACAGAGGTCTTGCCGGCGCCCGAGGGGCCAGAGATCACGACCAACTTGCCCTGCTTCTCACTCATGCGGTCCTACTTACTCGATGTTTGCAAGCTGCTCTTTGATCATTGCGATGCTGCTCTTCATCGCAACGACGGTGTGCGCGACTTCGGTATCTGGCGACTTCGAACCGAGGGTATTGGTCTCGCGCAGCAGCTCTTGCAGCAAGAACTCCAAGCGACGCCCAACTTCACCGCCCTTCTGCAGCAAGCTGCGGGTTTCGTCGGTGTGCGCACGCAAGCGTTGCAGTTCTTCGGCGACGTCGACGCGGTCCGCAAACAACGCCACCTCGCGCACGAGATCGACTGCTGGCGGCGGCGTCGGCACGTGGGCCGCGACAAACTCCTGCACGCGTTGCAGCACGCGCGTTCGATATTCTTCGATCAAGAACGGTGCGCGGCTCGCACAAGCTTCCGTCAGCCGAACGAACTCATCGAGCTGCTCGGTGATCGCACCGACGGTGCCCTTACCTTCGGTATGGCGGTGCTCGATCAGCTGGGCAATCGCCGCATCAACAAGCGCAGCGAGCTGTTCAGGCAGCGGCCGCGACGTCGAGGATTCGCCGCGCGTGCTACTGCTGGCAGCCTGAATGACCTCGACCAGGGTCGGTTGCGCGAGCTGCAGCTCGTCGGCGAGTTCGCGCATCTCTGCGGCCACCCGTGACAGAGTTTGCCGGTCCGGCAAGGTTGTGGCGCTGCCCATGCGTTCGGCAACAACCAGAACCGAGCCACGGGCAATCCGCGATTTGACGCGCTCTTCGATCGCAGCCTCAAAGCCGTTGCAGGCTGAGGAAAGGCGCATTTTGAGACTCAGACCGCGGCCGTTGACCGACCGGATCTCGACGCGCACGTCGCCGATCTCAGACTCGCCGGCGGCAAAGCCGGCACCAGTCATGCTCGAAATCGGCGCCACTAGTATCTCTCTTGCCAGATTGGTCTTCGACTAGCTGATGGGTCCTTCGACTAGCTGGCGTTCCAGGTCGCGCTGATCAAGATCGCGGAACCACAGAAGATGCCAGCGAGCAAGAACGTGAACTTGCTGACGCCGCCGCTCTTGACGCCGAACGTCTCCGCGCCCGCGCCGCCGAAGGCTTCGGCAAGACCGCCGCCCTTCGACTCTTGAAGCAGCACAACGATCGTCATCAGGACGGCCGAAACGAAGAACAGAACCCAACCGAGGTAGTGGAGGATATTCATAGCAGGAGTCGCCGATTAGGCGTCGTATTCGATAATGGGTAGGAAGGTCTCGGCTTGCAGGCTCGCGCCCCCAACCAAGAGACCATCGACGGGGTCGAGGGCCATGATGTCTTTGGCGTTGTCAGGCTTGACGCTGCCGCCGTAGAGGATGCGGACGGTCTCCGCTTCTTCTTCGCCGAGCTTGCTGGTCAACCACTTACGGATCGTTGCGTGGGCCTGCTCGACTTGCTCAAGCGTGGCCGTTTCGCCGGTTCCGATAGCCCAGACGGGCTCATACGCAACCGTAATGCGGTGGGCATCTTCGGGCTTGACGCGTTCGAACCCGGACTCAAGTTGCTTTTTGAGCACCCGGTCGGTGCGGTTGGCCTTGCGCTCTTCGAGCTTCTCGCCAATGCAGAAGATCGGCTGCAGGTCGATGTCGAGCGCAGCGCGAAGCTTGCGGGCCATCCAGTCCTCCGGCTCCTTGAAGATGATACGGCGCTCGCTGTGCCCGATCAGCACGCGGTCGGCACCGACTTCGCGCAGCATGCGTGGCGCGAGCTCGCCGGTGAAGGCGCCGTGGTCTTCGTGCCACATGTTCTGGCCACCGACTCCGAGCGGCGAACCTTGGGCAACCGCACTGACGTCAGCGAGATAGATCGACGGCACGAAGAAGGCCACCTCCTTATTGCTGCCGTCACCAATGCGTCCCTTGACCGTCTTGACCAAGTCGAGCGACTTGGAACGATCGAGGTTCATCTTCCAGTTGCCGGCGATGTACGGCTTGCGTGTTCTGGTTGTCACGGGGCGATGACCTCGTCGTCGAATGAGTTAGGGCGTGGAACCTGGCCGGCGTTGAGCCGATCAGGACTATCGGCGGAAATGCCGTTAACGCCACTTGCGTGGTTAATGCCACCGGCGTGGTTAATGCCACTGGCGTGGTTAATGCCACTGGCACGAGTAATGCCAGTGACGCGGCTAAGATCAGTAGCGCGAGTGCCGTCAGCGGCAGCGCCGGAGCAAATCACTCGCCCACACAGTGGAGCGAGCTCGTGCAAATTGGCCATCAGTTTCGCGAAGATCTCCGGCGTCAACGCCTGATGACCGTCGCACTTGGCAAGCGCTGGATTGGCGTGCACTTCGATCAGTAGACCGTCGGCGCCGGCGACCATGGCCGCGCGCGCCATCGACGGCACGTAGCGAGCGTGGCCAGTGCCATGGCTCGGATCGACGATCACCGGCAGCGGCGAGCGTTCGCGCAGCACCGGCACGGCGGCCAGGTCGAGCACGTAGCGGGTCGACGGGTCAAAGCCGCGCACTCCCCGTTCGCACAGGATGACGTTGGGATTGCCTTCTTGCAGGATGTATTCGGCCGCCAGCAGCAGCTCATCGATGGTCGCCGCGGCACCACGCTTCAACAGCACCGGCTTGCTCTGCCGGCCGACTTCGCGCAGCAGCGGGAAGTTCTGCATATTGCGCGAGCCAACCTGGAGCATGGCCGCGTGCTCGGCGACCATCGCAACATCCCGTGGATCCATCACTTCGGTAACCACTGGCAAGCCAGTGCGTTGCGAAGCTTGCGCCAACAGCGACAGTCCCTCGGAGCCGAGACCTTGGAACGACTTCGGCGACGTGCGTGGCTTGAAGGCTCCGCCACGAAGCAGTCCAGCGCCGGCATCGGCAACCGCATCCGCGGCAGCGAACAGCAGTTCCTGGGATTCGACCGCGCATGGCCCCGCCATCACGACGAAGTTGTCGCCACCTATCTGGAGGTCAGAACCAATCGAGATCGTCGTGCGCAAAGTAAGGTCAGAACCGAAGAAGAGCCGGAAGACAGTAGGCCCCGGGCCCCAGGTGGTCAACGTCGGCGAGGGCACCCGTAGTTACAATTCATCAGCGGATTTGACCAGGGCTCTCCACCGACTCCCCCCAGAGCGAGGGACAAGGGCCGCCAGAATGGGCACAGAGCTGGCACCTGTCGCCCGCCAAACGAACGAATAGCCTGGTACCATCGTGACTTCGGGATCCTATGGCCTGAAACTTTTGCTGTTTACAGCCTCGCTCTCGCTGGCGAGTCTCGCGACGTGGTTTGGCGGATCCGAAGTCAAACAGGCGCTGATCTGGTTGCCGAGCGGCGTGGCGGTTGCAGGCTTGGCAATGATCGGCTGGCCAGCGGTTTGGGTCGTGGCCATCACCATCGCGGTGCAGCGGCAGATGATTGGGCGAGGGCTGCAGCCGAGTTGCGTCGCTGCAGCCGCCGCATCTCTGGAGGCGCTGTTCGGAGCCTGGCTCGTCCACGCGTTCCAGATTCGCCGCGGGCTGGACCGCCTGCGCGACGTCATGACGCTCTACTTGGTCACGCTATGTGCCCCCCTGGCCTCGATCACCTTCACGCTCGCCGCCCACACACTCTGGCTCGGTAGGTCATGGGATTCCTCCATCGCAGGTATGACGGGTTGATGGCGCATGAACGCCATCGCAATGCTCGCAGTCATGCCGGTGGCGATGTCCTGGCCAGCGCTGTCCACCCCCCGCGAATGGCGACACCCTCTCGGCCAAGCAAGCCCGTGGGGAATCTTCGCCGGTGTCGTCGCCGGCAGCATCGTGATATTCGGCGAGCCAGGCATGTCGTCCGTCATGTTGTTCGGCGCGATGCCGATGATCTGCTTCGCCGCGTCGTTGCATATGGGCAACTGCGGCTCAGCGACCACGGCGTTGGTCAGTGTGCTGGTGATCGCGGTCGCACGCGGTAGTGACGCGAGCGAAGAGCCCATGCTGTTCCAAATCGATAGCGCCTTCAAAGCCTTCGGCGAAACGCACGCTCTGTCGACGTTCGCACTGCACCGCGTGGTGCTCACGACCCCAACCCTGCCAGCAACCTCGCATCTGCTGGCACTCGATGTGCCGCGGTTCGAAGTCGTGCATGGCGACGAACACTTGATGACTGGGACCTTGCGGAACGGCAATACGCCGGTTGGCGAGCAACAACTCGATCTCCGGCCCAGGTTACCGCTCGTGCTTCACTGGTAGGAGCACAGCTACTGCGGCGCATTCAGGATCGTTTCGCTGCGCACCGGCTTCAATGGGATCTGCACCACCGGCACATCCATCTCACGCGCGTTGACGCCCGTCGCCATCGCCTGCAACGACGGCCCGCAAATCCGCGCCTGGCACGGCCCCATGCCGGCGCGGCAACCGATCTTGATCGCACGCATCGAATCGCCATGCAACGCAGCCGCCTCTTGTGCACCTAGCCGCGTGATGTCTTCGCATCGACAAACAATGGTGTCTGGACGCGCTAGCTCGTGCAGCCCCGGCAACGGCGCGAATGCACCGAGCATCGAATCGGCCGCGCGCCGCTCAGCACGCGCCCGCGAAATGATCGCCGAATCCATCGCCGCACCGCGCAGTTCACGCAGGATGGCCGCCGCCGCCAGGTTGCCTTCGGCACTCGCAACTTCGGCGCCGCCAATGCCACAGGTCTCGCCAACTGCGAATACCGTTGGCACCGCGGTGCGTTGCTCGCCATCGACAACCAAACAATGGCCACCGCGCACGGGCATCATGTGCGTGTCAGCACCAAGTCGCATGCCGATCTCAATCGACGGCACCAAGCCAAAGCCGGCGCCGACAACATCGCATTCGATCGTGCGTTCGGTGCCCAGGCGCGGTCGGCCTTGGGCATCGACCTTGCCGATGATCGCACGCTGTACGCGGCCATCGCCTTCGCAGGCGAACACCGTCCAACCCCACTGCAGCTTGACGCTATTGCGCCACAACTGCTTCATGTACCACATCGCCTCACGGCGTCTAGCTGCGTGGAATGCGACCGCTGGCACCGCCCGCAAAGCGCGCCAACGAGAACTCGCTTCGAGTGCAGCCACTACTTCGACACCAGCACCGAGCAACGACGTCACGGTCGGCAGCAACAGCGGCCCCGAACCGACCACCAGCGCGCGCTTACCGGGCACGACGCCAAAGCCGCGCACCATGACTTGCAGCGCGCCCGCCGTCACCACCCCGGGCAACGTCCAACCGGGGAACGGTATGCAGCGATCGTAGGCGCCAGGCGCAAGCACGATGTGGCCGCATCGCAAGAGCCGCGAGACGCCATCCTGTTCGAACCAAAGACGACCGGGCTGCGCATCCCAAACAGTCGCACCGTGCACCAGTTCGATCGACCCGCCATCTTTGGCATGGCCTTCAAACGACTGGATCAGTTCGTGGCCGTCGTCGTGGCTTGGCGGTTCTTGGATGACGCCGTGGTTGTGCATGCCCTCCGGCAACTGGCGATAGATCTGGCCGCCGGCACGCTGGCCTTCATCGAGCACGACGACACGCACGCCGGCCGCAGCCAACCGTGTCGCCGCCGCCATGCCGCCGGGTCCGGCGCCAACGATGCCAACATCCGCTTCGAGCACGGCATCGACCTGAGCTGCGCCTGCGTTGCTCACGGCTTACCTCCCCGACCGACATCCATGCCCGGCTTGACCACCGTCGTGCACGAACGCAACGTCACGCCATCGACGATGACTAGGCAGTCGTAGCAGATGCCCATATTGCACAGCACGCCGCGCGGTTGCCCTTTGCTGCTGCTATTGCGCACCGAGAGCTGATCCTGCGCCCACAACGCCATCGCGATTGTATCGCCCTGCCACGCGTTGATTTCTTGGCCATCAAACGTGAACACGACTAGTTCGCGATCTCCCAAGCCAGCGATGCGACCACTCATGATGAGAACCTGCCAGGCAAGTATGGAGTCGGGTCAACCGAAGGCGTGACGCCCGCGATCTGCTGCGCAATCATCAGCCCCGTAATCGGCGCCATCGAGATGCCAAGACCTTCGTGGCCCGCGGCGATCCAGAAGCCAGGCACCGGATCCCACGGACCAATCAGCGGATGGTTGTCGATTGAATACGGGCGCAGTCCCACCCACGAACGCACAATCGGCGCCTGCGCGACCGCAGGCACGTAGCGGTGCGCGCGCAGCAACGAACGCTGTAACAGTTCACGGTTGATCTCTTTGTTCATGCCGCGGAACTGCCGCGTGCTGCCGATCAAGCAACCACCATTGGTCTGCGGTTGCATGTTGACCGCATGCCCGCCGGCATCACGATCGCTTTGGGCTGGGTCGACTTCGCTCGCCGCGTGGGCGAACCGCAGGTAACTGATCTCCAACAATTGCGTGCGGATCGGTGATACATGGTGGCCGGTGATCGCGAGGTTGCCGGCACGGGGATAGATCGGCACGCGCGGCTGGCCAAGCATCTCACCAATGCCCGGCGTCCAAACCCCACACGCGTTGACGACGGTGTTGGTTTGGATCACCGACTTCTCGGTGACGACTGCGGCAATGCGATCACCATCGCGCTGGAAGCCCGTGACCGCACAGTGCGGCCGCACCACCACGTTCGGATTGCGCTGCTGGGCGCCGCGCAACATCGCGCCAGCGGCAAGCATGGGCAGCACGACGCCATCGCCGCCATAAAACAGTGCGCCAGGGATATCGTGGGCCAAGCCTGGCTCGAGATCACGCAACTGCTTTTGGTCGAGGATGTCCGCTTGGTCGCCCCGTTCGAGGAACTGCTTATGCAGCACCGGCATCATCTCGATGTCTTCTTCCGACTCGGCCAGATACAGCGCCCCCGTCGGATTGTAATCAAAGCCACCGAGCTGCTCGTGAAGGTCACGCCACAAGTCGACGCTGGTCTTGGTCAGCGCGTATTCCTGCGCATTGTCCGGCGTCACCATCAAGTGGCCCATGCAGCAACTCGACGTCGCACCGGCAATCGGGCCACGATCGCACAGCACGATGCGTGTCGAGGGGTCGAGCAGCTGCGCCAAGTGGTAGACGACAGAGCTGCCGATGATGCCGCCGCCGATGACGACAATGTCCGCAGTTTCAGTCATGGAGTTCGGCGACGATGATGCCGTCTACGCAGCACAACGCAACGTCGACTATGATGCGAGCACCAACCAAGGAACAAACTCGTGCGACCCTTCCGTGTTCTGCTGCTGATGCTCGTGCTGCCGTGCTTGGCTCTGCCCTGTTCGGCCTAGCACCCCCACCATCTGACGATCGACCTTGGCCAGGCGCCCACGCTCACCAGATTCCTCTACCAACCGCGCACCACGGGCAACAACGGCACCATCGCCGACTACGAGTTCCATGGCAGCACAATCGGCGCGAAGTGGACCAGACTCGCCAAGGGCACGTTCGCCAACAACCCGACGGCCCGCACCGCACAATTCGAGCACCCGGCCCAAAACGCCCGATTCGTGCGCCCCACGGCCCTGCGCGAGGTCGAAGGCCGCGCCTGGACATCGGTCGGCGAACTGTCCGTGCTCGCCGGCTGCAGCGACGCAATGGTAAAGAACAAGTAGCGGCCAACCGCGAAGCTGGCTCGCACCCCCTGCACCGGGTACTTGTGACGGCATGCGCCGTCTCCCACTGCTTCTCCTCCCGCTCGCTGCCTGCTCAAGCGTCACTCCGCCTCCCTCGGCCTACGCCGAGGCTGACGAGATCCACGCGCGCTGCCTGACGCTCGACACCCACAAAGACATCAGCAGCCAAATGGCTCCAAGGTCGTTGCCGAGCGACCCGGCCACCGCGAAGAAGTATCGAGCCCAGTTCGATCCAACGGTGCGCGGCAGTCAGCAAGTCGACTTCGTCAAGATGCGTGAGGGCCAATACGACTGCGCCTTCTTCATCGTCTACACCCCGCAACGCAAGCTGACGGACTCGGGCTACCACGGTGCGTATGTCGAGGCGAACAAGAAGTTCGACGCGATCCATCGCATGTGCGATCTCTATCCGAACGACATCGCCCTCGCGCGCACGGCCGACGATGTCGAGCGCCTGCACCGCGAGAACAAGTTGATCGCATGCATCGGTATTGAGAACGGTTACCCCATGGGCCTCGATCTCAAGCGCATCGAAGAGTTCCACGCAAAGGGCGCGCGTTACATGGGCATCGCCCACAACGGCCACACCCAGCTCGGCGATTCGCATACGCCCGCCGAGCCGATGCACGGCGGTCTCAGCGAGCTTGGCGTGAAGGCCGTTTCTGAGATGAATCGCGTCGGCATCATGGTCGACGTCTCGCACGCCAGCAAAGCGACGATGTTGCATGCCGTTCGCGTCAGCAAGGCTCCGGTCATCGCATCGCACTCCGGTGCCCGCGCTGTCAACGATCACTCCCGCAACCTCGACGACGAGCAACTGCGCGCCATCGCCAAGAACAACGGCGTCGTGCAGTGCGTCGCACTCGCCAGCTTCCTGAAGTCCAACAAGCCCAAGGACGAAGCGGTCAGCAAGCTCCGTGAAGAGCTCGGCCTGAGCCGCAACTCAAAGATCGAGTTGACCGACGAACAGCGCGAAGAGAACTTCGCAAAGCTGCGTGAAGCCCGCAACGAACTGAACAAGCTCTACCCGCAAGCCAACGTCAGCGACTACGCCGACCACATCGAGCACATCATCAACATTGCCGGCATCAACCACGTCGGCATCGGCTCCGACTTCGACGGCGGCGGCGGCATCACCGGCTGGAGCAACGCCTCCGAAAGCCGCAACGTCACCCGCGAACTGCTCTTCCGCGGCCACACCGAAGCCGACGTCCAAAAGATCTGGAGCGGCAACCTACTCCGCGTCCTACGCGCCGTAGAAGCCGTCGCCGCCGCCAGCAAGTAGTTCCGCAATCAGCCCCTACGTCAGGCCCCGCGCACCGGCTTCCGCCATGCCGTCGCGTCGGAAGAACGCGTGGGCCGGCGATCAACACATCGAACATGGCTAGCTGAGCGCGTTCTTGCCTTGCTCATCGCCACCGCGTGCACGCCGCACGAGACTCCAACGAGTCGCTGCGAAACGGGCCTGTGATGGCCAGCCTTCCATGCACGGCACGGCTCCGCTACTGCTCGTCGGCCTGATCCGCGGCTGGACCAACTTCGTCGATCACTTCGCACGTGACCGGTGTCGCAGAGTGTTCTGCGCCGTGAGTGTCGACCCAGACCTCTTCGACCGACAGACACTCACCGTCACGCCAATTGGTGCGCACGAAGTAGGACAGCTCGTTGCCGTCCTTATCTCGCTCGACGCGCGGCACAACCGCGGTATTGATGAACATCGTGCCGCCGCGCTTGATGAAGCGTTTGCGCTCCGCGCCGCGCGGGTGCAGCAGACGATGATGCATGTGACCGGCGATCACCGCGCGAACGTTCAGGCCAAAGCCCTCAATGCGTTGCAGAGCGAGTTCGAGGTCGTAGTCGCCCCAATCGCCACCCGGCTTGCCAAAGTCCTTGCCGTAGATGTCGTTGGTGTTGCTGCCGAGGCCAGTCGGGCCGTTGTGCGCCAAGATCACGATGTCGCGATGCTGCGCATTGCGCGCGGCATCGACGATCGCCGCAGCCGACTGACGCATCGTATGCACGCCGTAGATGTAGTCGTAGAGTTCCGGGCTCCGCAGGCTCTGGCCACCCCACGAGAACGGCCGCGCGCCAACCACCGAAACGCCCGCGGACGGCACCTCGCGCACCGAGTAGGCGATGTGGTCTTCGCCAAGCACATCGAGGCTATCGTTGAGTTTTGAGGTGATTTCCTTCTTGGCGAAACTCTGCCACGCATCGTGGTTGCCGAGGATCACGGCCTTATTGACCGAGAGGTTGGCGATCTTGGTCACCATCTCGACATCCTCGTCGCCCAAATCGCCGACGAACAACGCCAGATCTGGTTGCGTACGTTCGAGATAGACCGAATCCACCTCCCGCCAGCAGCGGTGGATGTCGCCGATTGCCACTAGGGTGGCGTAGTTGCGATGTGCTTGAGGGGTCAAGGCGGTTGAGGGTAGCCAGCGTCGCGGGCCAAGTAGCAGGACAAACCGAGCGAAATGCGATCGACACGCCGGCCGGGAGAAATACTGGGCCGGGCCTCGTGCTAACCACCGATGGCAGCGCGCTAGTTCAGGCCTATACCTAGTTACGAATGGCAGATACGACTCACGCGGACAGCACGACGATCATGATCGTGGACGACGACAAGCTAGTGCTGGACATGCTAGGTCGCTCGCTGAGTAGTTCGACCATGTCATTGCACTCTCCGATCCACTGGTCGCCCTAGAGGCCCGGCCGCTATCGCCGATTCCAATCTGAAATGGTCAGTTCCCGGCCGAGCCTCTAGAGCACTTGAAGACGGACGGGGCCGCCGTCGACGTCCTGCTGACCGACATCGCAATGCCCGGGCTGACCGGTCCGCAGCTCGTCCAGATGGCCCGGCGGTTCTTACGGCAGCTGACGGTGCTATTCATTTCCGGTTTCATCGACGAACAGCAGCAGCGCGCCATGCCGCGCAACTCACGTTTGCTGTGCAAGCCGTTCACACCAGCCAAGCTGATTGCATTCGTCGCTGGAGAAGAACGCGAAGGCTCCGCGCAGCGGAGCAGAGCGGCAACCGAGAGCGCGCAAACGGGCTACTAGGCCTCAAGCAAGCCGTGGCGGACCAGCTTCTCGCGGTAAGTCGTACGGGGCACGCCAAACAACTCAGCCGCACGCGTCAGGTTACCGTTCGCCTCCGAGTAGGTGCGCTGCAGAACGGACTTCTCCTGGGCTTCGAGTCGCTCCTTCCACGTCGCCGTGTCGGTGGTCTCGGGCGGCGTCGCCGCCAAGCCCATCGACTGGCGACCTTCTGTTGCCGGTGCCGGTGCCGGTGCCGGTGCCGGTTCTAAGCTCGCTCGATCGAGGTCTAGATCAACGACACGAATCGCCTCGCCACCGGCCCGCAACGCAGCGCCCTTGATGACGTGCCGCAGCTCGCGGATATTGCCGGGCCAGCGATGCGTGGCGAGTCGTTCACTGGCGTCGACTGATAGCTCCGGAATCTCCGAATAGCCAAGCTCCTCGGCAGCTTCGGACAAGAAGCGCGCCGCCAAGCGCGGCAAGTCTTCACTGCGTTCTCGAAGCGACGGCAGCACGATCTCGAGCTCGCGCAAACGATAGTAGAGGTCTTGGCGGAACCGCCCCTCGCGCACCATGTTTTCAAGGTCCTGGTGAGTCGCCGCCACAATGCGAACGTCGACGCGAATCTGTCGGCGCGAGCCAATCGGCACAACGACGCGATCCTGCAGCACGCGCAAGATCTTCGCTTGCAGCTCGAGCGCCATGTCGCCGATTTCATCAAGCAGGATCGTGCCGCCATGCGCCTCTTCGAAATGGCCGCGCCGCGCTTGCATGGCGCCGGTGAACGAGCCCTTCTCGTGGCCGAACAGCATGCTTTCCATCAGCTGCTCGGGAATAGCCGCACAGTTAACGGGCACGAACGGCCCCTTCACGCGTTTGGACAACTCGTGTAGCGCACGCGCCACGACTTCCTTGCCAGTGCCGGTCTCGCCGCGCAACAGCACGGTGTAGTCGGCCGGTGCATACAGCTTGACGCGTTGCGTGAACTCAGCGCACGCGGCGCTCTTAGTCGCCAAAGCCCAGTGTTCGACGTCGTCTTGGTCGCGATCGAGCAGGCTGTGCACGAGCACGCGGTTGCCAAGTGCTGTCGCCAACATGCGGGCGCAGAACACGACGCGTTGCAGATCCTCCGCCGACAACACCGCGCCGTCTCGCGTGCAGTCGGTGTAGACCACGCCGAGCGTCTTGCCGAGCGCCTTGATCGGCAGCGCCACCGCCGCCGAGATGCCTTCGCTGCGCACGCTGTGGAACGTGCTCGCGACTGGATCCGATGCAGCGATCGGCACGTGCACTACTTGACCGGACGTGCGAACTTGTTCGATCACCGAGCGGCTGACGCGGAACGCCTTCTCATCCTCGGGGCGACTCAGATAGAACGCGCTGCCGCCGTCGTCGATGTCGAGTTCGATGTGCACACGATCCGCTCCGGTCGAACGCAGCACCGCGGCCATCGCCGCCTGCACCATTTGCGTCGAGCTCTTCAGACCTTCGAGATGATCGGACATCTCCATGAACGTCTGGTACCACGCGCCCACCGGCGAACCCGGTGACCCCGCGAGTTCGGCGGGGTCGATCGCTTCCACGACATCGCCGGACGCCTCCGCCCGAAAGCGCAACTTGACCAGGGCGGGACCGAGGTTGAGCACGTCGCCGTCGAGGAAGGATTCGAAGCGCGCGCCGACGCTGCCGGTCGCGCACCGGATCGGGAACGGCAAGCCAGGTTCGGCGCGCACTCGCAGCCGGCCGCGTTCGTCACAAGCGACTTCCAGCACACGGCCCGACACGCCGGGGAGATCCAGCTCCACAACGCAGCCGGACTTGAGACCGCCGAGCCAGAAGCTCTGACCCTCGATTTCGGACTCGCGGGAACCAGAACGGTCGGTGATATCGAGACAAACAGGCATCGTGAAGTAGGCGCCCAAAAGGGACGGTGCGAGAAACGTGGGCTTGGGAGCTCTCCGCCACCCACCGTCGACACTAGTTTCTGCTAGGCTTGTCTCGCCGTCCAGCACCACCTTGGCTCGCAGCCCCCTTGGACGGCAACTTCCGACAGTTTGCCCAATCAAACTGTCAAACTGGGTCCTTCCAAACTGACCGCCATCTTCCTGATGTAGGCCAGCCCTCGCCTTCGTGTCCGCCCCAACTGCAGCATCCGCCAACATGGCGTGCTTGCACTGTTCGCCCGCGCGAACGGTGTGGCTGCGCCGTACCGGCCAGACCGCCGCGTCGAAGGCCACGAGTGCTTCAGCGGACGGGGGGACTTCCGACCAGACTGCATCGATCGAGAAGATCTATGTCGCCGGTTCGATGGCCGAAGCAGAACACGAATGCGCCATGGGTCGCCTCGCAGCCGGCCCAGGTGTTATCAGGTACGAGCGCACGGCAACCGACGCCGCCAGCAATCGCCCGAGTGTGATCTTGCAGTTCGCGGACGGGCAGAACCTCGACGCCGTCGTGGCCCAACGCGGAGCGCTGCCGGCTGCAGAGGCGCTCGCGACGATCGCGTCAGTGGCCCGCACCATCGACCGATTGCACAACCTTCGCACCGCCGAGCTGCCAAGCGGCATGTGCCACACCGATGTCAAGCCGCAGAACATCATGCTGACCCGCGATGGCACGCTGCTGCTCGACTTCGAACATGCCTGCGCCATTGGCACGCGACGCGATGCGGCATTCACTGGCGGCACCAGCGCCTACTCCGCGCCGGAGGCACACCTAGGCCAACAGCCGAGTGAAGCCTTCGATGTGTTTGGGCTCGGCGCGACCCTCGCGTTCTTGCTCGATGACGGCATCGTGCGACGCCTGCCGCGGCACACCGACGTCGACGCGTTGGTCATGGCATGCTGTGCTGCAGAGCCAGCCGATCGGCCCACCGCCAGCGAAATCGCGTCGCGCTGCGAACGCCTGGTCAACGTGCTTCGCAACGACCCGGCCGAACAGAACCTGCACGATTGGGCGAACGGCACCTGCCAACACGAGCCGACCGACCTCACCGAAGCACGAGGTGCTTTGTGGTCGCATCGCCGCCGACTACTGGATC
>JBNMND010000124.1:0-14403 GCA_051274975.1 Planctomycetota bacterium | reverse complement strand
CATCCAGCAGCCTGCGGATGATCTGCGTCATGTGTGGGATGTCGAGCTTCTCAACTTCGTCACTCGGCTGATGATAGTCCGGGTGTAGCGAGCCGGCGCTCAGCGAGTGCGCGACGATGCCCTTGCGCACGAACGAGAAGTTGTCGCTAGCACCGAATAGCTGATTCGCCATGCGGAAGTCGACCAGCCCACTGCCGGTCTTTTGGAACGCCTTGTCACAGATCGAGGCGAAGTCGCTGTAGCCGCTGCCAGTGACCCAAGCCTTGCCCTCGTTGCCCTCCTCCGGGCGACCGATCATTTCGATGTTCAGCACCGCGACGACCTGATCGAGCGGCAACGGCGGCTGATCACAGAACGCCTTCGAGCCCAACAAACCGCGCTCTTCGCCAGCAAAGCAAATGAACAGAATGTTGCGCCGAGCCGCCGGCATCTTGGCCATCGCTTCGGCCAGCAGCACAACCGCGGTCGTGCCGGTTGCGTCATCATCGGCACCGTTGTTGATCGAGTCACCGTTCTTCGCTCGGCCAACGCCAATGTGATCGTAATGCGCACTGACCACGACGTATTCCTTCTTGCGGTCGCTGCCTTCGCGCGCCGGCAGCAACGCCATGACGTTGCGTTGCGGCACGTCGGCAACCTCAGGGGCTGCGACCGACCAGTTCGCGGACCACTCAATTCCCTTCCCCTTGGGACGCGGCGGCAACAGGCCCTTGCGCACAAGAAACACCGGACGCGACGCCTTGCGACGCTTTTCGAAAACCGTGTGCTGACCCTTCGCCTGCAGCCAGTAGGCATGTGTTTCGGGCACTTCGATGATGATTGGTCGGCGTGCCGACCGCGCCCTCAGCAAGCGCTGCAGCACCGGATCATCCATCGCTGCGACCGTGCAATTCTCTACGCCCTTGAGGCCGTCGGATGGCCGCCACAGCCGCACGTCGCGGCCGGCAACAAGCTCGAGCTCCGAGCCCTTGTTGTCGACGCGACTGATCAACTTCAACGACGCCGCGTCCGAATCGAGACGAAGACCCGCTATCGAGAACTCGTGAAACCACGAGCCTTCGCGCAACTGCTTCAGCCCGGCCTTGGCGAATCGATCCGCCAACCAATCTCCCGCCGCGGCGAGCTCCGGCGTGCCCGAACCGCGCCCCTTGCGCTCATCGGCAGCCAGCCAACCGACCGTCTCGCGCACCGACTTCTCAGTGATCTTGGCGGCCTGGGCAGCAGCAACAGTTGTCAGGAGGCTCAGGCAAGCTAGTCGGCAAAGGTCACGCATCATCAATTTCAAGTTGGGGGAGTCCTGGGAGCGTACAGCGTCCGCGGTGGCGATGGCAGATCGCAGTCACGATCTAGGGGCGTTGGGAATCTTGCCGACGCGCCCGGCCAGGGCACGGGTCGCGGTCCAGATGGTTACCCGCCGGTCTGCTCAAGCAGGGTATTCATCGCACCCGAGCGATAGCCAAATGCATCGATCGCGACGAACTTGTAGCCAGTCGCCTGCACATCACGGCCGAGTACTTCCCGCATCGCGAACGCGCGTTCCATTTCGTCCTGAGCCACTTCGATGCGCGCCAACATGTCGTGATGGCGAACCCGGAACTGACGAAAGCCGTGCGCACGTAACACCGCTTCGGCTCGCTCGATCTTGCCGAGCAGCTCGCGGTCGATCGCGGTGCCATACGGAACGCGCGACGACAGGCAGGCGAAGCTCGGCTTTTCGGCGGTGCTCAGTCCGGCATCGCGGCTGTAGCGACGCACGTCTTCCTTCGAGAACCCCGAATCCAACAACGGCGCCTGGACCAGGTGTTCTGCGGCCGCAATCTGGCCGGGGCGATGATCGCCGAGGTCATCAGTGATCGCGCCGTAGACGACGACCCAGTCGGCAGGCGCGATGTCGGCGCGGCGTTCGGCAACCGTGACGAACAACTCCTTCTTGCAGTGGTAGCAGCGATCGCCGGCATTCTCGCGGTAGCCAGCGCGCGACAACTCATCGGTTGGCAACACCACGTGGCGCGCGCCAATGCTGAGGGCCAGCTCTTGGGCTTCCTGCAACTCACTGCGCGGCAACGACGGCGAGTCCGCAGTCACGGCAACGGCACGATCGCCGAGCACGGCACGGCACGCGTGCAGCAGCGCCGTCGAATCCACACCAGCCGAAAACGCCACGACGGCCCCCGGCAACGCCTTCAGCTGCTCGTGCAGGTGCGCCAGTTTTTGCTCGTAGGGAAGGGATGCAGTCGCCGGCAGCATGACTACGTTCTACGACTGCTGCGGCCGGCTTGCCAGCTGCATGCAGGCGGAAGCCCCGGATCCCGGGGGGAACTGACGCTTCAAGCCAGGCGAATGCGGCCGTGCGAGCGCCGCATGAACGAGGAGCATGCGACCCGTGGCATCGTCGTCGCTGCCATGAGAATCCTGACGCCGATTCTCGTCAGTCTCGTGTTCGCGACGTCGGCACGGTCGTAAACGACGCAGCCAGTCCCCAAAGCCAAGATCGCGAGCACATCGGTGGCGAGCAAGCTACTGACGTCCGTGCAGCAACTGCGCAAAGCGCGGCTGCTTGCGTCGGCAATGCATGATCTGACGCACGCCAAGGGTGAAGGCGCCAAGGCTGTCTGGCAGGTCTTTGTGAACGCAACGACAGCCAACGACGCAGCAGCGGAGACGTTTGCAAGGGCGCTCGCCGACCTCGGACCGGCGAGCAGCCACATTCTCGACCAACTCGTCGCGTAGCTGAGCGACCATCAAGAGCCCCTGCGCAGCCACCTGCTGCGCGCCTTGAGCAATGCCTCACCGCGGACAACCGCACCATCGTGCGCGCAGCCGTGCTCACGATCGGCCAGGGCAAGCAGCTAACTACTTTGGCTCGAACCGAACTGGAGAAGCTCGTGAGCGGCGACGACAGCGAGCTTGCGGTCATGGCCAAGCTTGCATTGCGCACGAGCAACTAGCCCGCTGCGAAGCCCCATCCTGATCCGAAGATCAGACAGCCCCTCTCTCTCAGGCTTCGGGCTCGCAGCGAATCTCACTGTCGGCAGTGAAGATCGTGCGTCGCCGCACGCGGCCAGCAGGCACCTTGGCGCCCGGGAACAGCAAGCACTCTTCGAGTTGCGCGCCCGCACCGATGTCGGCACCGTCCATGACAACTGAACGCTTGATCGAAACGTTGTCACCGCGGGTAACACCTGTGCCGATGGACTCGCTCGAACCGCTTTGCTCCAGCAATAGCAGATTCAACTCCAGCAGGTCCTTCGGGTAGCTGACGTTCATGTCAGCCTTGACGACTTTCGCCGCTTCAACCTTGTAGCCATCATCTAGGAAGATCTGGATCGAATCGGTGATTTCGTATTCGTTGCGCAACGCGGTGCGCGGCGTGCGCCTCACGGCATCGAAGAACGACTGATCGAACAAGTAGATGCCACAGCCCTTCAGGTCGGTGCGCGGGTGGCGCGGCTTTTCGACGACGCGGCTAACGACGCCGTCGTCGCCGGCGATGACCGCAAAGTTGCGCTTCATCGCTTCGAGGTCGGGCTCGTGCTTGACCGCAAGCACACCGCCGAGCTTGCCCTTCTGGAAGCGCGTCAACATCTCGTCGAGGTTCTCTGTGACGAAGAAGATGTCGCCAAGGAACAAGAAGAACGACCGATCGACGTGAGCTTCGAGGCGTGACACCGCGTGTGCGATGCCAAGCATCTCCTCTTGCTCGACGTATTGGATCGACACGCCATAGTCGGCACCGTCGCCGAGCGTGCGCACGACTTCGTGGCCAAGGTGACCAATCACGATGACCACCTTGGTGATGCCCATGCCAGCCATCATTTCGAGCTGGTAGGCCATCAACGGCTTGTTGAGCACCGGCAGAATCGGCTTCGGCCAATGCTCAGAGAAGGGGCGCATTCGGGTGCCCTTGCCAGCAGCAAGGATCACCCCCATCAATTCTTCAGCCACAAGTAGTCCGGATGGTTCGTAGTTGGCCGCGGTGGGCGCGCCCAGTAGCGCAGCACGTCAAGTCAGCAATCACTGTCAGACTACTGCGATGCGGGGCCTGGTGTGATATTGCGCACGAAAGAGATGCGATCGGTGATCAGGCTGGACACGATCAAATCAGGCTTGCCGTCGCCGTTCATGTCCTGCAGAACCGCATCGCTCGCACCGAGAGTGCCCGGGAACGACGGCAGCAGCGGGAAGCTACCGGTGCCATCGCCAACCAGCACCCGGAAGTCGCCGCTCACCAGCGAGGCGACCAGGATGTCGACGACGCCGTCACCGGTCAGGTCTTGAGCCATCAGCGCCGTCGGTGACAAACCAGCGGCGTAGTCGCTACCGGAGAAGCCATTGGCGGTGCCGAACAGAACCGAAACCGTGCCCGACGTCGCATTGCTCACAACCAGGTCGGCGCGGCCATCGGTGTTGAAGTCGGCGGTCACCAGGTAATTCGGGGACAGGCCAACCGGCACGGCGAGTGACTCGACGTATTGGTTGTTGCCGTCGTTGCGGAGGATCGAGATGTCCGCCTGATCGGAGCGTGAAACAGCAAAGTCCTGTAGGCCATCACCGGTGAAGTCCGCAGCGACAATGTCGACTGGGCCACCACCAACGTTGATGATGATCTCCGGATCGTAGGCGAACGCGGTTGCAGTGCCCGGGATCAGGTGAACGCCACCACCGAAGTAATCACAGATGGCGATGTCCATGTCCGCGTCGCGGTCGAAGTCACCGATCTCGATACCGAACGGGTAGGCACCAGAACCGATCGTAGTCGGCGTAACCGGCAAGATCTCGAAGCTGTAGTTACCGGGAGTCGACGTGTTGCGCAGGATCTTAATGCCACCCGCAACGCCAATGACCAGGTCCGGCTTGCCGTCGAGGTCGAGGTCGCCCGCTTCCAACTGATAAACGCCAACGCCAATACTGATGCTGCCTTCGATCTCAAGCGCGCCTCCGCCGCCAAGGATCGACAGACTGGTTTCGGAATTGCTGCTCGTGACCACTTCGAAGTCGCCATCACCATCGAAGTCCGCGCCTTCGACCCACGACGAAGCCGACAAGCCCGAGGCATAGCTGCGTGCGCCGTTCAATCGGCCGGAGTCCGCGCTGCTCAACCACAGGTTGACGCGGCTGCCAAGGCCCGAGAGCGCGCAGACGTCTTGTTTACCATTGCCATCGAAGTCGCCGAGGAACGGGCGCAGTGGCATACCCGTGGAATCGAGCAAGAACTGGTCGGCGACGACAGGAGAGGAGCTGTTGTTGCCAGGAGCGATGCAGATGCTGGCACTGAAGGCTAGGCACGCGACCAAGTCGTTCACGCCATCGCCGGTGACATCACCAACCATGGCCAGTGACGGCTGGGCGGGCACCTCGATTTCGAATGAGTCGAAGGTGCATTGCTGTAGTCCACTACCGCCGTCCTCAATTGTCGGTGCTGGCGGGAAGATCTCGGTCACGACGATGTAGCTGTTCTGTGCGGATGGCGTGGCTGCCGTGAATGCCGTCACAACCAAGTCGTCAAGGTTGTCACCGTTGAGGTCGCCAAAGGTCACGGCGCCTGGCGTGCGACCCTGCATATCAAGCTCACAAAGCACGCTGCCAAAGTCGACGGTTGTCGTGCCAGGATAGATGACCAGACGCGAGAAGCCGGTATCGGCGAGGACAAGGTCGTTCAACCCGTCGCGATCCGCATCGCCGATCGAGACATTGAATGCTATGCCACCGCCGGGCAGCGACAATTGATCCTGCGACGAGAAGCCGCCAGCGCCATCACCGTAGCCAACGACGATCTCGGGAGCAGAAGGACGCGAAATCACAACGTCAAGATTTTGGTCGTTGTCCAGATCACCGACCGCGACCGCCAAGGCACCCGCACCGCCGGCGATCGTGCCGAGCACTGTGGTCGAGTCGAAACCACCCGAACCGTTATTGAGATAGATGTTGGTCTCATCGGCGTCGCTGCGCACAACGACCAGGTCTTCAAAGCCGTCCTTGTTGAAGTCACCGCCACCCATCCAGATCGGGAGGCCGTCAATCTGCAGTTCCTGACCGAGCGCGAACACGCCGTTGTCGCCGCGCAGGACGCGAAGCTCACCGGTCAAGCTGATGACGGCCATGTCGAGGTCGCCATCATTGTCGAAGTCAGCTACGCGATAATCGGAGTGCGCATCCGAGCCAGTATCGATCTCAACACGGGTCTCGAAGACCGGGATTGCACCCGTCGTTGCGCCGGGGAAGGCGATGTCCCCAGAGTGGCGAGCGCAAGCGGCGGCGACAGCGACTAAGGCGATGGCAGAACTACGTGAGGCGATCTTGTTCATAACAATTAAGGTCTGGTCCACGGCGTGACCCACCGAGATAGGGTAGCACACCGGAGGAGATGAGCGCTGCGCCGCAATCCCCGCATGAGACGGCCGAGTCTGCGTTCCGGAAGGTGCGATGCCATCGAGGCGAGGTGATGATTACAAGTGTCAGCTCGGAAACAAAAGTCTCGGCGGCGGCCACGGGGAGCGAAAGGCGACCAGAGAACAACGAAACTGCTGAGCCGCGTGTTGCACGGGAATTGTAAGGCGCCGGCCCTGGGGCTCCCCCTCCCATGGCAGGGGCGCGCCTCGCCGGCCTGCTCAGGACTGATCAGGCCCAACTGCTCAGGCCTGGCGATAGTCAGCCAAGTAGGTGCGCGCGCGCTCGACGTAGTGCTCCGCCCGCCACCTCATGCCGACCATCTCTTCGTCGGTGACCTGACGAACGATCTTGCCGGGCATGCCGAGCACGACCGAACGCGGCGGGATGACCGCGTTCTCCTTGATCAGCGCACCAGCACCAATCAGTGAGTATTCACCGATCTGGGCCCCACCGAGAATGATCGAGCCCATTCCAATCAGGCTGTAGTCGCCCACTTCGACGCCATGCAGCGTGACGTTGTGTCCGATCGTGACGCCACGGCCAATGGTCAATGGCGCACCAACGTCAACGTGGATGCACGAGTTGTCCTGGACGTTGGAGCCTGCGCCGATCGTGATCGAACTATCGTCACCGCGAATGGTCACGCCGAACCAGACCCCGACATCCTTACCGAGCCGCACATCACCGACCACCGTCGCGTTGTCGGCCACCATCGCGTCGCCGCGGCGCACGAAGCGGCCAACCATGTCGGGGTAGACCTTGAACTCGCGGTCTTCGGGATTTTCGGGCGGATAGCGGCTGGGCTTCTTATCAGTCATCGGTTGTAGAACAGGTCCAACAGGCCGGGCCACGAACAGACCAACGCGAGCGTAACGCCGTTGTGCACGACGTGCGCCAACATCGACGGCCAAACAGAACGGTAGCGCTGCCGCAGGTAGCCGAACAAGAGGGAGAGCACCGCAATCGGCAGCGCGTGGCCAGGACCGTGCACCAGTCCGAATAACATCGCCGTCACCAGCTGCGTCGCCCACATCGGCAGCCTCGTGCTGAGCGCACTAAACAGGTAGCCACGGAAAACGATCTCTTCACAGATCGGAGCCAGGACCACGATCAGCACTACCATGCGCCAGAACAACGGATCCGCTAGCTCGCCGTTCGCGAACTGCAGCAGCGGCCCTTGTGGTTCGAGCCGATGGCCGAGGAACTCGGTAAAGCGCAGGTAGCCAGTCGCGAAGGCCACCCACAACAACACGAACGGCACATAGATCACGATGGCTGGCCACCACTTGCCGGGACGCCAGAAGTCCCAGCGAAGGCTAGTGTCCGCCGGCGGCTGGACGGCCAACAGCACCACCAAGGCGGCGGTACCGACGTAGACGTTGACGCCGAAGAACACGGCGAAACCGGCGATCGCGCCGAACAACAACAGCCAACTGCGCACGCTCGCCATCGACGCGGCGAAGGCATCGGGCCCAAAACTGCCTGGCGAGCCTCCGGCCTTCGACTCGCGCTCGCTCATTCGCCGGCGATCACACCACTGGTCGGCGACGAAGCCTTGGCGTAAAGCCGCTTCGGAATACGCCCCGCCAAGAAGGCATCGCGACCTGCAACGGCTGCTGCTTTCATGGCGCGCGCCATGCGCACCGGCTCTTTGGCGAGCGCAACGCCCGAGTTCAGCAGCACGCCATGCGCGCCAAGTTCAAACGCGAAGGCCACGTCGCTGGCGGTGCCGACGCCAGCGTCGACAATGATCGGAACTTCGGCGCGCTCAAGGATGATGCGGATGTTGTTGGGGTTCTGGATGCCCTGGCCGCTGCCGATTGGAGCACCCGCTGGCATCACCGAGGCAACGCCAACTTCTTCGAGTCGCTTGGCCAAGACCGGATCGTCGCTGGTGTAGCACAGCACCGTGAAGCCTTCCTTGACCAGAATCTTGGCGGCTTCAAGGGTGCCGATTGGCTCCGGCAGCAACGTCTTCGGATCGGCCAACACCTCAAGCTTGACCAGATCGCCAATGCCCAATTCACGGCCGAGGCGCGCGGTGCGCACGGCGTGGTCGGCATCGAAGCAGCCAGCCGTATTCGGCAGCAGCACGTATTTGTCGCGCGGCAAGTAGTCGAGCAGCGTCTTGCCTTCTGGCACGCCGAACTGCATGCGCCGCACGGCGACGGTCACACATTCGACGCCGGAGATCTCGAGGGACTCGACCATCGATTCCATGGACGGATACTTACCCGTCCCAAGGATCAGGCGAGAGTCGAAGGAATGCGTTCCGATTACTAGCGGTTGATCAACGAGCGTCACGAGGGGATCGTGCGCCGTCAGTCCTAGCGAGGCAAGGCCAGTGTTAGCCGCCGCCGAAGAACGTCACGACTTCCAGCTCATCGCCGTCCTCGAGGAACGTGCCGGCGTGATCTGGTCGCCGCACAATCTCCTTGTTGCGTTCGACCGCGACCTGCGGCGGCTTCAGCCCCAGCGCGGCCACCAGATCGGCCACAGTCGTACCCTCCCCGACTTCGCGGGGCTCGCCGTTGACGACTAACTGCAGGATCTCGTTCATGAACCTGGCGGGTAATTAGCCATCAATGCGCTGCATCAACAACACCTTCAGGTATTCCGACTCCGGGTGCGTGATCAGCGCCGGATGGTCGTCACCGGCACCGAGGCGCTTGCGGGTCGCCACGCGGAACGGCAACCCAGCAGAGGCCTGACGCACCAGTTCTTCAAAGCGCGGCCCGTCGACATGATGGCTGCAACTGCATGTCACCAGAAATCCGTTCGGCGCCAGTAAGCGCAATGCGATGCGATTCAAGTCGCGGTAGCCGCGCTCGGCGCCAGGGGTCTCCCGACGCGATTTGGCGAATGCAGGCGGATCGAGCACGATCAGATCAAACTGCTCGTTCTTCTCCCGCAAGTCGCGAACGACATCGAACACGTTGCCAGAACGTGTCTCCAGACCGTCGAGCTTGTTCACTCCCGCGTCGTGCTCGGCTTGCGTCAGCGCTTCGACCGACTGGTCGACCGCCAACGCCGAAGTCGCGCCACCGCGCAGGGCGTGCAGCGCAAAGCCACCTTGGTAGGTAAACAGGTCCAATACGCGGCGGCCCTTGGCCAACGATTGCACCAACGCGCGAGCCGGGCGCTGATCGAGATACATGCCGGTCTTGTGGCCGGTCAACGGTCGCACCGTGTGCGTCACCGAGCCTTCGACGATCGACACTTCTTCTCTGCGGTTGCCGTGCACGACCTCGATTTCTTGCTCGAGCCCTTCCCGCTTGCGCGTCGGCACGTCGTTGCGCAACACAACCGAACTCGCGGATAGTCGATCCGCAAGATACGGAACGATCGCGTCGAGCGACTCCTGCACGAACGTGCTCGTCACCTGCACGACCAATACATCGCCGTAGCGATCCACGATCAGGCCTGGCAACCAATCACTCTCTGCGTGCACGATGCGTGCCCCATCTTCGGGACCGAGCATGCCGGCGCGCACATTGATGGCCGCATCGATGCGTGCGTGGAAGAACGCTTCGCGATCTGGAACTTCCGTGCCCTCCCACGGCCCACACACGCGCAACGCAAGCTTGCTTGCGCCGGTAATGCCGAGGCCAAGGTCGCGGCCGTCCTCGTCGAGAATGCGCACGAGGCGCGGCGGCATCGATTCGCCGATGACAATGTCGTCGCGGAACAGCCACGGCCGCCCACGTCGAGCAAAGCCGCTTGCCTTTGGCGATAACTGCACCGTGTCCGGCGCCGCAGTGGCGTCAGGCTTGGTAGCACTATTCAGTTCGTCAGATGTCACTTCTTGGGGGTCTCAGGGATCTCGATCAGGACGCGAGCAAGCATCGTGTCAAAGCGCACGTCGAGAAACAGCTTCGTGTTCTCCTTATCGCCGCCAGGTTGGATATCGCAGTTGAGATGCTCGAACAGCACCGTGTCCATGGTGCATTCGGTCTTCAGCGCGAAAACGGCCGTATCCTTCTTGGGGCGACTGAAGCCCTTGCCATCGTGAAGCGTCAGCTCCCAGCCCTTTTTGGCCTTACGGGCACTGAGCGCGTATTTGCCAGCCTTGACATCCTGGCCGCCAATGACGAGATCGCCAGTCGACTCAAACGTCGCGCCAGCAAGGTGCCACGCACCGCCCACCGGCATCTTCTCGGCGCCTTCCTTGTTGAAGGTCACGGTCAGGTGGCTGATCGTGATATCCAGCCCCTTCGGCAACTTGCAGTTTAGCGTCTTCGGGAAGTGCGGATGCGGCAGCGGGGCTGGCGCATAGTCGCCCGGCGCATTCGCGAAGCCAGTATCGGTCTCCGTCATGAAGGCGACCGAGAAGGGCATCACGCAGAGCACAGCGATGGCTGCAAGTCGGGTACGGATCGAACGCATAGCGGATTCGTAGGTTTGGTGAGAGAACGTCGGGACCAGAGCAGGAAACGCAGCTCAGCGTTGTTCGGCCGGCTTGCTGTCTTGCACAGCAAATCCACGGGCACCAAACAGCTTGCGCAACGTCTCTACATTCTGCCGAGTCGGGTCGTGCCGAACGATGACCTTACCGTCCTTCTGGTTCAAGCTTTCGACCCGCGCCCCATCTAGCCCGTCAATACTCTCGGTCAACCGCACCGCGCACCACACCGGGCAGTCCAATCCCTCAATCGTGAACTCGACCCGCGGCGCGTCTTCCGACGGCTGGCGAAGCACGTCGCGATAGGCCAAGGCCCCGGCGATACCGGCGAATAGGATCACGCCCACGATCGACAGACGCCCCCATAGCGGGATCTTGTTGGGGGCGGGCGTTCGCGTTCTTGGCACGCCCCCATGCTGGGCCACGGACGCGCAGCCGACAACCCCGCCGCTAGAGCATTCACGCTGCATCGGGATTTCGGTGCATTAATGCCCGCCGGGAAGCCACTAAAGGCGTGGCACTAAGCATCGCCCCGCACGGCACTTTGTTCCGGTTCTCATTCCGCCAGCACGGCACGCGGGTCCGTGGCTGATGTCGGTGCTGCCGAGCAGCATCCGCGCGGCGGTCCAGCTGACGACTCTGCAGCACGGCAACCCCGGCAGCACCGGCCCGGCGCCCACGGCGTCGACTCTTCTACCGCTCCTAACGATGCGGCCAAGCTGTCCGCTTGAACTCGATGACCTGCGAACAGCCGACGAGCAAGCGATCTTCGCTCGAGCCCTAACACCGCCGAGCCAGCTGAACTCAAACGCTGGGCTGATCGCATCTTGGATGCGATCAGCATCAACGACGCGCGGACTGACTGACGCGGTAGCTGACTAAGGCGTGGCCGCTAGCCTCTTCTCCCAGCGCACCGCCAAACCGTGCACGGTGCGGTCGACATCAACTCCGAAGTCGGTGCCCTTCAGCAGCAACAGCCCGCCACCCGTCAGCACCAGAGCATCGCCGCCTAGTTCTCGCGCTCGCTGCTGCATCTCGCCAACGATCGACTCGAAGTCAACCAGGTCCGGCCCTTCGCCGACGATGCGACCGACCTTGACGAACTCGCGCGGCAGCTCGGCCATCGATTCGAAGATCGGAATCTGATGATCGGCCTCTTGTGCGGGATACCTCTCGAGGCCGAGTCGCACTCCCGAAGCCGACGCACACGACGTCGCGAACAGTAGCAGCAAGGCGGCAAATGGCGCAGCGTCGCGCCAACGGGACAGGGCCTTCGTCATACGCCCGCACCGAGCAACCCGCATGCCGCGTCAGCTACTTGCCGCTGCTGGCTTCTGTCGTCGCAGCCTTTTCCGTCGGCGCATCCATGACCACCACTTCCACGGGAACGTGACTGCGGCCAACGTTGCTGCCATCAAGACCCGTGAGGGCCTTCGTCATCGTCAGCTGCAAAGCGCGCCCGATCAGGCGGTAAGGACTGACTGGCTTAACCTGGTATTCGGACGTTTGGCGGTTGCCGTAAGCACAATCGTGCCACAGCGGCCGCTCCCCATCTTCGCCGGCAGGACCGAGAACCTGCACGCGCAGCCCCACTTCGGCGAACGTCGCCGAGCCCGAAATCGCTTCCTTCGAGCCGACCGTGAACATGACCAGCGTCGGCTTCAGGATCAAGTCCTGAGCTGTGGCTTGGGCCGTAACCGCCGGGAACAGCGCACTATTGGTCAGGTGCCGCTCGAGCACCTCGGTGAACATCGCCGCGACCGGGCGCTCCCAGAAGTCGTCGTTGCCGTAGCGGATCGGGAAGCCGCGTTCGTGCAGCGGCAGCACCGTGCCGCCGCGCTCGTCGTTGAGCGGGGTTACGAACACCTGGCGATCGCCCGGCGCCTTGGTCCGGAACGGCACGTCGGCGAAGAACAGCTCGTTGTTCGAAAAGTCGGCGGTGTAGTTGAGCGTGCCGCAGGAAGCGGTCGCGAGAGCCACAATGCCGAGAGCGAGGGCCCGGAACGAGGCCATTTGGGGGATACGCGTCATGACGTCGATGCCATCGGCAGCTTGGCCACCGCAGCTCAAGCCGCGAGTGCTTTTGCTTAGGCCATGCCGAGCGGGTAGAACGCTTTCCCCGAACTTGCGGCGAGGTCCCGTCGCAACCCGAATCCGACTATGGCCGTCCGCAACCCCTTTTCCTCCCGTTCCAAGCTCAAGGTCGGTCGCAAGACCTACACCTATTTCTCCCTGGCCGCACTCGAGGCGGCTCCCAAAGACGGAGGACTCGGGGCGAAGCTGAAGAAGCTGCCATACTCGATCCGGGTTCTGCTGGAGCAGGCGCTGCGCAACCTCGACGAGTACGTCGTCACGACGGACCACGTCAAGAACATCGCCAAGTGGGGTCCGAAGACCGCTGGCCAGGTTGAAGTTCCGTTCTTGCCCGGCCGCGTGGTACTGCAGGACTTCACCGGCGTGCCATGTGTCGTCGACCTCGCCGCCATGCGCGCCGCGATGAAGCGACTCGGCGGCGACCCGAACCTGATCAACCCGCTGGTCCCGTGTGACCTGGTCATCGACCACTCGGTGCAAGTCGACGCGTTCAACAGCAAGGCGGCCGAGCAGCACAACCTCAAGCTCGAGTTCAAGCGCAACAAGGAGCGCTACGAGTTCTTGAAGTGGGGTCAGAAGTCGCTGACGAACTTCCGCGTGGTGCCGCCCGGCATGGGCATCGTGCACCAGGTCAACCTCGAGTATCTCGCCGGCTGCGCGCTGACCAAGGAAGTCGGCCGCGACACCTATGTCTACCCTGACACGGTCGTCGGCACCGACTCGCACACGACGATGATCAACGGTCTCGGCGTGCTCGGCTGGGGCGTCGGTGGCATTGAAGCCGAAGCCGTCATGCTCGGCCAAGCGACCTACATGTTGCTGCCGGAAGTTGTCGGCATGGAACTGACCGGCGTGCTGCCGGACGGCGCCACCGCGACCGACCTCGTGCTAACCGTCACCGAAGCGCTGCGAGCGCACGGCTGCGTCGGCAAGTTCGTCGAGTTCTACGGTAGCGGCATTGCCCAGATGTCGCTCGCCGACCGCGCGACGCTCGCCAACATGGCGCCGGAATATGGCGCGACGATGGGCTTCTTCCCCGTCGATGCCGAGACCTGTCGCTACATGGAGCGCAGCGGTCGCAACAAGGACCACATCGAACTGGTCGAAGCGTACTACCGCGCGCAGGGTTTGTTCTGGACGCCCGAAGCCCCCACGCCGACCTTCTCGTCGACGGTGTCGCTCGACATGTCGACCATCGTGCCGAGCCTCGCCGGCCCGAAGCGCCCGCAGGACCGCGTGACGCTCGCCGACATGCAGAGCGAGTTCCAACGCACGCTCAAGAAGAGCCCGAAGGAACGCGGCTTTGGCTTGGCCGGCAAGCAACTGACGGCCAGTGCCGCCATCAACGACAAGTCGAAGGCGACCATCACTCATGGTGCTGTCACGATCGCAGCGATCACATCGTGCACCAACACGTCGAACCCGTCGGTGATGATCGGCGCGGGCCTCATCGCCAAGAAAGCTGCCGCACGTGGCCTGAACCGCAAGCCGTGGGTCAAGACGTCGCTCGCTCCGGG
>JBNMND010000123.1:0-14476 GCA_051274975.1 Planctomycetota bacterium | reverse complement strand
CTTCGCGATGCCGAAGTCGGCGATCTTCAGGACGTTCTGCGTCGTCAACATCAAGTTGTCTGGCTTGATGTCGCGGTGCACGACCTTCAATCGGCGCGCTTCCTCGAGGCCCTTACACGATTGACGAATCAGCGACAACGCTTCACCGGCGGGCCGGCGGCCACCAGCCAACAGCTTGACGTGTTCGCGAAGGTTCTTGCCCTCGACGAACTCCATGACGAGGTAATGCACGCCAAGCTCGAAGCCAACGTCGTGCACCATGACCACGTTGGCACTGTTAAACTTGCCAACCGTGCGCGCTTCAATCTGGAAGCGCTTGAGCATGCGCGGGTCCGTCATCATCTCCGGGCGAATGACTTTGACGGCAACGTCGCGATCGAGCTTCAACTGACGCGCCTTATAGACCGCCCCCATCGCGCCGCGACCGAGCAACTTGTCGATACGACAACCGCCGATCGTCTTGCCCATCAACTCGCCGGCGTTGTAGACCTGCCCGCTCGCCTTGGCGCTGCCGGACGCCATCGTCGGATCCTCACTGGCGCCACCGGCGTTGCCGGACGCCATCGTCGCGTCCTCGCTGGCGCCGCCGGCGTTGCCGGACGCCATCGTCGCGTCCTCGCTCTTGTCAGCCCCCGCGCTGCCCGACGGCATCGTCGCGTCCTCGGCACCGTCCAGGTGGGCTTTGCCGGACGGCGCGGTGAGATCAAAGCCACCTTCATCAACTGGCGGCTTGGCGCCACCCGAAGGCATCGTCAGATCGAGGCCGCCCGTTTCAACTGGCGGCGTCACACTTCCAGAAGGCATCGTGCGGTCAATGCCATCGCCGTCAGTTGCCGGCTTCGCTTTGCCAGGGACTTTGCGTTGGGCTTTACCCGAGGGCATGGTGCGATCTTCCGGGCCCGGAGTGATCGGATCTTCGTTGTCGTTTGAGGTCATTAGGCAGCTTGCGCCACTCGGGCGCGTCATGAGTTGTAATGGAAAACCCCGAGGGGCCGCAACTCCGCAGCCGCAAGTGCAGAAACCGTGCAAGTGCTACGGCCAGTGCGGATAACGACGCGAACCGCCAAACGGCCACCAGGCCTCTAGAATGTGGTGCTAGCGGCCCGCCAACTGACCCAAGTCGACAACGAACTCAGCAGTAAAGCAGCCGTCCGGATCCGAACGCTCTGCAATTGTGCGCAGCATCACGTCGAAGCTCCGCGCGAGCTTCTTGGCGGGCAGAGATTGCCCGTTGACGACGACGTGCACGTCACGATCGAGATCGAGCAACCTATCATCAAGACGTAGCAGCAAACGGCCCGACAGGACTGGCTGGCGAGCATCCGCCGAGGCGCCGGCGCGCTCGGCGGTGATGTCGATGCGATTGCCATCGATCTTCGCCTCGACATACCACGGCAAGTCATCGGGCACCGCTTCGAGAGCGAGCCAGTAGTGCTGCAAGGCGACGCGTGAATCAAACTTCCGGATCGTCCAGACGACACGCTTCGGGCGCGGGTTGCGAACGCGTTCGGCCAGCCACTCCGGCGTCAGCGAGTAGTCGATGCCATGGCCGCGCCCCGCCTGGATATTGACTGAGTAGTCGTAGCCCTCGGGGTCCTGCTTGCGGAGTTCAGCTAGGCGCCCCCCCATGCGACGCGCCAGACCGACGCGATCAAACATGATGTCCTTCTCGCCAATGTCGATGCGCATCGCGACGTTGCGCATGTTCTCGGGCAGCGAAGTACCAATCGGCTCGGCGGCCGCCATGCCACCTGTCGCCGCGAACCGATCCGGGCGATTGCCTGCGAAGCGGATCGCGCCGTAGCCGCCTTCAGAAATACCCATCAAGTAGACGCGGTTCGCATCGACGTCACGGAACAGTAGACACTGTTCGATTACTTGCTCGAACGCGATCTGGTTGTGATCGTGCCACCAGCGACCGCGACGATCGTCTGCCATGCGCGGGATGAAGTAGATGCCAGCTGGTTCGTAGATGCCGCGGAACAAAAACTTCTGAGCTTGCCACTCGCGCGTATTGACGCTCCACGCGTGCGGGCCCGATGCCTTGCCGTTGCCGCCACCACCGTGCATGCAAATGAAGAGTGGCCAGCCTGCGGATGGCTGCTCGCCCTTGACGAGCAACACGTATGGGAACTTGTAGTCACCGACCTGCAACGTCGACGGTTCGAGCCCCTTCTTTGGATCGTCGGGGCGAAGCGGCGGCAAGAAATCGCCACGAGTCTCGCGCACAACTTCGCGCAACGCCGAGAACAGCAGTGGCACCAGCGCGTGAGTATCCCGCTTCGAGTAAACGTAGTTCGGCAACTCAAATGCGGCTCGCGTCGCTTCGTCGGCGCGGAACCACTCACTCGCCAACCCAACAAGCCAATCCCGCCGCAAGAATCTCGACAGCAAGTCACGGCAATACGACCGGAAGACGGCAGGCCGGCCCACTTGCGACCCTTGTTGCAACCAGGCGAACGAGGCCTTGGTGGCTGGCAGGCGCTCGATTTCGCTGAACACTTCCCACCGCGTTGGCTCTCTGAAGACGGGCTCGGACTTCAAAATACCCTGTGAGGAAAACGCCTGCGGCTCGTCGCCCAACTTCAGTTTGCTCGAAAGCTCGCAAAGCACGGCTACATCGGCAGCTCCAACCTGCCCCAGCTCCATCAACGTGCGGGCAGCCTCCATACGTGAGGACCACAGAGTATCCGCATCCGCCAACTGTGCTCGCAACCGCTTAGTCGCACGCACCAGCAGCTTGCCGTGCTCCTTGGGCATCCGCCACGGCAAACCCCGCATGCACGCCTTGCGCACAAGCTCATTCGAATGCCGCATACCCGCGAACAAGTCCGGGATCGACTCAGGATCACGGGCAAGGAACAGAGCAGCCACCGCAGCAACGTCGTCATCGTCATCATCGAACAACGCGATGAGTTTGCCGCGCGGCATGCGCCCCTCCAGACCGTCGCCGTGAGCATGCCATTCGGAGATGTGCTTTGCTTCGATAGCTGCCGGCAATTCATCGTGAACCAGGCTCACAAGCCCCCGCCATCCAGCTTGACTCACCGCGCGCTCCTTAGAAGCTGCCAGTTCGCGAAACTGGGGAACGAGCCCTTGAAAGGTATTTGGGGCGAAACCGACCAGCCGTGAAACTGCCGCGACGCGCTCGGCAACCCCGCTCTGAAGCTCTTCACGAAACAAGCCAACGACATCGGGGATCACCTGCCACCATGACTTGGCAACGAACGCGCGCGCCAAGCGAACTTGGTTGCTGCCATTGCCTTCGTCGACGGCCTTGAGGAATGCATCGCAGTAGCGCGCCTCGAGTACAGCTGGCAACCGCAGCTTGCGGCCGTAGATCTTGCGCAAGTCTGCCACCGCCAGAAGCTCGTCGTCGAGCAGTCGCGCCATTAGCGCGTCATCCTTGGACGCCAACTTGCGCAGTAGAGCGGTTGCCTGCATCGCGATGACGTTGCCGCCGTGCGCTAGAGCAATGAGCTTCTGCGTGACTGCTGACTGACGAAGCACCCATGGCGTTCGCTCGGCACGCCGGCCCAACCCCTTGATCGCTAGTTCCGCGATGGGCAGCTCATCGCTACCCAAGGCACGGACCAGGAACGCGTTGGTCGCCTTCGCTGCGCGACCGCGAAGTTTCGTCTGCGCCAACATCCCGAGGATGCGCAAACGACCGTTGCCTTCGGTGCGCGCAAACGCCTCGATCAACCAATCGACCAAGGCCGGGTCTTCGTCAGATGCCGGCAGCATCGTCAGTACACCACACGCTTCCGGAGCCACTTCCTTGTCGGCGAACAGGCGCCGCGCCACAAACAAATCGACCTCGACATCGCGCTTGCTCATGCCGATCACACGGATGGCCGCGCGCCGCAGCTTCGGGCGATCCTTCGCGATCGCTGCCTCGTGCAGCACGGACCATCCTGGCTCGCCGAGATGTGGCAGCAGGCGCAGCCGGTCAACGAACTGCTCGCCGCGGAAGAACTTCGTCTCTGCTGGCACCAGTGTCTTTTGCAACTGTGTCACAGCGGCATCGCCGAAGCTCGCCAGCAACGACAGCAGCATCTGGTTCACCGCAAGATCGCTCTCGTCTTCGGCCGCCGCAAGGCATGCAGACAAGTGCTCCGGGCTTGGCGTCGAGATCTGCTGCAGCACCAACAAGGCGAGCACCTGCTGATTGAATGGCGACACGAGATCGCTCGGCCCGGACGGAACAAACACCTCGGGAACGGGGTGATAGCCCGCAGCCATATACGTCAACGGCCACTCTCGCGGCGTGATCCGAATCTCAAAGGTGTCAAACTCACCCCGTTCGAAGAAGTCGACGTCGTCGCCGACCAACTCCCACAACGACTTCTGAACAGCCTCGCTCAGGTCGTTCGCCTGCTGCATCAACGCCCGAGCAGCGCGGTTCCGTAGACGCCAACCCTTCTCACTGAGAGAGGCCACCAGTTGCTCTGGAGTTTGCGCCTCCGCGCCCTGCGCGGTCGCCAAGCCTGACAGCATCAGGCCAAGAATCGCAGCACAGCTCCAAGTCAACATCGCCTTCATGCAGGCAGAATGCCGAAGGAACGCACCGGACGCAAAAAAACGAACATTGTTGTCCATTCGCGGCCCGGTGAATCGTCCGCTATGAGAACCAAGACGAGGCGCTCCGCCTCCCAACCCCCAACGACGAAATGAAGCTTCTCACCTCCCTGCTCTCGCTTGCCATCGCCCTGCCGCTTGCCGCGCAAATGCCCCAACCGACCGCCGAACACCAGAAGCTCGCCGAGTTAGTTGGCGTCTGGGACGCGACGCTCAACTACATGGGCATGGACGGCAAGCCGGCCACGAGCAAGGGCACCTCCATTCGCAAGCGGCCGATGGGCGGCTTCTGGGTGGTCGACAAGTTTCAAGCCGACATGATGGGCCAGAAGTTCAGCGGCCTCGGCGCGACTGGTTACGACCCGATCAAGAAGAAGTACGTCGGTACTTGGATCGATTCGATGACGCCGAGCTTGATGGTGACCGAAGGCGGCTTCGACAAGACCGGTAAGGTACTGACGATGAGCGGCATGGGCCCGGGCTTCGACGGCAAGCCAGTGAAGCACCGCACGGTCACCACCATCAAGGACAAGAACACGAACGTGTTCCAGATGTTCGTTCCCGGCCCAGACGGCAAGGAAACGACGATGATGACGATCACCTACAAGCGGCGCATCAAGGCGATCGACAAGGTGCCAGGCAAGTAAGGAGAGTCCAAGCAAGCCACGGCGGCGGGCGAGCGTCGTTACTTGCCAGCCATCTTGCGACGGTATGCCTCGCTCAACTCCCAATCGACCGGCTCGCTACTTGCCCGCCGGCTGGGCCGCTCCCCGAAGGTCTCGCCCATCGCGCGCTTGAAAAGATCTTCGATGTCGCCGTCAGTCAGCACCGGAATCTAGTGCCGCCCATCATGCGGCGTGGCATGTTCGCCCGCTTCTTCGGCTATCACCGTTGGAGCGTTCCGGCCCACGACGAAGGAGACCAAGGTCAGTTCTTTCTGCGCGAACGCGACCGAGCCGGCTGGCAACGTCTTGCCCCACAGCGACTGTAAACTACGCCGAGCTTCCTTGGCGCAAGCCGCATCGCCGACCCAGCGTGCGCAAGCCAAGAGGGAATCACTCAGTACTTTGCATTGCCGCTACCGAGCTCACATCAGGCTGCTTGGATCGACGTCGAGGGTGACGCGGCAGGTGCGAGTGCCAAGGTCTTCGACCGTGCCGATCGCGCTCATCGCATTGTTGAACGCCGCCGGATCGAAGCACTTGACCAACATGTGCCAGCGCCAATTGTCCTTCACCTTAGTGATGACAGCAGGCGCTGGTCCAAGCACCTCAACCCCCTTCATCGCATTGAGCGGCTTGCAGGCCTCACGCAAGATCTTCTGCGCATCGCTCTCATTGCGACCTTCGGCAAGCACCCGCATCAGCCGCGCAAACGGCGGGTAGCCGGTCAGCTTGCGAAACACCAACTCCTGAGCAACGAACGAGTCGTAGTCATTCTTGGCCGCGGCCTCGACCGCGTAGTTGTCGGGGCAGTACGTTTGGATGACCACGGTACCGGCCTTTTCGCCTCGGCCGGCGCGACCAGCAACCTGATGCAACAACTGGAACGTACGTTCCGCCGCGCGGTAGTCGGGCACGAACAAGCCGGTGTCGGCGGACACGACCCCAACCAACGTCACGTCCGGGAAGTCGAGGCCCTTGGCGATCATCTGCGTGCCGATCAACACGTCGATGTGCTTCTTGCGGAACGAACCGAGCACCCGTTCGTGCGCGCCGCGTTCGGCCATCGTGTCGGCATCCATACGCGCAACCACCGCTTCGGGGAATTGCTCTTTGACGACCTTCTCGAGGCGCTCGGTGCCGACCCCGAGCTCGAGCATGCGTTCGTTCTCACACGTCGAACACATCTCCGGACGACGCTTCTCACTGCAGCACCAGTGACAGACCAGACGACTGCGACGGCTGTGCCACGTCATCGACACCGAGCACTGCTCGCACTGCACCGACTCGCCGCAACTTGGACACAGCAACACCGGCGAGTAGCCGCGGCGATTCAAGAACAGCAGCACCTGATCGCGTGCCTTCAGCCGCTCTTCCATCATCACGAGCAGCGTGCGTGACAACACGACGCCAGCGCGCTGATCTTCCTTGGACTCGGTTCGCAGGTCCTGCACGACAATCCGCGGCAAACGGCCGGCACCAGCGCGTTCGGGCAAGGTCAGCAATTCGAAGATGCCGCGGCGCGCTTTGCCGATCGACTCGAGCGTCGGCGTCGCCGAACCGAGCACGACCACCGCGTTTTCGATCTGAGCCCGTTCGATAGCCATCTGGCGGGCGTGGTAGCGCGGCGTGCTGTCCTGCTTGAACGAGGTCTCGTGCTCTTCGTCGAGCACGATCAGGCCAAGGTTGCGCACCGGAGCAAACAGCGCCGAACGCGCCCCGACAGCAATCGTCGCCTTGCCCTGCAACAGACGCTGCCACTGACGAGCACGTTCGCTGTCGGTCAAGCCACTGTGCAACACGGCAACGTCCGGAAAGCGCGACGCAAAGCGCCCGACGGTCTGCGGCGTCAGCGAGATTTCGGGCACCAAGACGATCGCGCTCTTCTTTAACGAGTGCACCTTCTCAAGGATGCGCAAGTAGACCTCGGTCTTGCCGCTGCCGGTGACCCCGTGCAGCAAGAACGTGCGGTAGTTGTTGGCGACGACGTGCTTGGTCACCGCCTCGACGGCCTTCTCCTGATGTTCGTTGAGCACGTGGCGCTCGGCACGCTCTTCGATCGCCGGTCGCAGCTCTTCGAGCTCTTCGGCGATCATCACGCGCTTCAAGATGCCGCCCCTGCATAGGGTCTTCCACGGACTGTCGCTAGTCTTGGTGCGACGGCGCACATCGGAAATCGTCATCGGACCGCCGAACTCGATCACCGTGCGCAACACCCTGGACTGCGCCTGATGTTTCTCTTCGAGTTCTTCGACGGCTTGCACTGCAAGGTCATGCGGCGCCTGCAACATCACGTGTGCAATCAAGCGCTGGCCGCGCCGCTTCGCGATCGACGGCAACGTCGCATCGAGTGCTTCGCCGATCGAACAGCCGTAGCTATCCGCCATGCGCTTCGCCAATTCCAGCAGCGACGGCGGCAACGACAAGTCCGAATCGAGCACGTCCTCGATCGGCTTGACCTTATGGATCGGCAAGTCGGTCGTATCGCTGACCGACGTCACCACCCCACCGAGCTTGCGGCCGTGAAAGTTCACGCGCACGCGGTTGCCAGGCAGTGCCGACATACCAGCCGGCAGCACGTAAGTGAACTCACGGCGCAGCGGCAGATTGAGTGCGACTTGCACAAACTTCGCGGCCGGACTCTCGTCGGGCTGCGGTTCAGATTGCTCGGGGGCTGCTTCGGTCATTGCGGGCGGGTGCCAGTGAACGGGTCCACCACTAGGAACGCAATGAGGGGGAACGGTCGTTGCCCCTGAACCCTAGAAGTCGGAATCCGTCGGCAGGGGATCGAGCTAAAAGTAGCAGCCTCGCAGCGCCGTATCGGCCCGCAACACCGCAAACGCACGCTCGACGCCGGGGCAAGCAACCAGCAAACAGGCGCCTTGACACGGCGGAGACAGGCGCGGAATCCCGTGCGGCTCCAAACCCGAGCGACCAACGTCGCGTTGCCATCGGAGCGCGGGTAGCCGATCTCGCGCGGCCGCAAGATCTAGCCACCGTCGTTTCCTCGATCGCCCATCGCGCATCGAAGCCGCTTTGCGAGCAGCTGAGCGGCTGCAAGACGGTATCTGCGTTGCCCCACACATTGCGCAGCTGGGCGTTCCAATCACCATGCACCTGCTCCGGCACCACGATGCTCGGCAGAGATCCATGCGTCTGGAAAAACAAATTCACGCCAGCCAAGATCTCTACTGGAGTCGCCGCACGCGTGTCGAGCAGCAGCGGGCAAGGGTTCGTTCTTGATGGCTGACGTGAGCGCCGTAACCGCCAAACACCGTAACACGCATCGCACGCTAACTTGCTACGCCACTGGCTGCGAGCGCACCTCGCGCAAGCCTTCGAACATTGTGCCTGAAACCACCGCGATGCAGTGCTCTACAGCCAACAACTCTTCGTCGACAATCGACACGAGTTGCTCATCGATGCCGTCAATCTGGTCACGTGAGGACGCGGTGTCGGCTCCTCTTAGGGATTCATTCATTGGTCCTTCTTGCACCGGTGGTGCAGAGCTGCGATGCGCGATGAAGGTCACGAGCGACGAATCTACCGCAGCATCGCGGGGGGATTCAGATTTGAGTCAGCTGGAGTTCAGCACCAAACGAACCACCCCCGAGGGGGCGGCCAAATCGCTGAGAGCTCACATAACGTCGCATGCGTGGCACCGTAGCGGGTCCGCCAGCGTCTACACGCCCCGCCGACGGCCGCGTGACGGCGATGTGGCATCTCTAGCCTTGCCGAAACCGGTAAGCGCACCAACACTGCGAGATCGGATCCGTAGAGGTCCCCAAGGATATGTCTATGCAACGCACCGCATCGCTCGCTCTGATCGCTACGTCACTTCTCGCCGCCACGGCGATAGCCCAAGGCCCGCCGCGCACGACCCGCGTCGTGCCCTACCCAATCGACCTCCCCACGGGCTTTGAGGCCGCCATCGAGAGCGGCACCCGCACCCGCACTGGTGAGCCCGGCGCCAAGCACTGGACCAACTACGCGCGCTACAACATCGCGATCGAAGTCGACCCAGAGGCTTCGCGCCTCACTGGCACGGCGAAGATGACCTACGTCAACCGTTCGCCGGACGACTTGCGCTCGCTGACCGTGCACCTCTACCAAGACATGATGCGCGCTGGCCGCAAGCGTACGCGCGACATCACGACAACGGATGGCTTCGAGTTGCTCGAAGTGCGCGTCGATGGCGAGAAGGTTCGCGCCCGCGCTCGCGATACGAAGTTGACGGTGCGCCTACCGGAAGCGCTGCCTAGTGGTAGCGAAGAGACGATCGAGATCGACTACGCGTTCAATATCCCCAAGGCCGGCACCGCGCCGCGCATGGGCTACGAAGGCGACAAGGTCATCTACCTCGGTTACTGGTACCCGCAGTTCGCCGTCTATGACGACGTCGAAGGCTGGGTCGCCGACCCCTACCGCGGCAACGGTGAGTTCTACATGGACTTCGCCGACTACGACCTCGCGATCACTGCGCCGGTCGGCTACATCGTTCGCGCCACGGGCGTTCTGCAGAACCCTGCTGACGTGCTGACCAAGCAGTCGCAAGAGCGGCTGGAGCTTGCGCGCGAGCAACGCGAAGTCGTGCACATCGTCGACGCGGACGATCTCGAAGATGGCGATGCGACCGCGCAGTCAAAGAGCGGCAAGCTGACGTGGAAGTTCCACGCCGAGAACGTGCGCGACGCTGCGGTCAGCCTTGGCCGCACCTACCTCTGGGATGCAACGCACGCCGTGGTCAAGGACAAGCACGGGAGCGGCCAAGACGGCACCTGCATGATCCACGCGGTGTTTGAGAAGAACGCCGGCGACTGGATTCGCGGCGCCGAGTACGCACGCCACACGATCGAATACATGTCGGAGCACGTATACCCCTACCAGTGGCCGCACATGACCGCGTGCGAAGGCGTCATCCGCGGTGGCATGGAATACCCGATGATGACGATCGTCGGTGGCCGTAACCCGGCGGGCACGATCGCGCACGAACTGATTCACATGTGGTTCCCGATGCTGCTCGGCAGCAACGAAAAGCGCTACGCCTGGCAGGACGAAGGCTTCACGTCGTTTTGGACGACGCTATGCCGCGACGACTTCAGCAACCGCACCCAAGGCGGCAAGCGCTCAGTTCTCGGCGTCGGCGCCACCATTGGCCGCGGCCGCGACGTTGCCTGCATGCGGCATGGCGACACCTACGGCACGGAGAGCTTTGGCTTTGCCAGTTACAGCAAGACCGAAGGCATCCTGCACCAACTGCGCGGCCTGATCGGCGATGAACTGTTCTTCAAGGCGTTCAAGGAATACGCGCGCGACTGGGCGTTTAAGCACCCCTACCCCTACGACTTCTTCAACACGTTTAGCCGCGTCGCCAAGCAGGACCTCGGCCCCTACTTCCGCACGTGGTTCTTCGAGACGTGGCGCCTCGATCACGCGATCGCCGACGTTAAGGTCAAGGGCAACACGACGATCGTGCAGATCGAAGACAAGGGCCGCGCAGTGCACCCATGCATCGTCGAAGTTACCTACGACGACGACAGCAAGGAACGTAAGGTCATCGACACCAAGAAATGGTGGAAGGGCACGGGAGCGACGCTGAAGTTCTCGGGCAAGGCCGTCGAGGTCGTGATCGACCCGGACATCCAAACGCTCGACGCGGATCGCGATAACAATCGCTGGCGCGAAGGCAAGTAGCCGCGCCGGCGGCTGCCGCCCAGAGGCGCGGTAAGCCAGCCGCCCGTAGCCGCACGCTACGAGCCTTGGCCCGTAGCCGCACGCTACGAGCCTTGGCCCGTAGCCGCACGCTACGAGCCTACTTGACCAGCTTCTGGTAGGCGTACCAGCAGTGCTCGGAGTGCGCAAACTCGTTAACGAACCACTGCCACAAATGGCCGAGCGCCTGGTTTGCTTCGCGCACCTTCTCGGGGTTGCCGCTGGTCACAAACTCCAGGTCGCGACACGCCGTCGCATCGACGAGCAAACGATGCATGCGCCCGGCGGCGATGATGTCGGACCTACTGTCGTAGTCGAGTTTGGTCATCGCTTCGGCGACTAGCGCCAGCGCGACCGGCCCCTTGCTCACAATGTTGCGTGCCAGATTCGACTCGTAGGACTTCATCTGGCCCAGCACGCCGATCTGATCTCGCAGACTCTGCTCTTGCGGATGCTGATCCCGGCGCTCGAACAACGGCAGCACGCGCTTGACTCGTTGCTTCGGCGACATCGGCACTGAGCGGCGCAACCTCTTAATGTGCTCCAGCAGTAGACGCTTCGCCGCGCGCGCGTCTTGGCTGCGGATGCGTGACCAGGCCGGCTCGTCGCGTGAGACCAGGCTATCGAAGGACTCCGGCACGATGGCTCTGTCAAACGTCTGCTGCCGGCTGAGTACGGAGTCGGCCCGCGGCGCCGATACGACGCGCGCGCCCGACGATGTCCGTGGGGAAGGCACGGCCCGATCATTGATATGCCGCGCACTGGAGTAACGCGCACCGCTAGGCACTAACACCGCAACCCAGACCGCCAACAAGGTCAACACCAACAACGTTAAGGCGCCTGCAACCCAAGCCGCCCGCCGCAGTAGCCCCGGTCCTTTCCTTGGCGGCAAAGCTCCTGGTGTCGCGATCGCCGTAGCGACGCGCCGCGCCGCTTCGCGGTCGGCGCCCTTCTTCTGCCTGTACAGCTGGGTCACCGAACGCCAACGACGGACGCTGAACTCGCGCGTGCGTTGCCACGAATCGTGCCATTTCTCGTGCGCGTGCTTCGCGGCGGCGCGGGCGCTGACAGACGCCCCCCTCATCGCGTTGCGAGCCGTCTTCTGGGCGCCCCGCATGGCATCGCGCGCCACTTCATTGGCGTGCTTGAAGGCCTTCTTCGATGCGTCCGCCATTTCCTTGTATGGATGCCCGTCGCTGTCGACCCCGTGTGGCGGCGGCGGCGGCGGTGCGGATGCCGACCGCGGAGGTAGCGGCGGCGTCGCACGAGTGCCTTCCCGAACGTCATTCCAAACCGCCGCAGCGGCCGACGTCGGCGCGCCAAAGGCCAGGATCAGATCCTGCACGCTCTCGAAGCGATCTTCCGGTTGCTTCTGTAAGCAGCGCTGCAAAATGGCGCGCTCGGTCGCAGTCAGAAATACCGGCAACTCCGGCTCGGCGGTCTCATGCTTGCGCAGCACTTCCCATTCACTGTCGCCCGCGAACGGCACCTTGCCGCACAGCAGTTCGTAGAGCATGACACCGAGCGAGTAGATGTCGCTGCGCGCATCACCGCGACGCTTCAGCATCTCGGGCGCCATGTAGTAGGGCGTGCCGCGCCCCATCGACAGGCTGCCACCTGAGTGCGTGACCAGCTTGGACAAGCCGTAGTCGCCGAGCCGCGCGACGCCACCCTTGAGAAACACGTTGGCGGGCTTGATGTCGAAGTGTACCAGCGACCGTTCGTGCAGTGCTTGCAAGCCGCGACAGCTCTGCAAGAACGCGCGCAACAGCTCCTGCTTCTCGGCCGCATCCGGGATGCGCCCGACACCGGCGTCATCGACCGGCATCCTGTCGCGCAGTGTCTCGGAGCCGGCGTAGGCCATCACCAAGTAAGGGATGCCGCTAACCTCGCCGCGGTCTTCGATCGCCACGAGGTTAGGGTGGTCGATCTGGGCGAAGTATTTGACCTGCTCCAGCTCCGACAGGATCGCCCGGCGCACGTCGCCGTCATCGACCTTCAGGAACTTGATCGCGTAGTCCTTACCGATGGACATGCGCCGCGCACGGAACACCAAGCCGAACATGCCGCCACCTAGCTTGGTGGTGATCTCAAAGCCTTCGATGTACCCCGGCTTCCGGTAGTCGCAGTAGAAAGCCTCCCAGTCGGCGGGCTGATCAGGTTCTGGGGTCGGCTCAGAGGTCATCGAGGGGAGGCTTGGTGGGATCTGCTGACGGCGCGCCCCTACGCGAGAGGCCTCGGAAGATTGGTAGGTTTGTGAATCAGGTCGATCCAGCGAGGCCAGCTCACTCGGGGCCCCCAGTCTGCGGCGAGCACCCCGCAAAGGTCCAGGGGCAGGCGGCGTAGCTCTCGATTGCACCGTTGATCGCCTGGATTGGCAAGGATCTGGGACACGTCAGGGTCACGAACAAATGCCGAATCGCAAAACGGGGCGCCACCATGCCACGGGAGCGTGCCGGTTACAGCTTGGCAGGATGGTGCCTCCACCCAGCGACTGGATTGGCGGGGTCGCCAGCCTATTCAGGCTTCTGGGGATGCGCACACGCGCACGGCGTCGCCTTGCAGCGCGGGCAACCGGCGCCGTATTTCTTGCGACCGATCGCTTCGAGATCGAGGCCATGCAGCGACGTCAGCGTGGCGAGCCATGCGTAGACATCGCCGAGTTCTTCTTCGAGGTTGTCGCGCTCGCCGCGGCGAATCGCTCGCACAAGTTCGCCGACTTCCTCGACGAACCAGAGCAGCGTGCCTTGCGTTCCACGGTCCTTGTCGCGATCGAAGTAAATGTCCTCGATCAACCGCTGGAACGTGCCGTCTTTGGCCGGCCTCTCCGCACTCATTCCGGACTGCCCTTCTTGACGGTGATCAGCACGACATCTTCGCGCAGGCCGTCCTCGCCAGCATCCTGTTCGATTGTGCCGAGCATCATGTTCATGAACATGTTGGTGTGGCGCGGCGACTGTTGCGGCAGCGTTTCGAGCAGGCCTTCGGCACGCAGTAGCGCGTCGTTGCCGAACACCAAGCGAGTGCCCGGGCTCATTTCGATCGGCTGCGGTCGCAGCGACTTTTCGAACACCGGGCCGTCGTCGAGGCCGAGCGCGATGCCTTCGGCGTTGAGCTCAAGCACTTCGCCGCGCTGGCAGATCAGCAAAGGCGTGCGCGCGCCAGCTTGGTAGAGCTTGCAGCCTTCGGAGTTCATCTGCAGCAACGTCGCCACCGCACACGCACCTGACGGCAGGTGCTTCTTCATGACCTTGTTGGTGTGCGCCAACGCGCGCCGCGGCGCGGCACCTTGGCCGAGCGCGCGATGCACTTCGTCACGCGCCAACCGGCAGGCGTAGACGGCCAGGGCACCGTGGCCTTCGGCGGTCACCACGTAGGCAACCGCTTCCGCTTTGTTCTCTGGGTTGACGATGATGTCGAAGTAGTCGAGGCCGCCGCGCGAGCCATTACTGATCGCCGCGTCGACTTCATAGCCAGGCACTACTGGCGGCGCTTGCGGCACCGTCTTGTCGCGCAATTGT
>JBNMND010000122.1:0-14516 GCA_051274975.1 Planctomycetota bacterium | reverse complement strand
GAGCACACGCATCCCGGTCCAAGAGATGCGGAAGCCGCCGGCGACTTCGAACGGATTCACGTTGCCGTTGGTGCCGGCCGTCGTCGCGCCGACTATGTCGCCAAGCTTGTAGGCTTCGACGATGCCCATGATCGACTCGGCGTAGGAGATCGCGCGGCCATCGGTCAGGAATGCGATCTTCGCAGCGAGGTGCGGCTTTTCAGGGCGCACGTCCCACCGACCGAGTTCATTCCACTTCCAACCAGCGCGATCCGGCAACTGCACCGTTGGGATCCCCCACTTTGCACTCTTGCCGCGTTTGGTCATCAACAAGCTCATGACGCGAACACCGGCATCCCCCGGATAACCGCGCATGTCGAAGACGATGCCCTTGGCGGCGGCGAGAGCATCCAGATGCTTGTCTAGCTCGTCCATCGGCGTGCCGTCCATGTCGAAGTAGACGATGCCATCCGCGAGTTCGCTGCCGTTGTCAGGGCGTTTGTCGGATGCATCCCTGACGTAGACCTGGCTGCGGCGAAGTTCGACCTCGTGCGTGGATCCATCCTGCCGACGAACCTTAACCTTCGCTGGGTTGGCGGTCGGCCACATCGCGAAGGTCATCTGGGTTCGCGAGCGCGACCAGCCTTCGGTCGCTGACGACACTTGCTCGCACATGTCGGCGTACAACTGCGCAACAGACTTGCCATCGATCGCAAGCACGGCATCCCCCATCGCAAGCCCTTGGGCACTCTTGCCCAGACCGCACACGACCAAGTCCTTGCCAGCCCACCGAACCGCAGCCGGAAAGAAGCCATCGTTGTTGCTCGCCCCACCCATGACATTGCCGTGGCCATCCTGAAGAGCCGCAACCAAGCGGTTGAGAGACTCGCCAGCGGCGAAGGAGTCACCCGCGATTGCGGCCGACTTCAGGGCGCGCGGCAACTCGGCAGCCCAATCGACTTCAACGACGTCGAAGTAGGGATAGAAGTGCTGGAAGACGTTCCAAGCCTGCGCGACAGCCGCTAGGCGTGTGGTTCGATTCAGAGAGCTGAGATTTGGCAGCTGATCGGATCGCCAAGCAGCTGACAACGCGGCATCAGGCAACGTGCCCTCGCGCGTGCCAAAGGTCACCAGCGGCACGAGTGAATGCACACCAAGCACAAGATCGACGAAGTGACTACTGCGCTTCTTGGATTCGCCACGAAGAGGTTTCCGCCAACTTCGCTTCAGCACGCGGCTGTTGTAGATGCTGCCCGCCATCGCGACGCGGCCGGCACCATTGTGCTCCCAGATCCACCGATGGGTCGCGCCGTCAGGAACCTCAAAGGCGGCTCGCGCTTGATCGCCACCAGTCCACAGTTCGACGGTTGGCGCGAACGGGTGCACGAACGCGGCGAGCTTACTGACAAGCTCTTGGTCGTCACTTGCCGGCAGTGCGGCCTCAAGCAGACTCACCGTGAAGTTGTCCCACCGCTCCAGTTCGACCAGAGCCTCACTGGGATGAAAGAACCACAGGTAGCCGAGCAACCGCGACGCGGCCATCGCATTGCGCAACTCGCGCTCACTCAGCGGCGATGCAGCCGTTGCCTCTTGCAGCTTGGCACTCTCACCGACCGCCTCGATCGTCACCTCGTCGATCGACACCGTTACGTCACCAAACGCGAGCACGCCAAGCATCATGCCAACCGAGTCCGAAGCAACATCCAGCTCGATGACCGCTTCGGCCCAACGGTCGAGAGTCAGCGGCCGATCACCCATGTTGTCGATGGCTCCAGGCTGCCCACCTTTGCGATCGACGCGCAGCCACATCTGCGCGCGCCCTTCGCCAGCGACTCGGATCTTGGCGCGTAAACGCACCTTCTTACCAGCGAAGGAAGCGACGTCGGCGACCCGACTCATGACGTTGCCGGCCCCCTTCGATTGCTCACTGGAGGCCAACTGCAAGAACCGGTCGCCGGCTGGGGTGTTTCCGGCAACGAGCTTCGCAGTCCAACCGTTCTGCTGCGCCACGAACCAAGATCGCGGCAGTGTGTCGAGCTTGCCCTTCTCGAAGCCCAACGACTGTTCCTGAGCCGTGAGCGATGCCAACGTGAGGAACAGAAATGCGAGGCGGGCTAGCGGCATGAGTCTCCTGGAGTTCGCGGACGATTCGCGCACTCCAATGACAATTGCCAAATCCGGACCGCGCGACGCGGGCCCCAATCCTAGCCGGCGAACGGCATGGCCCCTAGACGACTAACGAACGGACTTGGCCGCGAGATACTGAGGCGGGAAATTGTGCTGCGCGACATCCCGACGCACCGCCTCGCGCTGCACCATGTATGGGTCGGCGAGGAAGCCACGCGCAATCGCGCACAGATCTGCGCGGCCCGCGGCGATGATGGTGTGGGCGTGGTCGAGGCCTTGGATCGCGCCAACCGCCATAACCGGCACGTTCGCTTCGTAGCGAATGCGTTCGGCGAACGGCAACTGATACATGCGGCCATACTGCGGTTTGGACTCAGGCACGTTGCCGGCGGACGACACATCGATGACGTCCACGCCAGCTTTGCACAACCACTTCGAAACCTGCACGGCTTCGGTGACAGTGAAGCCACGATCTTCATCGTCGAACCAATCGGTCGCCGAGATCCGTGCGAACAGCGGTTTGCCGGACGGCCAAACCGCGCGCACGGCACGCGCGACTTCGAGCGGGTAGCGCGCGCGGTTCTCAAGCGAACCGCCGTATTCGTCGGTGCGCGTGTTCGACAGTGGCGACAGGAAGCTCGACAGCAAGTAGCCGTGCGCCATGTGCAACTCAACGATGTCGAAGCCGGCACGCTGACAGCGTTCGGCGCTTGCCACGAAGGCATCGCGGATGCGATCGAGCTCGGCGCGGTCCATTTCCTTCGGTGCCGGCCAGTTAGCGCCAAACGGCATCGCCGACGGGCCAATGGACTGCCAGCCACCATCGCGCAACGGCGCGTCGCCTTCCCATGGACGGCTGCACGACGCCTTACGGCCGGCATGCGCCAGCTGCATTCCGATCTTGGCCGCGGAGTGTTGATGCACGAAGTCGACGACGCGGCGCCATGCCGTTTCTTGGTCGTCGTTCCACATCCCGGTGCAGCCTGAGGTGATGCAACCGTCCGCGGTGACGTTGGTCATCTCGGTGAAGACGAGTCCAGCTCCGCCGACGGCGCGGCTGCCAAGGTGCACCAGGTGCCATTCATCCGGAACGCCATCCGTTGCCGAGTATTGGCACATCGGCGACACGACGACACGGTTGGGTAACGTCACATCCCCGATCTGGAACGGCAGGAAAGCCGGCGGCGGCACGTTCTCGTCGCTGACGCAGTTTTCACGCGCCGTCATCTGATCGACCCGCTTGACCAACTCTGGATCGCGCGTCTCCAGGTTGTCGTGCGTAATGCGCTTGCTGCGCGTCATCAAGTTGAACACGAACCGCTGCGGGGTCTGGCCGACATAGCGTTCGCTGTTCTCGAACCACTCAAGGCTGGTTTGCGCGGCGCGCTGCGTCTTGATTACGTCGATGCGGCGGGCGTTCTCGTAAGCCTCCAACGCACTGGGAACGGAATCGAGGTTTGCGCAAATCGCATCGGCAAGCGCGATCGAATCTTCCATCGCCAGCTTGGTGCCCGACCCGATCGAGAAGTGCGCGGTGTGCGCCGAGTCTCCGAGCAACACAACGTTTTCGTGGCGCCACGAGCCACAGCGAACCGTCGGGAAGGTGCGCCAGATCGAGCGATTGATGAGCAGCTCTTCGCCTTCAAGATGCTCGGCGAACAGCCGGTGGCAGAATGCGGCGGACTCTTCTTCGCTCAGCTTGTCGAGACCAGCCTTCTTCCAGGTCTCTTCGCGGCACTCGACGATCCATGTACCAAGTCCCTTCTCAAACGGATACGCGTGCACCTGGAACAGTCCCCACTCGGTCTCCTTGAAGACGAAGGTGAACGCGGTCATTTCCTTGGTCGTGCCAAACCAAGCGAACTTGCACTTGCCCCAATCGAGGCTCGGTTGGAAGGACTGCGCGTAGCGCTCGCGCACCTTTGAGTTGACGCCGTCGGCGGCGACCACAAGGTCGTGGCTCTTGGCGAGTTCGTCGACGTTCTCAACGAGGTATTCGAAGTGCATGCGCACACCGAGCTCCTTGCATCGCTCCTGCAAGAGCAACAGCAGTTGCTTGCGTGCCAAGCCACAGAAACCGTGCCCCGTGCTGGTGACCTGCTCGCCGCCGTAGAACGTGTCGATGTCCGTCCAGTAGGCGAAGTTCTCGCGGATGCGCTGGAAGCTCTCGGGATCGGCCTCCTCGAAGTTGCCGAGCGTCTCATCTGAGAACACGACGCCCCAACCGAACGTATCGTCCGACTTGTTCTGCTCGTAGATGTCGACCTCAGCCGACGGCAGACGCTTCTTGAGCAGGATGGCGAAGTAGAGCGACGCCGGGCCACCACCGATGCAGGCGATTTTCATGGGCCAACCATGCTAGAGCCCACGCCATCGTGTGACCAAGCTCTGCTACGCCGAGTTCTCCGCAGTTCTCAAGCGGATTGGTGCGCAGTCGCAGTGGCGGACAGGTCCTAGCCCGTCAAGCGGCTCAACAACTGCCAGTAACCGCCAAACTCGCCCTCCCAGCCATGGTCCTGCGTGAACCGGCGGGCACGCTCCGACATCTGGCGGCTGAACCCAGGATCCTCGTGCAACTTCACCAAGCAATCGGCGAAGGCGTGGTGGTCGCCATCGGCAAACATCAGCACCTCGTCGCCCCTGACCAGCGACTCCATGATCGACGTGCGCACAGAGACCACGGGCACTTCCATCGCGATGAACTCAGGGACCTTGAGGGACAGCGCCATGTCGATGTGCACATCCATGTGCGACGTGAACACGCCAACTGACGCGCGGCTCATCGCCCGCGGCACTTCCTGCAGCGGCAATGACGGACCGATTTCGAGCAGATCCTCAACGCCGAGTTCCTTGGCGATGTCCTTCAGTTCTTGCAGCGGCTGACCTTCGCCCTCGAACAACTTGCAGTGAATCAGCAGCTTGATGCCAGGGATCTTGTCGCGCACTAGCGGTAAGACACGAACACACTGGTCGACGCCGTGACGATGCGACACCGTACCGAGGTAGAGCATCACAAACTCGCCAGGATTTTCGGGCCCGGTCCATGGATGCGCGTGGCGATCAAACAACGTCGTATCCGCGGCGTTCATGCAGGCGATCGAACGGTTCTCACGCACGGTACCGCGAGCAATTGCACCTTGTCGGAATTGTTCGGTTGCGAACACACAGGCGTTAGCAAAGCGATGCGAGATCCACTCCTGCAATCGAATCAGCCAGATCCAGGGATGCTTGATGCTGATCTTGAACTTGCTGCAGTAGACCTCCGGCATCAAGTCGTGCACATCGAGCACGACCTTGCGCCCAAACAGGCGCGGCCAGAATGCGGCGAAGACGAGGAAGTCTGGCATGTTGTGCACGTGCACGACGTCGTAGCGCCGGCAGCGCAACGTCAGCACACCAGCGTGAACCAGAGGTATTCGAATAGGTAGCGCAGCGTGCCGCCGCGACGGCGCGACAACGGCAGGCGGTGCAGTTCGACCCCGCGAATCTGTTCGCGCTTGGGCTTGTCAGGTGCCCGCAGTGACAACACATCGACTAGATGACCATGGGCCACCAGGGACTCGGCGTAGCATCACCCGTGCATCGCCCTCGTAGTAGGCGTGCACCACCATGCAGACTCGCAACGGTCGTAGCGATTCGCTCATGCGAATCGGAAAGTCAGCGGATCGGCGACTAGTTGATCGTGCCGAGCGCCGGGCCGCCAATCTGGAACGGCAACAGGCGGCGAATGTATAGCTCAACGCAATTGCCCAGCTCGGCAATCGCCGAGGTCTGTGCATAGATCACGTCACCCGGCAATAGCAGGAAGTCGGGCTGCTCATCGAGCAACACTGCATCCATGTCAACCCGGAACGTGCGCTGCGTACCGTCCTGGTTGATGCGCAGGATCCGCACGTCGTTGTGTTTGATCGTGATGTCGAAGCTGCCGGCCTGCGCGATCGCTTGCGTCATCGTCATGCCCGGCGAGAACGGTAGGGCACCTGGCGCTTTGACTTCGCCGCACACGTAGATTAATTGCAGGGCCGATTCGTTCAACTGCACGCCAATGTGCACATCGTCGAATTCGCGTTTGTAGGCGGCAAGGGTGATGGAGCGAACTTCGCCAACAGACTTACCAGCCACTTGCAGCGGGCCCGGCAATCGACGCAAATCGATCGTGCCAGTCGGCGAAACGATGACTGCTTGCACGTTGTCCGCCGGCGCGACTGACTCCGTAGTCGACATCGCAAGATCTACTCGAACCGACAAGCTATCGCCAGCACGGACGACATAGTCGCGTTGCATATGGGCAGCCCACTCCTGAGCGACGCCCTTGGTGTCGAACGGGGGCGCTGAGGCGCAGGACGCCAACGCAAAGGCCAGGAAGGTGGTAAACAAGCCGCGCAGTTGCTTCGAGCTCACGAGTCTGTGTTAGGCGTAGGGGAAGTTGATTGTTGTGAGAACCTGCTAGTTCTGGAATCAAGGGGGCGCGCCCCAATCATCTTCAACCACGGCAACCTGTTGGCTGAAGCTCCCACAGTATCGAGCATGTGGTCAAGCCAAGGGGCCGAGCAAAGCATGTTAGGTCCATCGTGACCTACGCAATCGTGAATCCGTAAGCCAAGTGCTATCGCTTCTGTTCCAAGACCCCATTCCGGCCCAGGCCGGATCGGACTTCGGTGGTTCTACTGAGATCCACCAAGTTGGCGTCGTGGCGCTGGGGCTACTGTCCATCGGCGCTGGCTTGGCCACCCTGTTCATCATCGCCATGTGCGCCTCGAGCACCCCGGTAATGGCACTCGGCTTCGGCATGATTGGCGCCGCGACATTCCTCATCCGGGGTTCGCTACGCTGACTGCACTGGCTGATCCTGCGGAGGCTGTGCGTGCTTCACTTCATCCTGATGAAGCAGCCGGTTTGGCACCTTCTGGCCCGCATCGACATCGTCGGCGGCTCGACCGGGTGGCACCGCTACCACCTCGTCGACAAGTTCTTCGTCTACTTCCACGAGTGATGGCAGGCAGGAACCCATGGCACGGGGCACTGAGGGCCCGGCCTGCACGACATCACCAACCAAGACGTCGGCGAAGGCGTCTATGGCGGCGTTTTCCGGCTCGCCGCACTTGCTGCAGTCATCCTGTTTGCGTTCGTAGGCATCTCTCGCAACATGCGATTGCCCGAAGCAGGGCGCACGTATTGCCTTTGCACCTGGGCACTCGGCACGGTCCTGTTCATGCACTGCATGGACTTCATCGCCGTCAGCTACTTTGAGCAGATCGGCGTATAGTGGCAAATGCTACTCGCCGTCATTGGCTCCCTAACACTAGTCCCCGGGGCATCACCCGCGAAACAACTAGCAGCGCTGCGCTCAAGCGGCTGAATCGAGACAAAAATCGTGGCGGCCTAAGTGGCATCCCGACGCATCCCTTGGTGCCATGCCCCCGATGGGATCGGGGGAAACCCGAGGCATCACAAATCCCTTTTTGATTCGGCAGAAATCCCGCGTGCAGTTGCCACACACAATCGCTTCAACCGTTGCCCAAACCATCCACTCACGACCGATAAATCCAATGCCTCCGCACGTAAATCGGAAGCACCAAACCTACTAGAACCGCCCGCCCCACCTCCGATGTCTCGCTCTCCTCGTCAACTGGCCACCACCACGGCCGAACTACTGTGCATTCTGGCCGCACTGAGTTGCGCCGGTCTGTGGGCAGGTAGTGGCGCGGATTCGTCGAGCAGTACCCTGCTGGAGGCAATGGGACTGTGGGTGGTGTTTGGCGTCATCTGGATTCTGATCGCACGCCGGATTGGCGTCAATCTCGTCCCGCCGAGCCGCACCCTTGCGCTCTCACTGCGGCGCACCACCGAAGCCTGGGCGGCGACGTGGGGCATTGCCGGCATGCTGACCATGACCCTGGTGCAGCCGAGCAACTTGAACATCTGGCTCGTGCTGTTCGCGGGCCTCGGCCTGCTGAGCTTCGCGCGCCTAGCGTCATCGTTAACATCGGCTGGCATTCCAATAGATCGCCTACGCGCCATTGTCATTGGTGCCTGCCCGAGTGCGCGCGCCCTCTCGTCAACACAAGACGTCACCGAGGCGGTCGACTTCGTCGGGTTCGTGCCGTTCGCCAACGAGAACGCACAGAACATGCCGCACCTGGCTCAACTGGGTGACATGAGCACCTTGTCCGAGACCCTGCGGCGCAACGAGATCGACATCGCATTCGTGAGCCCCTCGGACGACGCGATCACCGGTGAGGTCCACCAGTCGATTGACACCTGTGAAGCGCTCGGACTTCAGACGCAGTATTTCCCGTCGTTCTTGGATGTCGACGACATGCGCGTCGGCATGACCTGGAGCGCCAACCGGCCGGGCATCAACGTACAAGCGATGGCCGACAGTTCACTGCCTGCCATTGGCAAGCGTGCGATAGATGTGGCCGGCGCCCTGTTCGGCATCTTGGCTCTGTTCCCAGTCATCATCGCCTGCGCATTGGCGGTCAAACTGACGAGCCGTGGACCGATCTTCTACCGCCAAACGCGCATCGGCAAATCCGGACGAAGCTTTGGCTGCCTCAAGCTCCGCACGATGCTAGTCGGCGCGCACGCCCAGCAAGAATTGCTGCGCGCAGCGAACCAACAGGACGGCCCGGCATTCAAGCTCGACGACGATCCTCGGATCACGTCGATCGGCCGCATTCTGCGTAAGTTCAGCATCGATGAGTTGCCTCAATTGCTCAACGTGCTGTCCGGCGACATGAGCTTGGTCGGGCCACGCCCGCCGATCCCAAGCGAAGTCGACAAATACACTTGGTGGCAGCGGCGCCGCATTTCCATCAAGCCGGGCCTCACGTGCGTGTGGCAGGTCTACGGCCGCAATCAAGTGTCGTTCAAGCGGTGGGTCGAAATGGACCTCTACTACATCGACAACTGGTCCTTGTGGTTGGACTTCAAGCTGATCGCCCACACGGTGCGCGTCGTCTTGCGCGGCACCGGCATGTAGCTACCGGCGCGGCCGCGGTTCTCTGCGGCGCAGTCCGTGGCACGATCACCTAGAGCGGCTAGCAACTATCGCTGCATCAGCCGCTCGATGTCGGCGATGGACCTGGGGGCCCCCGCCGTCAACACCTCAGGGCCTCGCTTAGTGACCAAGATATCGTCCTCGATACGAATGCCGATGCCACGGAGTTCCTTCGGCACCCGCGTATCACGTTTGGTGAAGTAGAGCCCTGGCTCGACCGTCAGAACGGAGCCAACCGGCATCGGGTCCGCAACGCCTTCCACAGACTGGTAGCCGCCGACGTCGTGCACATCCCGGCCAAGCCAGTGGCTCGTGCCATGCATATACCAGGGCTTGAACGCCGCATCCTTGACGAGCTTCGCGACGTTGCCCTGCAGCACACCGAGACCAACTAGACCCGTCGTCAGCGATCGCTGACATGCCTTGTGGGCACTGTCCCATGGAGATCCAGCCTTGCACGCTCGGATACCCGCGGCCTGCGCACGTAGAACCACGCGATAAACCGCTGCTTGGGCCGGGGTGAATCGTCCGCTGACAGGGAAGGTGCGCGTCACGTCCGCCGTGCAGCCAAGGAACTCGGCACCAGCATCGATTAGTAGCAAGTCACCCGCACGCATCTTGCGGTCGTTGTCGTGGTAGTGCAGCACGCAGGCGTTCGGGCCACTGGCGACAATCGAGGGGTAACCGTTGCGGGCACTCCCACCACAACGGAAGGCGGCTTCGAGATGCGCCTGCGCTTCGTATTCGTGCATCCCAGGGCGAGTCATGCGCATCGCCGCGATGTGCCCCTGCTCGGTCAGTTCGGCAGCTCGACGCATAGCCAGAAGCTCGGCCGCATCTTTGACCAAGCGCTGGCCTGCAATCGCTGGGGCCGGATCTTCGAAGATCGGATGCGCCGGCAACAACGTGCGGCGCTGCCGAGCCCGGCTGCGAGCGAACGCCGCCATCAACTTCTGATCGAAGCCGGAGTCTTGCGCAAGCGTGTGGAACAGTCGTCCATCAAGCGGAGCGAGCTTGGCAAGGTCCTGCCAGAGATCGCCGATGGCACGCCCCTCGTCGACGCCGAAGGCCTTCTTGACGCCACGCACGCCGTAGCGAGGCCCATCCCAGGTCTCGCGCTCGGGATCGCGCTCGCGAACGAACAGAATCGCGTGGTGCGACTGGCGGTCGATCCGCCAAGCGACCAGCACCGACTGCGGCTCGGAAAAGCCCGTCAGGTAGTGGAAGTCCGACCCAGGTCGATACTCGTGGTGCACATCGCCATTGCGCACGGTCTCCCGCGCAGTCGGCAATAACAAGACTCCAGGACCCAGTGCATTCAACAACCGCTGTCGGCGTGAACGGTGCAGGTCGGGATCGCTTTGGGCATCGCGGCTCACACCGCGAGTTTGCGGTGCACAGCGCTAGGCGCCAAGCGTGATCAGGACTTCTGCATGCTATCGACCACGGACGCTTGCACGCCCGTGCCCCCCGCCTTCTTGGTCACCATCAGGAACTCGACCGAGAAGCTTTCCCCGTCCAACGTGAAGGGTGCGAAGAAGCAAAGGTCATTGCTGACTGTTCGGCGTTGCAGGTCGTCGCCCATGTAAACGCACGGAACGGCGATATCGAATAGCGGCGCCTTCTGAAACAGCTCGGTCTTGATGCCGCCACCAACCATGTTGGTCACTTCGCCGATCGCATCCACAAGGTCGCCATCGGACAACTCATCGGGCTCCATCATCAACATCGAGGCAACCGCCTTGGCGGCGATCGACCGAGGCAGGAACACCGAAATCGAACCCGTCAAGAAACCGGCGACGCCAATGCTGCCGATCACCTCGGCCTGGCGCATCTGAGCTTTCTCGATGGAAACCTCACCAGCCTCCAAACGCAGATTCATCATTGTCTGGAACACGTCGACCGTGGCCTTGACGATGCAGCGCCCCATATCTTGATCGAGCGAGAAGCTAGGCTTCTTCGCTTTGCACTCATCAATCAGCTTCTGGATCTGGCTAACCAGTCGGTCGGTGCCATGACTCTTGGCCAGCACAAGGTCAGCCCCAGCCTCCATACAGCGTGCGGCCGTGTCCTCATCCTCAAGTGCCGTGAACACGACAATCGGCAGCGTCGCATTCGCTTTCTTACTGCGGAAGGTCTCGATGATCTCAAGACCCTCGCAATTTCCGAGGATGTAGTCAGTGAGTATGAGATCGATGTCGTTCCGAATGAACGATTGATAAGCACTGATGACGTCAGCAACCGCAATCACGCGATACCCGGCCTGCGAAAAGTGTGCAGACAACACCTTAGTCAGCGTTGACGAGTCGTTGACGAGAAGAATCGTATCCAAGTGCTTTGTCCTATGAGCCGAATGGCTTTCCACCACCATCGGCGTTGGCCGCATCTCCCTTGATAGGACCTACCCCATCGGGGATTGCCCGCGGGCCAGGTGGCGACCTCGGGTTTTCCCTACCCCGAGGTCGATATTAGAAGAACGGCACTTCCACGAACACGTCGGGATCGGCCCACGAGATCGGCACTTCCACGAACACCGGCGCGAATCCAACGGCATCGATTTCCAACACGATGGTCGCGTCGTCTTGGTCAAAATCCGGTGCCAAGACAGCAGCGCCAGTCGAATCTTCTACGAATCCAACCTCCGCATCTGCGAGCAGATACTCGTCGAGCAGCACACGCCCAGTCGCATCGGTCAGGAACCAATCGAGGTAAGGGCTCTCACAAGTGCACCCTGACCACTCCTGATCGGACTCAACGATGCGGACCGACACGTTCTCCCAAGCAAGGTTCGTGACCGGGTCGTAGACCTCGACGAGAACCGACACCAAACGCGGCTGCTGCACGACGACCGCGCTACGACGGCGGCTGCTGCCACAGGCAGTGAGAAGCGAAGCTAGAAGAAGGATCGGTAGTTGGAAGCGCATGGGGTCATCCTCGTGAATCGGATATTAAGCAACCGCCGTGCCAACGATCTGATCGGCGCGACGGGCGTCATGAGCAGCTCCTGAGGGCTCGCAGTGCAATTGTGTCGCGCTTGCGAGACACCGACAGGGCCAGTCGGTGACACGGCACGAGCAAGCGCAGCCGGCTCAGGAACGTGGCTCTTCCGTCTCGTTCACGGATGACATGCTTTGACGGTAGTGAGCAAGCAGCTCCTCGACGACCTCCATGGCTTTGCCGTGGAAGTGGTTGTTGGCAACCACGATCGTGCGCGTCGACCCTTCGCGGATCCGCTGCACCCGCTTCCAAAGCTGCGCCACCTCATCAGGCGAGTACCGCCAGTCGTAGACCTCATCACGACCGGCTCCCGGTCGAAACCAAGAACGGTTGCGGCCGTGCAAACGGAAGTAGGCGACACCATCTGCACGCACGCCGGTCGTATCGCGCGAGAACCCACCGACCATTCCTGGGTAATCCAATTCCAACACTCCGACACCATGCTCGGCGAGAGTGGTGAGCCCCTGCGTCGCGTTCCACGACTTGTGCCTCACCTCGACAAACATCGGCGCAGTATCAGAGAACGCATCCGACAGGCGGCGAATCAAATCAACGGCAGCTTGGTTGTGTTGCAACTGGTGGTTGAACTGTGCCAACAAGCCAATCAACCGACCAGAACAGGCGAGCGGTGCGAAACCTTCGATGACGGCCTCGATCAACGCCGCATCAAACTGTCGCCGGTGAGTGAACTCTTGCGGCAACTTGGCAGTGAACTGCGTGCCTAGATCTTCCGTGCGCTTTGCCCACGAAGTGCAGTTCTTGACCGACGGAACTGCATAGAAGGTGCTGTTGATCTCGACCAGCGACACCCGTTCGGCAACGGCGCGCAGGGTGTCCTTGCAGCCGCGCGGGTAGACAACACCTTTCCAGTCGGCATACGACCAGCCAGCGACGCCGAACAGCACGTCGTCAGCCACGGCCAAGCTCACGATGCTTGTCGTTGTCGCGCATGCGCTCCGCGATGCGCTGCTCAAAACCGCGCGAGCCGGGATGGTAGTATTTCGCGCCGCGCAACGCGTCCGGCAAGCACTGCATGGCCGCCACCCCAGCCGACGTGTCGTGCGCGTAGATGTAGCCCTTGCCGTGCCCCAGATCCTTGGCCACGCCTCCAGATGCGTTACGTAGGTGCAGTGGCACAGGGTGCTGCTCACCATCGCGCACGGCCTGCATGGCAACCGAGATCGCCTTGGTCACCGAATTACTCTTGGGCGCGGCAGCAAGGTAGATCACGGCCTCGGTCAACGGCAGTCGGCCCTCGGGCAACCCCAAGAACTGAACCGCTTGCACCGCCGCCATTGCGATTTGCAAGGCCATTGGATCCGCCAGACCTACGTCCTCGGCCGCCACGGCCACCAACCGGCGGGCGGTATGCTGCGCGTCCGCACCAGCCTCAAGCGCGCGCGCCAACCAGTAGACCGCTGCCTGCACGTCAGAGTTCCGCAGGCTCTTGTGCAACGCCGACAACAGGTCGTAGTGATGATCGCCAGACTTATCGTGCAACAGGGCGCGATGCTGGAAGGCCTCCACGATCATCGCTTCATCGATGGCATCGCCGTCGACGCAAGTCGCGGCACAAGCCTCAAGGCAAACCAACGCGCGCCGCGCATCACCACCCGACAACGCGGCGAGGCGTGCTGCGGCATCATCGCCAATCGTCAAGCTGCGCACGCCAAGGCCACGTTCGTTGTCCGCCAACGCCGCACGCACAAGGCCGACGATCTGGTCAGGTGGCAACGGCTGCAACGGCACAACGCGACACCGCGACAGCAATGCTCCATTGATCGAGAATGATGGGTTCTCGGTGGTCGCGCCAACCAAAACGATGTCGCCACGTTCGACGTGCGGCAGGAAAGCATCCTGCTGAGCCTTATTGAATCGATGGATCTCGTCGACAAACAACAACGTGCCGCGACCATCACGCTTCTGACGGGCAATCGCGTCGGCGACCGCTGTCCGCACTTGCGCGACACCAGCCAACACCGCCGAGAATGGCTCAAAGTGCAAGTCTGCGTGGCTCGCGATCAGCAGTCCCAGCGTCGTCTTGCCGACACCCGGCGGGCCAAACAGGATCAGCGATCCAGCGACACCTTGTTCAATCGCTGCCCGCAACGAACGACCGGTGCCAAGCAGTTTCTCTTGGCCCAAGTATTCGTCTAGCGACGCCGGACGCATGCGCTCGGCCAGCGGGGCAAGCGGCGCGCTGCGCTTCTCCGCGCCATCTTCACTCAAGTCACCGAACAACGTCATCGCGTTGCCTACCGCCTTTGCCGCTGGGCTTCGAACAACAAGACCCCCGCCGCGACCGCGACGTTGAGGCTCTCGACCGGCTCGCACAACGGAACGTGAACATGCTGGTCGGCCGCTTGCAGCCACTGACTAGAAACGCCCGCGGCCTCAGCGCCGACAACCA
>JBNMND010000121.1:0-14709 GCA_051274975.1 Planctomycetota bacterium | reverse complement strand
CGACGTCAGCATGGCTGGCGGCTTCGCCCACCTGCAAAAGGGCCACGGCGTGTCGTTCGCGGACTTCGACTTCGACGGCGACCTCGACGTCTACTCCGTGATGGGCGGCGCCTACGTCGGCGACCCGGCCTACAACACGCTGTTCGAGAACCCCGGCTTCGGCAACCACTGGCTGTGTGTGCAGCTCGTCGGCACCGAGAGCAACCGTTCGGGCATCGGCGCCAGGATCCACGCAGTAATCACCGAAGACGGCAAGACGCGCTCCGTGTATCGCCACGTCAACAGCGGCGGCAGCTTTGGTGCCAACCCGCTTCGCCAGACGATCGGCATGGGCAAGGCGAGCAAGATCGATGTGCTCGAAGTCCACTGGCCGCGCACCGGCAAGACGCAGACGTTTAAGGACGTCACTCCGGACCGCATGGTGCGCATCACCGAGGATAGCGACGAGATCGCAACGGTGGCCGCGAAGAAGATCACGATCGGCGGCTAGTCCGCCCGCGCTAGGCGCTAGCCCAACGCATTCGTCGGTACATTAATGCGCCCACATCGACTGCCATCAATGTGGGCGCCCTTCGGGGTCTGTTGCAGCCGGCGGTCTCTCATCCACCGACTACAAACTGCAACTCAATCTCGCCTCAATGTGTAGGGCTCTCGGCGCCTAGCGCTTGCGACGCGACAGGCGCTCTTCGCTCTTGGCGATCCGAGCAGCCTCTCGGACCTCTTTTTTGCGCTTCTTAGCAAGTGCCGTAGAGCGCTTGCGATTCGCGCCTTCGGCCTTCGAGAAGCTCCGCCCCTTCTCACCGTGGTTGTTGTCGTAGAACGCGCGACCGTAGTCGACGAAGCTCTCGAGGTCGAAGTCGTCGAGCTTCTTGAAGCGACGGGCGAGCATTCGATCGTGAATGACTTCGGGCACCGACTTCAACTGCAGTTTGCCATCGGCCAGCGTGCGGAACGTGTCGCGCTCTTCGCGTTTCACGCGACTGGTCTCAACATGGCGGTCGAAGTTCTGCCATTGGCCACGACGGATGGCTTCGGCACCATGACGACGCATGTGCGACTTGTGCAGCATCTCGTACATCGTCGCCTTCTGGTCGTAGGTCTTCTGCTCATCCAAGTAGAGGCGGTTGATCTCGAACGCGAGTTGCAGTTCGGGGATCAAGTCTTCCGGATGCCAGAAGCCGGGCAGCGCATGCAGCACGGTTGCGTCGGCGGCCAGGATCAAGAACTGCACGTTGCGCGGGCCAGCACCATTGGTCGTGCCAACGGCCGACTGACTCGGGCTGTATCCGTGCGACATCCCCACATGCTCGTCCTTCTCAATGTTGCGATGAGCAAGGATGAAGCGGGTGCCAATGAAATCGATAACGTCGTTGTCCGGCAGGGTCACGCCCCGCAGCGATTGCAACGCGCTTCAAGCAAGGCCGCCGAGCTCACCGAGCGTTTGCAGCATCAGGATGGGCTTGCCACTTCGACGCGACTTCGTCTGCGCGTCCTTGAATCGCTTGTTCCAAGGCAGTGCCTTGACCTTCTTGACTGCTGACTTGAGGGCCGCGCCCTTCCTCTTGACGCCGCGCGTTGCGGGGTCGGGCTTGACGGACTTGCGCGCGGGCTGGATGCGAACGCCGCGCGTCGGCTGAGCCTTCGTCTCGTTACCGAACAGCGGTTGGGCGACTAATCCGGGCGCACCAGCTGGCGGTGGAACCATCGGCAAACCAGGCAATCGCCTGATCTGGGCCGTGAGCGAGCTGGTGAGAACCAGGCTGACGGCGAGAAGCGAAGAGAGGGACGCTAGCTTCAACATTGTTTGGGGCCTCGTTTGGGGTCTCCAGTGGATGCGTCGCCAGGCTGGCGAGCGCTTATTGGAGACAAACGGCGCCCCGGTGTCAGACGACAATGCGGATGCCCGACTCAGATCCAGCGCCGTACTCGTGCACAGTACTCGTCGTAAGCCGTTCCCATCGACAGACGTAGAAACTCTTCCTCACGCCGAACGAAGCGCCGGTCGAGGACAAAAAACAACATCACGGGCAGCCACAACGGGGAGGCGCTCCCGAGGCAAATTGCCACACCCACGGTCACTGTCACCATGCCCAGGTACATCGGGTTGCGCGTCCAACGGAACGCGCCGCCGGAGACCACCGTGGTCGCTTCGCTAAATGGCCGCACGCCGGTGCCGGCGCGCTTGAACCGGAAGGCGCTGAGCACGACCAACAAAACGCCGGCTGCGATGACGATCCAACCGAGGTTGCGCCATGGATCCATCACCAGCATCTGCAGTGGCAGCGTGAAGTGCAGCGTCACCATTGCGGCCGTCGTCAACAGCAACCACAGCGGCGGGATGTCGCGAGGATAGCTCGCGCTCATGCCTTGCCCGCGCGCATGCGCAAGAAGAACAAGATGCCGAACAAGCACATGCAACTGATCAACGTGGTTGCGCGCCAACCGAATGATGACTGCTCGTCGTCAGCCGCGTCGATCGCATTGCCGTTCGCAACATCCAACAGCGACTTGAGCGCCTGATCCGAACCAACATCCTCGCCGCGCGCGATCGCTGCTGCCTCGGCCTCTTGGAACCGCGCAAGCCACTCGTCTGCTTCGGCGCGCTTCGAGTCGTAGTCGGCCTTGGTCGGATTGACGTGGCCGGTGCTCTTGTGTGGTCGCGCTTCGTTCCAGTGACTCTCGATCGTCTTGCGAAGCATCTCCAAGTTCGCCGCAGCGGGATGGCCACTTTCGATCGCACGACCGTAGGCCCACCACGCAAGATTGAGGTGCTCCTTGGACAGATAGAGCTCACCCATCCCGCGATACAGCTCCGCACCTTCGAGGCCGCCAAATCGCAGCATGCCGGCAAGCGCCTTGTAGGCAGCGTCCCAGTCGAGCTTACGCGTGCCGTTCCATCCGACTCGCGGCTTGTAGGTCACGGGGTCCGTGCTAATCGCCGCGCTCGCAAGCGAGAGCTGCACGTAATAGCCCGCGTGCCGCAAGCTACTGTGCAGCCGCCACACCTCAGGCTCCTTCTTGGCGTGGGCCACGTATTCGATCAACTCGATCTGGAACACCTCACGACCGAAGTGCGCGCCAGGATTGATCTCGACTGCCGTGCGCAACTCGCGCAGCGCATCGTCGAACTTGCCCGCATGCGCGTAGAACGTGCCGAGGTTCGCATGGTAACGATACTGATGTTCCTTATCGGGCTTGGCCGCTAACGCCACCGCCTTGCCCGCCATCACTTCGATCGCCTGATCGCGTTTATCGAGGTGCTCGTAGGCGACGGCGAGGTCGTCGTAGTCCGCCAACGTAAGCACCGACTTAGTTGACAGCTTCACCGCGCGATCCTGGTAGTACGCATCGCTGTGGCGATGCCACTTACCGACGATCAAGTCGAATGCGTCGGGCAAGCCACGCAGCTCGGTATCGAGCGTGTCGCTATCCCAAAGGCACGGTGTCATCGCGGCACCAGCGAGAGCAATCGCAAGCAGGGACTTCATGCCATCAGTGTAGCCAAAAACGGGCCGAAGCGACCGATAGCAACGGGTGTGAAAGCCCCACGCAAACGCCAGCGCCGCATGATCGGCGGCATTGTCTCCGCGATCGTCTTACTGATGACGTCAGCTGCGGTTGTGCAATCGAAGACCAATTCTAGCTGGCGTGCGATGATCGACACGCACAAGGCTCTACGTGCCGGATGGCTGGCGCAGCCCGGCACGCGCGAACCGCTATGGGGGAGCGTTTCCGAAGGGCACGCCTTCACGCACTACGAGCAAGCCGCCGAGATCATGGGCGGCATCGTTAAGAACGATGAATCGCTGCGTGACCTGGTCAACAAAACGGACGAGCAGGTTGCGGAGATGGCCGGCGAACTGCGGGAAGCCTGGCAACCGGCACTCGCCGCGTTGCGCGCCGGTACGCACAAGAGTCACCGACGCATCACCCGCGCCAACTCCGTCGACATCCAAACGCTCAACTTCCTGGACTACCGATGGGTCAGCAACGCAGCGGCATTCGAAACGCGCTACCTGCGCAACGCCGGCGACGACCTGGGTAGCGTTCACGTCACCCTCGACTCGTTGGGCATGGCAGTAGACACCTTCAACGAAGGCTTGCTGATCCAACAGATGATGAGCATGGCAATGATCGCGATCGCGATCGAGCCATGGACCGATGAGGCGCTGCGCGCGCTTGCACCGGATGCGGCGACAGAGCTTGCTGCGGGCCTTGCCAAGCTCGACACGCAGATGCCCGAGCAACTGCCAACCGATCGCGAACTACTGTTCCTAACGCAAGAGTTCCAAAAGGACTCGAGCCAAACGGAATGGATCGACGGCGGCTCCTGGCGCTACGGCTTCTCTGCTCGATGGATGCTTGCCGATGCGTTGCTGATGACGTCGATCAATTACAATCGCATGAACAATAGTGGCACGACCGATTGGCAAGCGCGCCAACGCTTGTCCGACCAAATTGTCAAAGAGGTCATTGAGAGCGGCAACAACCTCGCAGGAATGATGTTCCCCAACGTCGTGTCGTGTGAGAAGTCGATCCGGCACTCAATCGGCACGGTGCGCTTGCTGCGCATGGCGCTCGACATGCGTCGCGGTGTCAACAGCGAGCCGCTAGACGATCCGTTCGGTGCGGGACCGCTGCTAATTGACGAGTCGCCGGAGACCCTAACTCTCAGAAGCGTCGGCAGTGCCGGCCACGAACCACTTGAGTTCGTGATCGCGCGCTAGTCGGCTAGCTACTCAGCATCATCAAGTGGTTCGCGTATCTTCTTGATGATGCGATGCACGCCGTAGCCGACGAGACCAAGCAACGCAGCCGGCAACAGCAGCCGGCCCATGCCGCGTAGCCAGAACAGCATCGCGAGCAGGAAGAAGAAGAAGGCGAGGAAGTAGCCGCTCGCTAATCTGTGGCGCTGTTCGGTCACGCGTCGCGGGACCCGAGGATCGGCTGCGAATCGCGGAAGCCGTCGCGAACACCTTCCTGCCACGGCCAGCGCTGCTGCTTGTCCGGCCAGATCAACTGCACGACGGGAAACTCTGCGCCGTCGTAGACCCACTGCGCCGTGCCGAGGTATTCGGCGACCTTCTCGTTCGGTACGTCGAGAAACCGCACCGTGTAGCCCACGAGCAAGTTCTTGTGATCCTCGCCATGCTTGAATCGCTTGTCTTCGTCAGCCGCGTCAGTGACCGCATTTAGCAAGTCTTCGCCAACCGCCTCAGGCATTCCAAACACGATCACTTCGGGCTGCTCGAAGTGGAACCACAGCCCAATCGTCGCCGAAAAGCTGGGCCCATCTTCGCTGCGGGGAACGTGCACGATGTGCACACCCTCCTCTAGAACGTCTTGCAGGACCTTCTTCTCGGCAGGGGAAAGATCTTCGGAGAACTCGCGCATGAGGCCAGGACCATAGCCGAACCTGCCTTGCGTACGGTACCCGGTTCAAACCACAAGCTGGACACCGCAGGCTCGCAGCAGCCTCACGGCGCGGCGATCACATCCGGAAGACCGGCGCCTGCCAGTCGGGGATCTCTTGATTGAGAGTCGCCGAGAACGCCAACGCCAGCGCCGAGCGCGTCTGGCGCGGGTCCATGATGCCGTCATCCCACAATCGCGCCGTCGCGTAGAGCGGGTGGCCTTCGGTCTCGTATTTCTCGAGGATCGGCGCCTTCAACGCGGCTTCATCCTCAGCGGACAAGGTCTCACCCTTCTTTTCGAGCTGGTCCTTCTTGACCTGCGCCAACACGCTGGCCGCTTGCTCGCCACCCATCACGGAGATGCGCGAGTTGGGCCAGGTGAACAGGAACCGTGGCTGGTAGGCGCGGCCACACATGCCGTAGTTGCCGGCGCCGAATGAACCACCGATCAGCACCGTGATCTTCGGCACCTGCGCGGTTGCGACGGCCTGCACCATCTTGGCGCCATCCTTCGCGATGCCGCCGGTCTCATACTTACGACCGACCATGAAGCCGGTGATGTTCTGCAAGAACAGCAGGGGGATCTTGCGTTGACTGCACAGCTCGACGAAGTGCGCGGCCTTCTGGGAACTCTCGGAAAACAGGATGCCGTTGTTCGCCACGATGCCGACGGGCATGCCGTGGATGTGTGCGAAGCCGGTCACCAGGGTCGCGCCATAGCGCGACTTGAACTCGTGGAAGCGGCTGCCATCGACGAGGCGCGCAATCACTTCGCGAACGTCATACGGCGTGCGCGTGTCCTTCGGGATCACGCCGAGCAGCTCTTCGGGATCGTAAAGCGGGTCTTCCACCGACTGCATCGCAAGCTGTTGCGGCTTCCGCGTGTTGAGGTGGCGTGCGATCGAGCGCGCTATTTCGAGCGCGTGCGGCTCGTCTTCGGCGAAGTGATCAGCCACGCCACTCAAGCGCGTGTGCACATCGGCACCGCCGAGGTCTTCAGCCGTAACTACTTCACCGGTCGCGGCCTTCACCAGCGGCGGGCCGCCGAGGAAGATCGTGCCGTTGCCCTTGACGATGATGCTCTCATCGCTCATCGCCGGCACATACGCGCCGCCGGCCGTGCACGAACCGAGCACGACCGCAAGTTGCGGGATGCGTGCCGCAGACATGCGCGCTTGGTTGTAGAAGATGCGACCGAAGTGATCGCGATCGGGGAACACTTCGTCCTGCAGTGGCAAGAACGCGCCGCCCGAATCGACCAGGTAGATGCACGGCAGGTTGTTCTCGAGTGCTACTTCCTGTGCGCGCACATGCTTCTTCACCGTCATCGGGAAGTAGGTGCCGCCCTTCACGGTCGCGTCGTTGGCGACAATCATCACCTCGCGCCCTTCGACCAGCCCTACGCCGGTGACAATGCCAGCACTCGGCGCCGCATCCTTGTAGAGCCCGTTCGCCGCCAGCGACGACAGCTCCAAAAACGGCGCCCCCGGATCCAACAGCGCGTCGATGCGTTCGCGCGGCAGCAGCTTGCCACGCTTGTGGTGCCGCGCACACGCCTCCTCGCCCCCGCCAAGCTTGGCTTTGGCTACATGCCCTTCGATCTCCTCGATCGTGCGCAGGTGGTGCTCGCGATTCTCGCGAAACTCAGTCGAACTAGGCTTGGCAGAACTATGCAGAACATCACTCATCGAACGCCGACGATATAGAAGTCAGTACGGCGCCAGGACAAAAAACCACATCTTCGCCCTCTGCCGGTGACAACAATCTGAGCGCCGCCCGATCATTCCCCCGCACGCCACGCGGCTGACGAAACTGCTGCCGGCTTTGTTGTCACCACAGGAAGGCGCAGATGTGGTTTCTGTGCTGGCACCAGACTGACTACTGAATGTCGGTTCGGATTAGATCGCTGGCGGTGAGGGTCATGGTGGTGACGTTGAGGGCTACCAGTTGCGCTAGGAAGTGCACGGGGCGGACGGCGGTAGGCACGGTGACGGGTTGGTGGATTGCGGTCCCGGGCTGGAGGGGGTGCACGAGGGCTACTACTGGGGTGAGGAGCAAGCGGCAATTGGAGGACAGCGGGAGGGCTACGTCGATGGTTTGGAAGCCTAGGGCGAAGAGGGCGAGGTGATCGGTTGGGGCGCAGAGGCCTGCGAGTTGGATGCCTTCGTTGAGGCTTGGGGAAGAGGTCAGGGCTGGCGCGGGCGCGCAGGTTTGCGCGGCGGCGGTCGTTGCGGTGGCGTGCGTTGGCACGAAGCGCATACGAAGTTGCCCAGAAGCCGTGCCATACCAACTCCACGAACTGCCCCATGGTCCCGATGTCGTGCCGGCTTGCGCATGCGCTTCGGCGGTCACGCGAACCGTCAAGGGGTATTGGCCTAGACCGAAGGTGACCGGGATCGTCGCGCTACCGTGGGTATCGATGTAGCCGTCGTCGTAGACATCAATCGCAACGATTGCCTGACCCGTGCCTGTCGTCGAGGGAACCCACTCAATGATCAAGTCACCGGTTTGTAGAACGGGTGAAAGCAACTCGTAGCGAACCTCGCCGCGGGACAAGCTGATGCCGTTCGTGAGCGCCTGGCTAGTCAGTTGCCAGTGCATATCAATGGCAACTGGGTCGAGGTCGTGCGCCAGGGTCAACGATGCGGCGTTGAGACCACTGTTCGCCGCGCGAGAGAGGCCGGGCCATACGTCACTCCCTGGCAGCATCGGCGCCGCGATGCTCACTCCAGCCATGACTTGGCCGCCGACGAGCTGAGCAGATGTTGCGACCTGGGCCGCAGCGAAGGCCGTCGACAGCAGCACACAGACTGAGAGCTTGGTTTTGCGCATGGTTCCCCGTTGGCAGCCTACCCCACGATTCACGCGGCGATCTGGCTGCTAGAGCCGCCCGCAACGCAAAGCGTCGGTGCCATCGCATAGATACCGCCGCGAGACCGCTGCATCATCCGTTGCCGATGAGCTCCGCCCCCACCCTGTCGATCGTCATCGTCAACTGGAACACGCGGGATCTGTTGCTCAAGGTGCTCGGGCAACTGTTCGATGCCCCGCGCCTCGCGACCGAAGTCATCGTCATGGACGATCAGAGCAGCGATGACTGCGTCGCCGCGGCCCAACGAGCGTTTCCCGAAGCGCGCGTGCTGCCACAACCTAAGAACGGTGGTTTCGCATACGGCGTCAATCGCGGCCTCGAAGCGGCGACAGGCAAGTGGATCCTGTTGTTCAACACCGATGCAGAACTCGACTGGGAACAACTCGAGGGCTTTGTAGACGAGGCAGAAGGTGCGACCGGCATCTTCGGCCCGCGCATCACCGACGAACACGGCGCACCCAACGCAGCACTTGGCAGAGGCACCTGCCGCGCCACTACTTGCTCAACGCGCTGTTCCTCGGCCGCCTCAACGAAGCGCCGCAACGCGAAGGCAAGGGTGATGTCGATTGCGTCAGCGGCTGCGTCTTCCTGATCCACCGCGACGTGCTCAAGGACGTCGGCGGCTTCGACGAACGGTTCTTCATGTACTTCGAAGATGCCGATTTCTGCGAACGCGTCCGACGCAAAGGCCACGTCGTGCGATTCCTGCCAGAAGTCCACTTCTTGCACGTCGGCGGCCTGAGCGCCGCGCAATCCGCAAAGAAGACGTTCGTCGCCTTCCGCGAGAGCACGCTGCTCTACCACGTGCAATGGCACGGCCGATTCTGGAGCGAAATCATCCGCCTCTGCCTAGTGCTAGGTCACTTGATCCGCTTCGTGATCTGGTGCGCCCTGTGGCTGGCCGGTAAACGCGGCCGCGTCAACCTCTACGCCACCGCACTCACCCACCTGCTCAATCCGTTCTACGTTGGCCAACTAGCCCGTCGAGAACGCCAAGTGCCACCGCTGTAGGTCACCACTCGTACGGTAAGGTTCTCGGCATGCGTCACTGGTTCTTCGGGATCTCGGCTTTCGTGCTTGGGCTGGTTGCGGTTGTTGCATCGCTTTGGAGTCCGGCATGGTTTGCACTGATTGTAGTTGTGCCGGTCATTCTGCTTGGCGTGCGCGACTCGCTGCAAACACGGCGAGCCGTGCTGCGGAACTTCCCGGTCGTCGGACACTTCCGCTACCTGCTTGAGATGATCCGGCCGGAGATCAATCAGTACTTCATTGAGTCCAATACGGACGGGATGCCCTTCAGCCGCAGCCTGCGCTCGGTGGCCTACCAGCGGGCGAAGCGCGAACTCGAGACGATTCCATTCGGCACGCAGCGGGACGTCTACGAAGTTGGCTACGAGTGGTTCAATCACTCCATCCTCGCGATAGCAGCAGCCGAGAACCCACGCATCCGCATCGGTGAGGGACGCGCGCGCATGCCCTATGACGCGTCCGTCTACAACATCTCTGCGATGAGCTTTGGGTCGCTGTCGGCGAACGCCATCCTCGCGCTGAACGGCGGCGCGAAGATCGGCGGCTTCTTCCACAACACCGGCGAAGGCGGCATCAGCGACCACCACCTCGAACACGGCGGCGATCTCTGCTGGCAGATCGGCACGGGCTACTTCGGCTGCCGTAAGCCTGACGGCACGTTCAACGAAGAGCAGTTCGCCAAGAACGCGGCGCGCCCGACGGTGCGCTTGATCGAGATCAAACTCTCGCAAGGCGCCAAGCCCGGCCACGGTGGCATCTTGCCCGCCAAGAAGGTCACGGAAGAGATTGCCAGGATTCGCGGCGTCGAGATGGGTGAAGACGTGTTGTCGCCGCCGTGCCACTCGGCATTCGACACGCCGCGAGGGCTGCTCGAATTTGTCGACAAGCTGCGCGAACTGTCGGGCAAGCCCGTCGGCTTCAAGCTGTGCGTTGGCCACCGCGCCGAGGTGCTCGGCATCTGCAAGGCGATGGTCGCAACGGGCATCATCCCGGACTTCATCGCCGTCGATGGCGGCGAAGGCGGCACCGGTGCAGCGCCGGTCGAGTTCTCCAACTCCGTCGGCACGCCGCTCTCCGACGGCATCGTCATCGTGCACAACGCACTCGAAGGCTTTGGCCTGCGGCAGCAGACCAAGATCATCGCGTCCGGCAAGATCATCACCGGCTTCCAAATCGCGCAGCGCATCGCGGCCGGTGCCGACCTGTGCAACTCCGCGCGCGGCTTCATGTTCTCGCTCGGCTGCATCCAAGCGCTGCGCTGCAACGCCAACGACTGCCCGGTTGGCGTCGCCACCCAAAACGACCGTCTCAGCAAAGGACTCGTGGTCTCACAGAAGACCCAACGCGTGGCCAACTACCACGAGGCAACGGTGCACGCGTTCCTCGAAACGCTCGGCGCCGCTGGGCTCACGCATCCCGATTGGCTGCGACCGTGGCATATCCGCCGTCGCGTCTCAGAGACGGAAACGAAGACGTATGCGGAGATCTATCCTTTCCTGAAGCGGGGCGAACTGATCGGGGACGAGGTCCCTGCGGAATGGCAGCGGTCGATGACGCTATCGTCGGCCGAATCCTTCCGCCCGCAGGCAGAATCCAGCAAGGGCTCGAACTCGGCGGCCGGCTAGCAGCCGGAAGGCCATCGCGCGATCAGGCCCGGCAGTGGATCCGGCACCAATCGACGAGGCCTGCTACTTGACCAGGCGCAGTGCAACCAGCACCAGCAGCCGCATGTGATCGAGAACGACGTCCACCACGCGCATCTTGGAAAACCCTAGTAGGCGCGCCTCGAGCATGCATGGGTGCTCAACGACGCGGCCCCCGCGTCGAAGCACCCGAACCAGCAACTCCGCCGTGCCGAGGAAGCCGCCGTTCTTAAGCGGCAGATCGACAACGAACTCGCGGCGGTAGAGGCGGAAGCAACTCGTCCACGTCGAAACTCGGCTCCGTAACAAGACGCGATAGGCGCAGGACAACGTGCGAGACAAGAACAATCGCCAGCCCGGCACATTGCGAACGCCGCCATCAGGATGGTAAGGCGATGCCGTGACCACATCGGCGTCCGGCATGTGCTGCAACATCTTGCGCAGCTCCATCGGGTCGTACGACAAGTCGCCGTCAATGGACGCGACCCAATCCGCGTCGGTTGCGAAGAACCCGGTGCGGATTGCGGCAGCGACGCCGCGGTTGCGCGCATGACGCACGAGCCGCACGCCGGGATAGGCACGCGCGGTACGCTCCAACAGCAACCACGTCTGGTCGGTGCTGCCGTCATCGATGAGCACGAACTCACAAGCAACAACATCGGACAACGCGATCTTGACAGCACTGAGTTCGAGAAACAGCGCCTGCACACCATCGGCCTCGTCCTTGAGGGGCACGATGATCGCAAGCCGCGGCACCTTGGTCTTGCGCCGGAAGTCGCGCGGCACGAACTCGGGCTCGCCGCTCTCATCCGAGACGACCACGTCATCGGGCGCGACAGGAACGGGAGCTGGCTCCCGCGCTTCCAACTGCAGACTTTGGGCCACCGTATTGTCCACGACCACGCACAAGCCTGCCAACAGTTCGGGACCAGCGCGCAACGCCGTCTCGTGAGCATCGCGCACGGAACGCGGCAGCCCCATCAAGCGCGGTTGCTCGTGGTCGAGCTGCCACGCCGAGAACCGATACCCAATCACTAGTGCGCCGGCCGTGTCGCCTCGCAAGCCAACCGCGACGGTGTTGGCATCCTTGACCGGTGTCGCGTCGTAGTCAAAGCCCAGCGTCTTGAGCGGCGCGTGCCACCAGGCATCGCCCGACGGAACCGGCCAGCAAGAACTGAAACCGTGCACAGCCACGCCGATCACCCGCTCGAGCTCGGCACGTTCGTCTTCCCACGCACGAATGAAGGCGACGCGCTTGGCTTCGGGGACCTGATCGATCGACCACGGCGAACGCACCGACAACGCGATCTCATGCCCAGCTGCGACGACATCCGAGAGCAACTGGGGCGCGCGGAACGCGAGGGCCGAAGGCACGAAGAACGTGGCATTCACCCCTCGATCCTGCAACTGCTGCAAGACCAGCCGCACGCTGATATCGGCGCGAGCCGGCAACCGCCGCCAATGCCGAGGCGAGACGTGCTCGCGCCATGCTGCATCGACAAACCACTCGCTGGCGTCGATTGCTAAGGCGGGAGGCGGTCTAGTCACGCGAGCGTTGTAACGCGTCGCTGCCCGCTAGACCATCGTGCCGGCTAGACCATCTTGCCGACGAGCGTCGGCACTTCGTGGATCAACTCGTTGAGCACCGAACCTAAGACCGGCGTGCCGAGCGCCCAGAACGGGTCGGGCGTCTCGCCCGCCGGCTGCAGGTCGACACCGGCGGCAACTTCCTGCCGCAGAGCATCCCACAGCACTGCTTGCCCCGTCAGGATTTCGGCGAGACCGGGCATCGGTGTCGCCTGGAACACCCCCGCGAGGGCCCGCGTTCGCAGCGTCGCCTCGACGAGCGCGATACGCATACCCTTGCTGCCGAGGAACAGTGCGAGGTTGGCGGCCAGTGTATTGGAGCCTTCGTCATCGTCGATCGCGCAGAAGCCGATCGAACGATGCGTGTCGCCGACGCCGCGTTGCAGCAGGCCGGTCCACAGATAGCCCAATTCGGTTGCGATCACTTCGGCGCGACGACTCTTGGTCTCCGCTTTCTTGATTAGGTTGCGCATCGTATCCCCCCCTACCAGGCCTGCTCGCGCATGGCTGTGTGACGTCGCAGATTGGTGCGGTCCAGTCGCGGTATCACGCCGATTACCGCCAAGCCTTCGAGGTCGTCACGCGTGCGCACGACGCGGTCCGGCAGCGCGCGCAACACGACCAAACCAAGGCCGAGAATTAGCCCCACGAACAAGCCGCCGATCAGCAACTTGCCGCGATTTGGGCCACCCTTCTCTAGCGGCATCGAGGCGTCCCAAACACCAAGTCGCGCGCTCAGAAAAACGCTGCGACCAATCGTCGCACGGGCAAGCCACCGGCTTCTTCACCTTGGCTATGCGGCGTCAAGCCGGCCAGAGGCTGGCGCGCGTTGCGCTGCATCTCTTGAGAGAGGTTCTTCGTCATATCGATGGGCTACTTGGCATCCTTGACCATGCCTCCACGCCACGGAATCAACGGCGCGTATCCGACACTCTTTCGTCACCCCGACACCCTGAATTGACCTAAGGCATGCAGCGGACTTGGTGGCCCGCCAATCGCAAACTGGCAAGCCAGGCCAGCGCCGCTACCTTGTCGGTAATGGAGACACCACCGCAGACCCTTGGGCGCAAAACGACGCTCGCCTCCGCGGTGCTTGGCCTCATTCTGATCCCTGTTCTCTGGTCCGGCTGCAGCACGTCGGCCAAAGCTGGCGTTAAGCAGAACAGCGCGCCGTCGACCGCCCAAGTTCGCGACGGCCTTGGCCCAGACATGGACAGCCAAGAAGCGCGCGTATCGCTGTCCGCAAACTGGGACGCATTCATCGATCCCGAGGGAAATCCCGTTGTCTACGAGTGGAGTGTCGGCACAAAGCCGGGTGCAATCGATGTGTTGCGATGGAGCAAAGTCGCCGGCGCCCAGCGCGCGGCAGCCAGCAAGCTCGACCTACCGATCGGTGTCACGCTACACGTCAACGTGCGCGCCGCCGATCTCGCCGGCCACCTGAGTGCAGTCGCGAGCAGCGACGGCATCGTCGTCGGCGAATACGTGCATCGCCCATCCGGCGTGAATATACCCACCGAGTTCCCGATTCCGGCTGGTCACCTCGCTGGCGTCGATCGTCACGGCATCACGTGGACGTTTGAGCGCCCGGCGCGATGTGGTCGCTACGTCAACGGCGACTGGTGGGTGCTCGGCCCGATCGCGATCACCAGCATCAAGCCTGCGAGCCTGAAAGACGGTGCGCGCGTTCGCCACGGTTCGATGATCAACCCGTCGCCTAGCGAACTGACGCAAGGCTACGACAGTGCGATGTTCGGCAACGGTGCGATGGGCCGCTACGACAAGACCAAGAACGTCGCGCTGAACGTGTCACGCGAGAACCCGGTAGCGCTCGTTCCGGGAACGTCGCTCGTCTCTACCGTCAGTCATCCAATTGCAGGACAGTTGCCGCAAATTGAAAGCTGCGCAGTGCTGACGTGCATCGCCAAGCAACCAGCTGCGAATGCGTTCCGCCCGCCATACTGCGGCAGCGACAAGTCAGCGCGCTGGACCGCCGACAACCTCGACATGACGCAGTTCGCGCGCTTACCCGCAGAAGTCGGCGCGCCACCGATTCGCGATCTCGTCGAACGGTTCGAGCGCACGTGGCTCGACCACCTGCCTGGCTACACGGGCCGCTACCTGCATCCTCGCCAGAGCATGCCCAACTACGGTCGCGACCTGG
>JBNMND010000120.1:0-14995 GCA_051274975.1 Planctomycetota bacterium | reverse complement strand
AGAATCGAGCGGTAGCACTTCGCCGGACGCTGACCGAGGCAAGTCTGACCGGGGCGAGTCTGACCGGGGCGAGGCGTTGCCGTTCAGCACGTCCGTCAGGCCGGCACCTTCGAGACCCGCAACGCCCGTGGCCTGCCCTTTGTCCGCGGGCTGCCCGCTAGTCGTGTTGGTTGGACCGCCGGCGTGGGCCTGGTTCGCAATCCACTTGTCGTAACCCCACCATGCGAGTGCGGCCGCAATGAGACCGAGTACAAACTGACGCATAACCACCTCCGCTGACGCGCCCCATTCGGAACGCGTAGTGCCTGGCTAGACTCCCACCCCCGACCGAGGGGATGTGACCGGGAGTCGATTGCCGGCTCACGACGTTAGCGGTTCTGACGCCGAAGTCGAGCAAGCGTCCGGTGACAACGTGATTCCGTGTCACCGCGCCGCCGCGAAAAATACGAGAGGCCTCGCTCCACATCTGCCGTCGACGGTGGCCGGTTGAACCCTTAGGTTCAGGTGGGCACCCCCCGGGGTATTTGGGAAGAGGCTGGCACAGCCGCAAGCAGCTATGCCTCCTGATCCCGCCTGGCCCTCAGGATCGGTGCCCGGCGAATGTGCATCGGTTCAACTTAATGGCCCGCGTGCAAGCGCGGACAGCGCAGAGCGAGGCCCTCGTAAGGGAACTTAGGCAGTGTATCGCGTCACGCAAGGGAGGAGTCGATCGCTTGCGCAGTTGATCCCCCGATCAGGTCAAAAGCCCCGAGGAAAATAGGCCTGACGTTCTGTCACTCCCAGCGATTCTCGGCGATCACCGCAAGAACCCGCTCGGCCGCAGCGACGGCGGCAACGCCTTCTTCGCCCGACACGGTCGGCCGGCTGCGATCCTTGACGCAGTTGACGAACTCTTCGAGTTCGGCCAGCAGCGGATTGCCCGTATCCAACTGGAGATTCTCCACCTGGAGCAGCCCATCAAAGACGAACTTCCACAGGTCCCCCATTTCCGCGCGATCGAGGCTCTTCATGTCGAGCTTCTCGAAGTCCCAACCCGGCGCCTTCTTGACGACCATTCCTTGCGCGCTTTGGAAGTCGAGCGAGACGTAGCCCTCCTTACTGAACACGCGCATCTTGCGCATCGGCTTCAGCGCGACGCGGTTGGCTGTCAAGTGCGCCACGGCACCGTTCTCAAACTTGATGATCGCCGAGGCCATATCTTCCGCCGGAGTGAACACCGCGCCGCCGAACGCTTCGACCGACTTGATCGGGCTCTTGACGAACGCGAGCACCAAGTCGAGGTCGTGAATCATCAGGTCCAAGACCACGCCGATGTCGGTCGAACGGAACGAGAACGGCGCCAAGCGATGCGATTCGATGTAGCGCGCACTCTTGCCCAGGTCTTCGACCGCGCGCAATGCTGGGTTGAAGCGCTCGACATGGCCGACGGCGAGAATGCAATCGTTGGCCTTGGCGGCGTCGACAATGGCCTGGCCATCGGCGGCGGTGCGCGCGATCGGCTTCTCGACCAACACGTCGATGCCTTCGTTCAAGAAGAAGCAGCCGACTTCGCGGTGCATCACCGTTGGCACAACCACCGTCACGGCGTCGACCTTGCCCTTGAGTTCGCGGTAGTCGGCATAGGTCTTCAACTGATGCGTCTCTTCGGCGAACTTGCGCGCCTCCTCGCTAGGATCGGCAACGCCAACGAGCTCACAATCGAGCCCTTTCAGCAAGCGCATGTGGTGCTTGCCAAGATGGCCGACGCCAACAACGCCAACCCTGATCTTCTTATCGCTAGACATAGTGGCGAACCGAGAACGTCAGTACGGTGCCCGGCAATAGAGAGCCGAGACTACAAACAACAAACTCGCCAGCAGGCCCAAAAGCGCCAATAGCTTCGGGCCAACAGCTTCGAATCGAGCTTAGGCGTCCACCAGCGTGAACTTCAGCTCCGCTTCGGCAACCAGTCGTCCGCCAACCTTGCAGCGGGCGCGAACGTGACCGACGGCCGGTCGCGCGCGGATCGTTTCGACCTCGATGCGCAGTTGGTCACCAGGTACCACCGCGCCGCGCAACTTGACCTTATCGATGCTCCACAGCACCGCCAGCTTGCCGGTGTTCTCTAGTTTGCGCAGCAACAAGACGCCAGCGAGCTGGGCCATCGCTTCGAGCTGCAACACGCCAGGCATGATCGGCTGCTCGGGCCAGTGGCCTTGGAAGAACGGCTCATTGATCGTGACGTTCTTGATGCCAACGGCTCTTTGGAAGCCGTCCAACTCGATCACGCGATCGATCATCAGGAACGGGTAGCGGTGCGGCAGCAGCTTCAGGATGTCGCGAATCTCGAGCCCAGTATCGCTCGGCACCTCGCCCTGTTCTTGCTCACGCTCACGCTCCTCGAGGATGCGCTTGACCAACGCCATGTTGAGGCCGTGACCTGAACGCGTCGCGATGATGTGCGCGTCGAGATCGACGCCGGCATTGGAGATGTCCCCGATCAGGTCGAGAATCTTGTGACGAGCGAGCTCATCATCCCAATGCAGGGTGTTCTCTTGTGGGCCATCGGGGCCAACAACCAACGTATTCTGCGGGTTGGCACCCTTGCCAAGGCCAGCCGCACGCAGCGCTTCGACCTCATGCTGGAACACGAATGTGCGCGCCGGGGCGATGTCGCGCTCGAAGTTGTCCGCCGACATTTCGAAGCCAACGATCTGCTTGGCGCCCGGCACGTGGCTGGCACTGCCGTTGCCTTGCAGGTCGGGGTAGTCGAGGTGATACTCGATCGTCAGCTTGCCGGAGCCCGGCAACGCCACGATGCTAGCCGAACCTTCGCGCACGTAGATCGGTTGCTTGACCGCGTAGATCGACCGCGGCATGCGCGACTCGACGCTGCCACTTTCTCGCAGACCGCGGAAGAACTCGCCCGCCGCGCCATCGAGACCCGGCACTTCTTCGCCATCGATCTCGATCATCACGTTGTCGATCTCGAGCGCATACAGCGCCGCGAGCAGGTGCTCACAGGTGTAGACCTCGGCGCGACCATCTTGGATGCAGGTGCGGCGCTGACGCGCCTTCATGTTGGCACCGTGCGCACGCACAACCGGTTGGTTGTCGAGGTCGGTGCGCACGAACGTCACGCCGTTGCCGGCTTCCGCCGGACGAACCGTGATCTTGATCTCTTTGCCGGAATGCAATCCGACGCCGCGATACTCGACCGGGTTCTTCAACGTGCGCTGCATGCGCGCCGGCGTCGCCGTTACTTCGCTATTTGCAACCACGCGGTTAGTCCTTCTTGATGGGGCCAGCGCCGTTCGTCGAGGGATTCGACTGGGCAGGTGCACGCTCGGGCGAAGTGCGAGCTGGCAGCGGTGTCATCATGTATCTGATGACATCGCCGGTAAGGTCGACTTCCGTGGCTGCGAACCACACCGTGCGACGCTGAAACGCTTCGACGCGCGCCTGCACTTCGCGGTGCTGCATGTCTTTGATCGACACCGGGCTGCGAGGAATGTCGCGCTTCGGCAAGACCATCGCGACGCCGCTCTTCTTGGCCACCTTGGCGACCGCGAAGTCGAGGTCTTCGTAGACCTCCAACATCATGCGCAACTCTTCGGCAGCGAGCAGGTCGCCGAAATACTTGCGGCGGAAGTCTTGGGTCTGCAGCCTCATCTTGTACTGATGCTCCGCTTCGGCGCGCTCGGGAACACCTTCCGCTATCAACTGAATGCTGACCTGCATTTCTTGAATCTGCTTCAACTCGCCTTTGAGCTGATCCTGAAACGACGCGAACTTGGTGTCCACGGCCGTGCGCAGCTTGATGTAGACAGGATATTGATCGATCGCCTTGGCGACATCGATGACGCCGACGACCGGACCCTGAGCGAGGGCTGCAGCACCACCGTTCTGGGCGCTACGGCTAGTCGCATTCTTCGGAGTTTGCGCCGCAACTGGCACGGCCAGCACAAGCGCCAGCACCATGACCGGGACGGCAGCTAGCAAACGAGCGAACGGGAACGACTTCACAATGGCGGCGATCGACATAGCTTTGCAGTAAGGCCACGGAGGGCCTGTCAGCTGGGCAAGGTAGCAAAGCGCTGGGATAAAGGCCAACAACGCGCCGGGAACAGAACCCGGACCCCACCACTAGCAACTGGGCCAACACCTGTGGCACAGCCCAATTGCCAACAATCTGCTACCCCGACAATCCCCAACCCAGAGCCCAAACCCGAGGGCGCAACACCGGGCGTCAGCCGCGGATTGCCTGACGAAGGTCGGCCAGCAGCACATCGGCGCCTTCCAGCCCAATCGCGACCCGCAGCAAGCCGTCTGAAATCCCGGCTGCCTGCCTCTGCTGAGGCGTCAACGGCGCATGCGTCGTGTAGGCCGGCACCGTGCTCAGCGACTCAACCCCGCCCAGACTGGCGGCGCGGGCGATCACCTGCAGCCGGTCAATCACAGGCAACACCTCCGCCAAGCCACCCGCGAACTCCATCGCCAAGACGCAGCCGAAGCCCTTCATCTGACGATCGATTATCGCGCGATCCGGGTGATCGGGCAGCCCCGGATAGGTCACCGCCGCGATCCGGCCGCTGACGACATCTTCCTGAAGGCCCACTGCGACTTGCATCGCGGCCTCCTGTTGCGCCAGCAAACGCATGTTGAGAGTGGGCCACGATCGCTGACACAACCACGCCGGATCCGGCGCCAACAGCCCGCCAGTGCGGCGGCGCCACTTCTCAATGGCGTCGAGCATCGCGTGCGGTCCAGCGACGACCCCGGCCAGCACGTCCGAGTGACCTCCGAAGAACTTGCTCGCCGAGTGCACGACCAGATCGACGCCCATCGGCAAGACCATCTGGATCGGCGGCGGACAGAACGTGCCGTCGAACACGACCATCGCACCGTGCTCCTTGGCCATCGAGGCGATAGCCGAGATGTCGGCCACCCGCAGGGTTGGATTGATCGGTGACTCGAACACGATCATCTTGGCCGGGCGTTGCAGCTGGGTTCGCAGGCTGTCCAGGTCTAACGCCGAGAAGCGATCGACCGTTACCCCGAAGCGCGTCAGGTCCTGCAACGCGAAGGCCGAGGTTCCGCCGTAAATCTCTTCGGCAATCAACACCCGTTCGCCAGCCGACAAATGCGCGCCGAGTGCCGCACTCATCGCCGCCATGCCACTGGCGAACGACACGGCGCCATCGGTGTCCTCAAGCGTCGCGACCAAACTCTCAAAGGCGCGGCCATTGACGTGGCCCATGCGCTGGTAGAACTCGCCGCCCTGCTCACCGGCGCCCACCGCACGGAGCGTCTCAGCGTCTGGCTGACCAGCCGTGCTGCTGCGCTGGAGCGCAGGCGACAACGGCCCGATCGGCGGGCTGTGCGGCTGAGGAGTGCCGTAGAGATACTCGGTCATGGCCGGATCATGGCGCGCCGAGGCAACACTTACGAGAGCCCGCGTTGGCGAAGCCGCATCCAGCCGCGTAGCGTGTTGTCATGTTCGCCAGTATGGAATGCACCGAGGCAGCTGCAGCGTCGCTGCTGCGCGCGGCACGGGCTGCTAAGCCCCGTGAGGTCGCGGCGGTGCTCGGCGGTCGTGTTGTCGGCGCAACTGCCCAGGTTCGACGGGTCGTGATGCTGCCCAATGATGCCATTGACGACAAAGCTTCGTTTTCCGTGGATGGCGTGGCCTTCACGCAATGCGAGCACGAACTGCGCAACAGCGGCGACACGTTCCTTGGCTTTGCGCACAGCCACCCCACCGGCAGCACAGTGCCTTCGATTCGCGATCGCGAACAACTGTGGACGGAGTGCGTGCAAGTAATCACCGACGGCGACACTTGGAAGGCATTCGTAATCGACAAGGATCGCACGGTTCGCCCGTTGGCAGCATCGAATACAGCACCCTCGAACGACCTGGAGCAGCCGCAATGATCATCGCCATCGGTGTCGACGCCGTAGAGATTGAACGCATTCGCGGCCTGTATGAACGCACCGGCGACCGCTTCGTCAACCGCGTGTTCACTGAGCTTGAAGGCGACTACTGCCGCACCCGCAACCACCCAGAAGAATCGCTGGCAGCGCGCTTTGCCGCCAAGGAAGCCGTGATGAAGTGCCTTGGAACGGGCTGGGCCGAGGGCTTGGCGTTTCGGCAAATAGAGGTGCAACGTGTGCCGAGCGGCGACACCCAATTAGTGGTCACCGGCGAGGCACACAAGCGGGCGCAGGCGCTCGGCATCCGCCGATGGCATGTGAGTTTGACGCACACGGACATCACCGCGACGGCGTTCGTAATCGCAGAAGACTGAAACTGCCGCGCGTCTCACGCGGGGACCGCCGCTCAGCGCACCTATAGAAGTCCCCGCTCATTCCCGAAATCGGAGAAGCCGTGCCTTCTCCGATTCGCCGTATCCACCGAACCTTGCTGCTACTACTCGCTGCCATCAGTGGCGGCTGCAGTACGTGGCTTGGCAACCGCAAGCAATCGGCGCAATGGCATATCGACATGCCTACCGATGCCGCGGCCGCCGTGGTATCCGCCGCACTACTAGTCGAGTTGCGCGCCGAGCCCGTCGCGAGTTCGAGCGGCGCCCCGGTGCAAGCACACGAGGGCGGCAGGTTCGTCATCGAACTGACAACCAACTCGCGCAACATTTGGCTCCCGGTTGCGAGCCATCGCCTGATGGTGCGCGCCAACTACGAATACGCGGTCGTCGAAGCGGTGGCGCTGCCTGCTAAGGCCCTGCCAGGCTTTGGCAGAAGCACCCACCATCGCGTGTTGGTAGAACTCGACCCGTCAGGCGACGGTTGCACGCTGCGGTTGCTCGCTAGTGCAACGGACTACCAGCGGCTAGCACCCGTCGTGCAACGCACTATCCTGCTAGCCAATTCGCTGGAGGGCAGCGGCCCGGGCCTGGCAGAGACGAACCTGGCGGCATGGCGCCTGTCGCGATTGCTGCACGCGGCCAAGGCCACAGCCGACGGCCACCGCCGCGGCAACCTGCTTCGCCGCGCCGCTCGCCAACCAACCGCGCCGAGCTATTTGTTCCGCGAGCTCGCGCAACTGGCCGCCGACAATGGCCAGCTGAGGGAAGCAGCGACGTATTTGCGCCGCGGCCTGCTGGCCGAGCCGGATTGCTTTGCCCGCGCGCAACTAGCCAAGTTGGCACAAGCGTGTGCGCTGGCCGCAATCGAACCAACGGATCTTCGCACCCAAGCGCTCGGTTTGCTGGTGGCCGGCGACATCAGCACTGCCGAAAAACAGCTGCACAGTGCCCGCCGCAACGACTCGCAGCCGGCCGTGGACTACCAACTGCTGGCGCACGTGCATCGCCATCGCGGCGACGAGATGGCCGCTTTGGCGGCGCAGCTGTTGGCGCGCGAATATGACCAGACGGGCAAGGGCACGGATCACGCGAGCGCCATCGCGCACGACCGAGGCATCAGCGAGTTAGCTCGCCGGATCTCGACCGGTAACCAGATCGAACGTGCCGCAGCGAAGCTCTACCAGAGCGCTGCGGTGCTCGCGGCGCCGCCCCGCTGACCTGCGGCCTCGCGGCTCTACAGGCCGAACACGTGCACCGTCGCGCGCAGCACGCTCAGGTCCTTCATCGCATGCACGATGAAGTCCGGCGCCTGCTTCTGGTCGCACTTGAACAACCGGCTCAGCAGCACCTTGTTCTCGAGTTTGACGACCACGTTGGCCTGCGTCGACGCCTTCGCCGCGACAACGTCGATCGTCAGCCGCTGCAGACTGCCGGGAATCGCATACGCCTTCGCTGGCGCCGAAACACCTAGCAGCGCCTTCCCGAAAGCCTTGCGAGCAGCCGCTTCGTCGAGCGCGTCCCCCTCAATCAGTTCGACTTGCACGCTGTCGTTCTCAGCGATCACGAGCATCACCTTGATGCCGTCAAACTCGATGATGTACCAACGATTGTCGCCGGCAGGGAACTTCATCTCGAGGTCGAGACGCGATCTTTTCGAACGAGCGTCGTGACCCGGCCTACCATGCAGTGCGCGGTTCGCCTGCTCCTTCCACAACCCACCACCGCCGGCGAACTCCAGCTCCTTGCCGACGATCTCCCAGCCTGGCCCGGCATCGCCATGTAATACACTGGCAGGCAACGTCACTGCGGCATCGAGTTCGCCATCGCGCACGCGCACGTCGACCAACGCATCCCTCGGTGCGGCACCCTCCAATTCCGTCCGCTTGCTGCGTTCGCGTCCATAGAGATCACGGCTCTTGCGGGCTTCGCGCAGCAAGCGATGTTGCTTCGGTGTGCACTGGTCGCTTGGGATGCTTGCAACGGCGAACAGCGCAATCGTTAATTCGATGAGGGCACCGCCCTGTTCGAGGTTGGCCAGCGCCTTCTCGAGGTCCACAAACAGCGTATCCCGATCGATGGCCTGGTCACTTCGCACCCCGCGCGCACGATCGATGCGGGGCCAGACGTAATCCAGCAACAGCGTGCGGTCAGCGTTGTCCAAGCCGGTAACGTGCCGTTCGAGACCATCGGTGTCGTCGGCCGCCAAACGCAAGACCGCGAGGCCAAGCAGTCGCGACCCGCTAGCCAGCTTCTGCACCGGTCCGGTCTCTTCCGCGTTGAGTTTGGTTGGCCCCAACAAGTCGCCGATACGCAACTCTGTCAAGCGCAGTTCAATGTCGCGCTGGCCACCAGTCTCTCCAAACAGCCGCAGTGTCTCACCAAAAGTCTTGATGCGTAGCACGTAGGCGGTGCCGCCACGGAACGCAACCAGCCGAGACGACTCCGACTGCTCGGCAATGTCTCGCAGGATCGCTTGCTCGACCAACTGGGTCGCATCCAGACAACTACGATGCCCGGCAAGTTCCTGCCGCTGCGCCTCGGTTGCCGGGTCCATGTCGTCGAGCACAGATCGCGCCGCCACCGCATCCCCGTTGCAGTAGACGCGCCACGCAAGATCACAGCGCGCGTCAAACCGTCGACCTTGCAACTCACTCATCGCGAGCACAACCGCGTGCTCAACACTCATCAACTTCTGCTCGACGCCCTTCCACGGATCACTGCCCAAGCGGAAGTTGTCGGCAGGTGGCCAAGTGTCCCCAAGGTTCGAACGAAACCGCTGCAGCGCTTCGGAGACGACCCACGGGTCCGCCGGATCTGGGTCCTTCAGCCGCGCAACGAAAACCGCCACCGTGTCAGCAACTTCCTGCTCCAGCGCATGAATGGTCTTCTCTTCCTCCAACTTCAGCACCGCAAGCGCGTCCTTCTTGGCCTCGTCGCGCTTCGTCTCCATCGTCGTGCGCGTCTGCTTAGCCAACCGCTCGGGAAACGGTCGATCCGCTCCGTTACAGAACGTGCGCAGAGCGTCGCGCCACAACACATCGGCAGCGGCAAAGTGGCTGACGCGCAAACGTTCGTTGGCGCGTCCCGGCAACTGCGTCGTCAAGAAGTGATCGAAGCCAACCAGCAACTCGGCATCGCGCTGCCTAATGATAGTCGCAACAGCGTGCTGCAACTGCTCGACCCGCAACGTGCGCACCGCTGACGGCATCTGATCGAGGTTGATGCCAGCCTGTTTGCGAACCATTGGATACAGCCGCTCGCGTTCGAACGTTGCCAAATCGGGCCAACGCAGTGGATCGATTAGCCAAGAATAGATGCGAGACGGCCGCGTCAAATCCAGCGAATTGACTACGTCGTCGACTGCTTGCTGCAACTCAATGGCGACTTGCTTGCGGCGACGCTCCAACGGCAAGACACTGCCAGGCGGCGGATCGGCCACCCTTAGGTGCAGGTAACGCGCACCGCCATTCGGCAGCGCAGCTAGCTCGTTGTCGAGCTTGACCAGGAAGTCCTCGGCACTTGGCGCCGCGGCAACCGGGTCAACCATCTGCTTCCCCAACCACCAAGCGCCGCCGGTCAACAACACGGCAGTCATCGCGACCAACACGATCCGCAACCACCGGCTCGATTCGTCGTTCGCGGCTTCGAGACGACCGAGGTCGACTGCCGGCGGCTGGGACTTCTCGATCAGGTCAAGGTCATCTAGCAGCTCTCGCGGCGTCTGATAACGAACCGTCAAGTTCTTCGCCAACAGCTTGCGAATCACCAACGACATACCCGGCGACACCGCTGAGTTGGCCTCGTCCGGCGGCACGACGTTTTCGTTGAGCACGTTGGTGATCAACTGAGCCATGGTGTCGCCCGAGAACGGCGGCACGCCCGTCGCCATGTGGTAGAGCGTCGCGCCGAGCGAGTAGAGGTCGCTGCGCACGTCAACGTCTTGCGGGTTGCGCGCCTGTTCCGGAGAGATGTACATCGGCGTGCCGACCGTCGCACCATCGCGGGTCAGCGTCAGGTCCGCCGGTCCCTTGGCCAACCCCATATCGGTCAGCTTCACGCGACCGTTCTCGTCGATCAGGATGTTACCGGGCTTGATATCTCTGTGGATGACGTCGCGCTGGTAGGCATGGTCGAGCGCCATCGCGGTCTCCCGAGCCACGCGTATCACATAATCCTCGGAGAACATGCCCCACTCGGTCAATAGCTGCCGGAGCGACTTGCCCTCGACAAACTCCATGACGAAGTAGTGGTAGCCGCCTTCTTCGCCGAGGTCGTGACCGGTGACGATGTGGGCGTGGCTCAGTGACGCAACGATGCGTGCTTCGCGGCGCAGCCGTTCGACGTAGCGTTTGTCGCGCGCCAACGACGGCTTCAGAATCTTCAGCGCGACGATGCGGTTGAGCCGCTTGTGGCGCGCCTTGAAAACCGTGCCCATCGCGCCGGCACCGACGCGGTCAAGGAGCTCGTAGTCTTCAAAGGGTTGGTCGAAGTTCGTCACCGCTCTCCCATCATGGCACAAATACTGCGCGCCGTCGTTCCGGATCTCGCCCACGACTGCGCGCCCCCATAGACCCTTAACTACGAGTCGCCGTCAGACCCCTTCTCATCGTCTGGCGCGATCGGTCGGCCACTCTGGTCGAGTTCGTATTTCTCGACCTTGCGCTGCAGGGCGAAGCGCGACAAGCCCAGCAAGTCCGCGGCCCGGCTCTTGTTGGCCTGGGCACGATCAAACGCCTTCTGGATCTCGCGGATCTCGAGATCGCGCACCATGTCCGGCAAGGTCGTGCCGCGCTCGGCGGGAACCAGGCCATCGTCGAGCTGCACCGAGCCCGGACCGCGCCGGCCTTCGCGAACGTGACTGCTCAGGTGCGATTCCAGGATGATGCCGTCGCACAGGATCGCCGCGCGCCGGATCTCGTTCTGCAGCTCCCGCACGTTGCCGGGCCAGCTGTAGCCGACAACCTTCTCCATCGCATCCGGCGAAACGCGCACGCGGCCTTGGCCCTCGCGCTGCAAATCACCGAGGAAGCGCTTGACCAGTTGCGGCAGGTCTTCCTTGCGGTCGCGCAGCGGCGGCAAGTGCACCGGCAACACGGCAAGGCGGTAGTAGAGGTCCTCGCGGAACTCTCCTTCCTGAACCATCTGCTCGAGGTTGCGGTTGGTCGCGCAGATCAAACGCACGTCGACCTTGATCGTCGTCTGGCTGCCGAGCGGTCGCACTTCGCCTTCTTGCAAAACGCGCAACAGCTTCTTCTGCAGGTCGAGCGCCATGTCGCCGACTTCATCGAGGAACAGCACGCCGCCGCTCGCGGTCTCGAGCATGCCCTTCTTGTTGGCGGTCGCACCGGTGAAGGCGCCACGCACAAAGCCGAACAGTTCACTCTCAAGCAAGGATTCCGGCAATGCGGCGCAGTTCTCGCTGACGAACGTGTTTTTAGAGCGGTCCGAGTGCGTATGGATCGCGCGCGCAACCAGTTCTTTGCCGGTGCCGCTGTCGCCGGTGATCAGCACTGGATCATCCGCATCGATGTATTTGTCCAGCAGCGCGAACACCGCACGCATGGAACTGCCGGCGCCGACGATCTGCTTGTATTCGTATTTACTGCGCGTGCCGAGGCCGCTGATCTCTTCGCGGATTTGCGACAGCTCACTCGTCGTCTCTTGCAGCTGACCCTTGAGCGCGCCGTTGAGCTGGTCGACGCGATCGAGCGCCGCTTGCAGCTCGAACTGCTTGTTGCGCAGCTGGTCCATCGAACGTGCATTGACGATTGCGGTCGCAGCGTGGTCACTGAGCGACATCAGCAGCATCTTCTCGCGCTCTTGAAAGACTTGCTGTTGCAGTCGATTGTCGACGTAGATCACGCCACCGACTTCCCCCTTGATGCGGATCGGAATGCACAGAACACTGCGCAAACGCAGATCGGTAACCGACTGTAGGTCGCGGAAGCGGTCGTCTTCTTGCGCGTTGGTGGTCAACTCGGCAACGCCGGTCGCCATGACGCGCGAAGCAATCGTGCGCGAGATCTTGAACTCGGGCGACAGCACCTCTTCTTGCGCGAAGTTACGCGCCACTTCGACCGAGTGCTCTTCGCCTTCCGGAAGCAACAAGAAGCCACGCTCAGCACCACAGATCTGGATGCCCGCATCGACAATCTGCGTCAGCAAACGCGCCAGATCCTGTTCTTCGTTGAGCGCCCGTGCAATCTGCAGGAACGCAACCAGGTCCTGCGCGCCGCGGCCGTTGTCGGCGCCGGCCCGCGTCTCGTCGACCGAAGCGTTCTCGATGACCGGCACGCTCAGCGTGACTTCGTAGGCACCGACGGCGAAGGTATCGCCAACCTTCATCTCCGCCCGCAGGACCGGCCGGCCGTGCATTTTCGCGGGATTCTGCGCTCCGGCATCAACGAGCGCGAAGACGCCGTCCTGCCGTTCGACCCGGCAGTGGATGCGGGAGATCAGGCGGTCGGGCAAGAACAAGTCACACTCACGCGATCGACCGATGCTCACAACGTCCTTGTGGAACGCGTGGGTCTCGGATTTATCGTCGTGGCTGACGACCAGTAGGAATGGACCTTCGGACATGGGGACTGTTGCAACCATAGTGCCGGGCCGGGGCAACGTAACGACCCAATCTATGCGCTCGGCAGCACACTCGACCGCGAACTGGCCGCAAATCGGTTGCTGCCCGTCGCGCAACAACCGAGCCGCCGAGCGCCTCTGCGGCCCCGCGACCCTGCAATTCGGCGCCCTTGAAGTCTGGCACGCGAATCATCCGAACGGCGCTAGCGAGGACAGTATGGTCGCAACAGCGTCGCTGCGATCTGATGGCCAACGTCATTGATGTGGCCATCGCCGCTAGCGAACCACGACCTCTGCCCATTCTTCATCGCGGTGACGATCGGATCCAACATGCCGACGACTTCCAGGTCCGCGACGGACGCGGCCTGGAACACTTGCTGTGGCAGCGACCGTTCCGCCTGGACGAGCCCCTGCAGTTGAGCGGTGACAGCCCCCCCCCGCTTCCGTCCACCCAGGTTCCACAGGCGTATTCCATTGTGGGAATAGCTGTGGGAATAGCTGTGGGAGTAGCCAACATCACACAGCGTGCGCCTCGCTGCGGCCCGGTGCTCCCCCGGCACTCACGGAGCCAACCCCAATAGCTTTTCCCCGGCCAAAGCGACCTCCTCGACGGTGATGTCCTTCATACATCGTTGATGGCCGAGCGGGCAGATCTTGCGCTGGCACGGCATGCACTCGAGGTCCTTGCGGATCAACGCAGTGCGCTCCATGCAGTAGTTCGTGTAGTTCGGATCATTGGGGCCGATCAAGCAAACCACAGGCAGATCGAACGCGTTGCCAAGGTGCCGCGGGCCGGTATCGCCGGTCACCATCAACGCGCCGCGGCGTACCAACGCCTTCAGCGCATTGAGCGGTAGCACCGGCTGGGTCAACGCGATCGCTTCGCCTTCCTTGGCAATGCGTTCGCCCAACTCGATCTCAGCGGGCCCGACCAAGACCAACGCCCGCATGCCGTGCTTGTCCTGGAAGTGCCGGCCAATCGCTGCAAAACGCTCCGGCATCCACAGCTTGCTGGCCCCGAAGTTGGCGCCCACGACCAGCAGCAGCAACTTCTGCTCTTTCGGAATGCCCAAGCTGAGCAAGTGCTCGCCGACCCACCGATCGTCTGCTTCGACCACCGCGAGCTCAGGATGCGTGCCTCCCGGCGGCAAATCGATCTGATCGAGCAGGTTGTGATAGTAGTCGGGCATCGGGTTGGGATGCCGCCGCGGCCCTTCTCTTCGCTGCCACCAATGGCGGCGCACGTCGGCCGAGCTACCGATGTTCATCATAAACGGCCGACCTTGCGTGTAACCAAGCCGGAGCGGTACGCGCGCTAAGAACGGGACGATCCCGGTCGCCGGCGAGTTGGGCAGCACCACGGCGAGGTCAAATCGACGCCGTTTCATGTCCCGAACCTGCCGCCACAGCCCGCCTAGCCCACCACCCTTCGGGGTCTCCACGATCTCATCGAAGTAGTCGCTGCCGGACGCGAGCGTGCGCAGGTAGGGGCGCATTCCTCCGGTCACATGGGCGGATGGGAACGCTTTTCGGATGCGCGCGAAGGTCGCGGTGGCCATCACAAAATCACCCAGCCAGTTCGGGGTGCGAATCCAGATGCGCTCAATCTTGCTGCGGTCCACGGCTTGGGTCACAACAGCGGATGTTGCTGGTTTGCCGCAGGCGGAACAACCTCGGGGTCACCAGACCAGCAACTGTTGATGCGGATTCCCTCGATTTGTCCCCCAAAACGCGGTCCCGCTCTGCTCACAGGTTGCTATCGTGTTCGACCCACACTCGCCACTCGTACCCCGGCGCAAAGCAACAACATGGCATCACAAGCCACCCTCGATCGTCTCTGTGCAGAGTTTGACACCCGCCCCGACCTGGTCGCGGCAGCCGTCACCCACCTCGAGCAGAACGCCACCCCCGCTTTCCTCTCCCGCTACCGCTGCTACGAACTCGACGGTCTTACCGAAGACCGTCTCGTAGCGATCGCGGAGCGCTTCCACGCGCTGACCGAACTCGAGCAGCGTCGCACCACCATCCTGGAGCAAGCAGAAGAGCGAGGGCGCAAGACGCCCGAACTCGAAGCAACGCTAGCCATCACGGCCGACCAGGACCTGCTCGAC
>JBNMND010000119.1:0-15008 GCA_051274975.1 Planctomycetota bacterium | reverse complement strand
CCTGCCTCACGGAGGCACAGTGCGACCCTATCGAACTTGATGCAGCAACCTACGGGTTGGTGCCGACCGTCATGGTCGTGTAGTTCGAGAACGTCAGGTCGCCCGGCTCTGAGGTGTCAAGCGTCAGCCATTGGCCGTGCACCTTGAAGCCGTTGAGTGCCGAGTTGTTGGGGATTGCGATCGTGTAGACCGCTGTGCCAAAGCTGATGGTGTTCGCACGCAGCGTCGAGATCGATTGGCTGAAGGCGTGACAGTTGGTCCAGCCAAACGGCGTCAGCGATAGCGGGCCTCGGAGCTCCTAAAGCTCGGGCTTCATAAGCCTCGGCCCAAGCCCCAGGCCCCTAGGACTCAGGTGACGGCGTGTCGTCCGTGTGCTGCACTGCTTGCGCGCCGCCCGCCATCAGGCGCCCGAGGATTGCTGGCGATGCCTGAATCTCCATCAGGCAACCGTCCTCGGTGTAGAACTCCGACAGCACAGTTGCTCTGGTCCGGATCTCCGCGTGCAGCGCACCCGCCGTGTGCGGCAGCAGCAACTCGACGCGGTTCTCGACGGCCGCGAGGTGGTTCTGAATCGCATTCATCACTTCGGGGAGGCCTTCGCCATCCTGAACCGAGACGGCGATCGCGTGCGGATCGATGTGCCACAGCGGTGCCAGCGTCGCGCGGTCCTCGACCAGGTCCAGTTTGTTGAGCACGGTCAGTCGCGGCAGGTTGTCGGCCTTGAGCGTGTCCAGCACCTCATCGACGGCGTTCAGTTGCTCGGTGGCTTCGCTAGAACTGCCGTCGACTAGAACCAATAGAAGGTCTGCGTGCAGCGCTTCTTCGAGGGTCGCGTGGAAGCTGGCCACGAGTTGGTGCGGCAGCTTGCGCAAGAACCCGACGGTGTCGGTCAGCAGAATGGTTCGTCCGCCGGCCAGACGCCATGGCCTGGTACGGGTGTCTAGCGTTGAGAACAGCTTGTTCTCAGCGAGCACGCCGGCGTCGGTTAGGCGGTTCATCAGCGAGGACTTGCCAGCGTTGGTGTAGCCAACCAGTGCGATCGTGAACAAGTCCGGGCGTGCCGCGACGGCGCGCACCTTGTGTTGTTCGACGCGCTTCAGGTCGCGGTTGACCGAAGCGATGCGCGTGCGAAGCAAGTTGCGGTCGACGTCGATCTGCTTCTCACCAGCGCCACCACGGATGCCGATGCCGCCGCGTTGTCGTTCGAGGTGCGTCCAACGCCGCCGCAGTCGCGGCATTTCGTATTGCAGCGCCGCGAGTTCGACCTGCATGCGAGCTTGCGGCGTACGCGCGTGCGTGCCGAAGATCTGCAGGATCAATTCACTACGGTCCATGACGGGAACACCGACAGTGTTCTCGATGTTGCGCATCTGGTTTGGCGTCAGCGAGTCGTCGCAGATGACGCAGCCGCTGTGCGCCAGCTTGACCACTTCAGCGAGTTCCGCGAGCTTGCCGGCGCCGAGGTAACCGTGCGCATCGGGGATGCGACGGTGCTGCACCATGCAGCCCGCTGGCACGAAGTCGGCCGTTTCGGCGAGCTGTTGCAGCTCGGACAGCGCTTCGGCAGCCGTGCGCAGATCGCCCGTTGGCATGATGCCGAACAGGATAGCTTCGGTGGCGTGGCCCTGGCGAGTGTCCAGGGTTCGGTCGTGTGGTTGTTCGCCCAAGATTGGTGGCGCGCGGCAGGATTGCTCCGGCGCAGTTTGACTAAGCGTGCGTGTGGTCGGTCGGCTCTGACAGCGGACCGTGTTCACTACTGATTGCACCATCATCCGCGCGTTCTAGGAAGATGCGACGGCAGAAACGTTCGTCATCCCGCTGGTCTGCGTCGGTCCGGAAGTGCGTGCCGCGGGATTCGTCGCGCTGTAGGCCGGCTTCGGTGACGAGGGCGGCGACGGTCAGCATGTTGGCCAGTTCGCACGCGGCGCGGTTGGCGAGGTGGCCGCGGGTCAGATACTGGTGCCAGAACGCGATGCGCGCCCGGGCGTCGGCCATGCCGTTGGCTTCGCGGCGCAAGCCAACCTGGCGCCACATCAGCGACTTCAGGGCGTAAAGCAGGTCGTCGTGCAGCAGCATTGGTGGATCGGCTGCGAGCACTGGGCCGTCGAGTTGGCGCGGTAGTCCGATGCGCGAGCGGGTGCGCTCAGCTTCTTGTGCCTCACGGGCTGCGACGCGGCCACACTTGCGGCCGATGACCGCACCTTCGAGCAGCGAGTTGGATGCCAGTCGGTTGGCGCCATGCAGCCCGGAAGACGCTGCTTCGCCGACGGCAAACAGACCGGGCACGTTGGTGTGACCCTGGGCATCGGTGGCGGCACCGCCGATGAAGTAGTGGGCGCCGGGGCGCACCGGGATCGCATCCTTCTGCAGGTCCAGGTCGAACGTCGAGCAGATGCGCGCGATCGACGGGAACAGTTTGTGTGGGTTGCCGCGCACGCTGCTCATGTCGAGGTAGACGTGTGTGTCTTTGGTGGCGACCATGCGCTCGAGGATGGCGCGGCTGACGACATCGCGCGGGGCGAGGTCGGCCATCGGGTGCATGCCTTCCATGACACGATCGCCGTTGCGATCGCGCAATACGGCGCCAGCGCCGCGCACGACTTCGCTGATCAGGAAGCGCGAAGCTCCGGCGATATAGAGCGTGGTTGGATGGAACTGCACGAACTCGCAGTCGGCGAGGCGGGCACCGGCGCGGAAGCACAACGCCTGGCCATCGCCGCTGGCGCCGGTCGGGTTGGTGGTCTCGCGGTAGATTTGGCCGGTGCCGCCGGTCGCGACTACGACGGACGTTGCTTCGATGGCGACTTCCATCGCTTCGTGGCGGCCGTTCTGTAGTCCGGCGGCGCCGACGCAGCGGCCGTCGCGCAGAATTAGATCGCGGACAAAGACGTGCGGCCGGATCGTGATGCGTGGGTGGGCGCGCAGCGCGTCGATCAGGGCGCGTTGGATCTCGCGGCCGGTGGCGGCGCCGTTGGAGTGCGCGACGCGCGGGTGGGTGTGGCCGCCTTCGCGCGACAGTTGCAGGGTGCCGTGGGCATCACCGCTGTCGAGGTCGTGGCGATCGAAGGCTGTGCCGAGCTTCTCGAGCCAAGAGACGGCGTCGGCGGCCTCGCTGATGACCGAACGCACGACCTCTTCTTCGGCAACCCCGGCTCCGACGCGCAGCGTGTCTTCGACGTGTTGTTCGATGCTGTCCTCGGGCAGTTGCACGACGGCGATGCCGCCTTGCGCCCACGCGGTGTTGGTCTCGTCGAGTTCGTCCTTGGTGACGAGTAGCACCTCGGCGCCTTCATCGGCAGCAGCGAGGGCGGTTGCGGCTCCGGCGATGCCGGATCCGATCACCAGCACGTCCGTTCGTAGCAGCGCAGTGGTGCGCAGATCAAACGGGGCTAGCAGTCCCGTGAAGCGTGGCGTTGCGAGTTGCGGGTTCATAACGCGACGCCACTGAAGTGGCGCCTGAGGGCGGTGGGGGCCTGGACGGCCCTACTCACCTTAGCTTAGCACTGCCATTGCTCGGCCCCCAAAGTCAGGGGCCAGAGAAAGTCAGGGGCCAGAGCAAGTAGAGCGCGTTAGCTCTTTTCGGCGGCTGCCGCAGCTGCGGCAGCTTCTTCCTTGGCGAGGATGTCGGCTTCGTTGTCGAAGTCGCCCTCGATGCTCGCGTCGCGCGGGCCATCCGGCACTTCGACCGGGCCACCCTTGTCCATCCAGATCAGGATCGGCGCGGCGATGTACATCGTCGAGTAGACACCCGAGATCATGCCGACCGTCATGGCGAAGGCGAACGCTTCGAGGTCCGAGCCACTGTTGTAGTTCACAACCAGCTGCGCGATGACCACGAACAACGTCAGCACGGTCGTCAAGATCGTGCGAGACAGCGTCTGGTTGAGCGAGCGGTTGATCAGCGAGCGGAACGACTCGTCGACGTTGTTGCGCGCGTTCTCGATCCGGTTCTCGCGAATCCGGTCGAACACGACAATCGTATCGTTCACCGAGTAGCCGATGATTGTTAGGAAGCACGCGATCATCGCCAACCCGATCTCGGCGTTGACGAGGCCCATGTTGTTGAACATGACCACGATCACGAACGTCACCAACACGTCGTGGACCAGAGCGACAACGGCCGCGAGTCCATACTTGTATTCGTGGAAGCGAACGCGCAGGTAGAACACGATCAGCACCCAGGCGAGGATCAGCGCGCCGATGGCGGCGTTGCGCAGGTCGTTGACCAATCGCCCTTGGATTTCCTGGGCTTCCGGGAAGGGGTCAGACAACACGATGGGGTTCTTGTTGTCGTCTTCCAGCGTCGCGATCTGCTCGCTGACGATTTCGGCAAGCTGCCACTTCTTGGTCGTGATCTGCGTCGTCCACTCAATGCGGAAGTTCTTAGAACTCGTCGCGGCAAGGTCAGGCAGTGGCACGATCAAGCTCTCACTCAGGCCGGTGCCCAGAAGATCTTGCAGGCGCTTGAGGTCGACCGGGTCCGTGAAGTGCACGTTGAGCTGTGCGTTCTGGAGGCTGTCGCCGTTGCGTGCGCTCTCGGTGAGCATGCCACCACTGAACGCTTGGTCGACGAGCTTGTTGTCGACGAGTTTGCCGTCGACGAGCTTGCCACCGAAGATCCGGCGCAGTGCATCGAGGTAGGGTGGCTCGTATACAGCCGTCGTCGTGCCTTCCGGCGCTGTCTTGCGTAGCTCACGCCAGACCTTGCGGCCTTCGTTGATCTGGTCGCGCTGCGTGGCGTTCAGCTTGAGGCGCACGTTGAACTGGTTGCCCGTCTCGCCGTAGGTGTTGACACCCGTCGTTGGGTATTCGGCGATGAACTCCTTGTCGTTCTTGAGCGCGTCGCGAACGAAGTCCGCCGTCAGGTCTTGGCTGCAGACCATGCGCAAGTTGGCGCCACCGGTGAAGTCGATGCTGAGCAACTTCTCTGACGGCACGCTCATCGAGTAGGACAGGCCGGCGACGATGACGATGGCGCTGAGTGCGACACACGCCTTGATCTTGCCGACGAAGTCGAGGCTGCGGTTCTCGAACAGCGTGTTGGGCTTCCAGCCTTCCAGCTTCTTGTTCGTCAGGGCCCAGTGGAACAGCAGGCGCGAGACGAAGAACTGCGTGAAGACCGTCGTGACGATACCGACCATCAGCGTCACGGCGAAGCCGCGCACCGGACCGACACCGACGTTGAACAACACCAGGCCGACCAGGAAGGTCGTAATGTTGGAGTCGAGAATGGCCGACATTGCGCGTTCAAAGCCCGCGCGCACTGCCTGCAATAGTTCCTTGCCCTTGTTGAGCTCTTCGCGAATGCGCTCGTAGATGAGCACGTTGGCGTCGACTGCCATGCCGAGGGTCAGCACGATGCCGCCCAGACCCGGCAGGGTGATCGTCGCCTGCATGAACAGCATGCCTGCGTAGAGCAGGAACACGTTCAGCAACAAGGACACGCAGGCGATGGTGCCGGCGAGCTTGTAGAAGGCGAGCATGAACAGGAAGACCAGCACGCCGCCGCCGAGGATCGAAAAGAGACCGCGGTTGATGGCTTGGTCACCCAGCTGGGCGCCGATCGTGACCTGGCTCAGCAGCTCCGGCTCGATGCGAAGCGAGCCGGTGCGCAGCACCTTGACGAGCTCATCGACTTCCGCCTGCGTGAAGCTGCCGGTGATGATGCCGTTGCGGGTGATCTTGCTCACAAAGGCCGGCGCCGACTTGACGTAGCCGTTGAGGATGATGGCGCTCGACTTGCCCTTGTGCTCCGACGACCAATCCGCGTATTCCGCCGTTAGGCCACCGCGCATGCGGTAGTTGACGCCTGGGAGGCCGTTGCCGCCGTAGCCGGCACCGACGCCAGAGGGGTCGAGGTCTTCACCAGTGAAGGAGCGTTCCTTCATGTTGATCGCGACGAACTCGATCAAGCGCTGGTCCTTGACGTGCAGGCTCTTGACCGCTTCTGAGATCACGCCGCCGGTGTATTGCGCGTCATCGAAGGCTCGGACGGTCTGGCTCTGCAGCTTTGGATACGTCGTGAACGAATCATCCCAGCGAGTGTTGTCTTTCGGATTCGCGCGAACTTCACGCGGGTACCAGTGCAGGTTGCCGCGGGCAAGCGGACCGCTTTGCACGCTCTCGTTGAATCGACGGATGTTCTTCGGATCCTTGTCGATCAGCTCCTTATTCGCGGGGATTTTGAGCCACGCCTCGAGGCGCGGTCGCTCCGTTGCCAAGGTGAACAACTTGGTGCCGTCCACGAGGTAATCCTCGTAGGCCACCATGCGCATCTCGAGTCGGCCAAGGTTGCCGATTCGCTCGAGCACGCGCTTGAGCTCGTTGGGATTGTCGAACTCGCCCAGTTCGATCAGGATGCCTGAGTCGCCACTCTGCGTGATCAGCGGATCGAGGGTCCCGTTCGGGTCGATCCGTTCGCGCATGACGGTGATCGTCTGCGCCATGATTTCGGCAGCGGTGGCTCCTTCCTTTTGGATGATCCTCTTGAGGACGTCCTGCGGGATGTTGTAGAGCAGCTGGGTGCCGCCCTTCAGGTCTGGACCAAGGGTGGGAGGCAGCAGCACCCAGCAGGCAGCACCCGCGATGAGTGCGACCAGGACGAGCAGGAATTGACGGCGGGCGTTCTCGAGCATGACGGGCGAGGCCGCGAAAGGACTGTCGGGGGTGTAGTAGGTGCCTGTGGGCGATGGCCTCTTTAGGGCATCGCGTTTGGGCGGTAAGCATGCCTTCTCACGAAGACTGGCTCACTATGAGACGACGGCTGGCATCAGTTGTCTGCTGCCGGCGGCAGCAGGCTGACTTGCAGCCTATTTTGGTACGACTGCGGAGTCTTATTCGGCCGACTTGGCGTCGGTGCTCGTCTCAGTGTTCGAAAGGCCGCTGCCAGCACCGCTACGCGGCCACTTCTTCGGGCCGAGGTTACGGGTCAGGCGCGTCTTTTTGCCTTCGCGTTCGCGCAGGTAGAAGAGCTTGGCGCGGCGGATGACGCCGCGGCCCTTGACCGTGACATCGGCGACGCGCGAGCTGTGCAGGGCGAACGTGCGCTCGACACCTTCGCCAGCGACGATACGGCGAACCTTGAACGTCTTGCTGATGCCGTGGCCGTGGAACGCGATGACCGTGCCTGCGAACAACTGGACGCGCTCCTTCTCACCTTCCTTGATCAGGTAGTGCACTTCGACGGTGTCGCCGACACCGAAGTCGGGGAGCGAGGATTTCATGTGCTCGAGTTCGAGCTGACGCATGATGTTCATTGTTCTGTCTCTTAATCGTTCGACGCGTCAGCGTTGCAGCTTGGCGTCGGGCTTGGGTAGCCGGGCTTCGGATAATTGTTAGCTTAGGTTTCGGTTGCGTCGGCTGGTGGTTGCTCGCGCAGATATTTCTGCGCGGTCAACAATTCAGCCTGCTCTTGACGCCAGCGAGCGACCTTGGCGTGGTCGCCCGACAACAATATGTCGGGAACGGCCATGCCGCGATACTCACGCGGACGGGTGTACTGCGGGTAATCAAGCCATTCGGTTTCGAACGACTCGAGTTGGGCGGACTCGGCACAGCCAAGCACACCCGGGATCAGCCTTACCGCGGCTTCGAGAACGGTCATGGCAGGGAGTTCACCGCCGGCCAACACGAAGTTGCCTAGCGAGATCTCCTCGTAGCCACCAGTAGAGCTGGCTAGACCGTCCCGGATGCGTTCGTCATATCCTTCGTAGCGACCGCACAAGAACATCACCCGCTCCATGCGGCTGAGTTCCCGCGCGCGCGCCTGGTCGAAGGTTCGACCGCGGGGGCAGAGCAGGATCTTGTGGAACGGGCCGTGAGCCTGTTCCACGTCATCTATAGTTGCAAAGATCGGTTCCGGTTTGAGCACCATGCCTGGTCCGCCACCAAACGGTCGATCGTCGACAGTTCGATGAGGGTCCAGAGCGTTGTTTCGGAAGTCGACTAAGTCGAGCCGAAGCTTGCCCTGGGCCTGAGCAATCCCGAGGATGCTCTCGTCCAAGTAAGGCCGGATGGCCTCCGGAAAGAGTGTCAGAATGGCGCAGTGCAAGGTGCCCCTACCGTAAAGAAGGGGTAAGGACAATACGGTTGGGTCTAGGGGCGGTCAAGGCCGGCGAGCGCCGGGCGACAACCGCTTTTTGGGGCGGTGCTCCCGCGGGCACCGCCTGGACCGGATCGTGGCTGCCCAAAGATGCCGTGATGCTGGTTCGAACGCGACCCGCACCCCAGTCCCCTCAACCCTCAAATCTAATGTTCACCGGCCTCGTCCAAGCCATGGGATCTGTCACCGCTCGCACTGAGGTGCCCGGCGGCCTGCGCCTATTCGTCGACATCTCGGCACTCCCAGGAACGTTTCGCATCGGCGACTCGATCGCCCTGTCCGGGGCTTGCTGCACGGTTGTGACCCAAGAATCCGGTGTCGCCGAGTTCTTCCTCACGCAGGAGACCATCGATTGCACGTGGTTGGCGAAGGCCCAGGTTGGTCAGGCGCTCAATCTGGAAGGGGCGCTCCGGGCGGGCGAACCGCTCGGCGGACATATTGTCCAAGGGCACGTCGACGGGGTTGGCGAGCTCACCGGAGCGATCGATCCGCAGGAAGGCGGCGACCTGTGGGCGCGCATCCCCGATTCCCTACAGAGATACTGTGTGGAAAAGGGCTCGGTGACCCTCGATGGGGTGTCGCTGACCATCGCTGGTCAGAAGGATGGGGCGGTGCGCATCGCGGTCATCCCACATACGGCGCAGCAGACATCGCTCGGCAGCCGGGTGGTTGGCGACTCCGTTCACGTCGAGGTCGATGTGCTGGCGAAGTATGTCGAGAGCATGTTGGCGCAGCGCGGGCTCACTTAGCGCCGGCCTGCCATGTGGCGCCCCGCTGCTGTGCAACGCGGTCACCAGTGGTAGGTTGTGGCGGCCATGGTGCGTCCACCTCGCCGCCTCTTACAAATCGGACTGCTACTCACTTCTGTAGCCGTCTGCCTAGCGATTGGGGAGTGGTTGTGGCGAGCCGCAGTGCGAGTTGGACAAGCGGCGGAAGACCTCGCGTTTAGTGAGAAGCTCTACGAGCGCGTGCCAGGTGGCGAGCTTTACGCGCTGAAAGCAAATCTCGATGTTGCTGAGACCTTCATCGTGGAGGCTGGCGCACCACCCTTGACGATGCGCGTGCGCACCAACGACCTGCGCTTGCGACGACATGTAGTCTGGCCACCGCCGCCTAAGAAGGAAGGCGTGCGCGTGTTGTTTGTCGGCGACTCCTACACGTTCGGTCTGCTCGTGCCGGATGGTGCGGCCTATGCACATTGTGTCGAAGGCATGCTGGCTGCCGAGAACAAGCCCGTGTTCGCGATCAACACCGGGGTGCCTGGTTACAACACCGAGCAACAACTGGTTTGCTTGCGTCGTTGGCTCAAGGAGTTCCAGCCCGAGCACGTGGTGCACGGCTTTGTGATGAATGACGCCGAACCACCGATTGGCGTGCCCACTCCGTTGACCGACGTCTACGGCGACGCATCATCTTGGCTGCTGGAAGATGGCAAGCGTGTGCTCAACAGTCTCTGCGTCACGTGCTGTGATGACCGCCCGCTGGCACCACTCCGTCGTCCGAGATACGAGAAGGATTATCGTCTCAGTTGGGTTGCGGGCGCCACCAAAGCGGCGCGGTGCTGCGACGCGATCGTTGCCATGTCGGACGCATGTCGCGAACACAATGCGACGTTCTTGACGGTCGTGCTGCCCGACTTTACCAAGGCTTTTGATGCGACGTATCCCTACCACAGCATCCACGCACAAGTGCGGGCGCGCTGCAACCAACATGGCATCGCTGTTGTCGATGCCCTCGATGACTTGATCGGTATGGACATCACGAAGATTCGCATTCCTGGTGATCATCATCCCAACGAAGCAGGACATCGGCTGATCGCGAAGGCGCTACTGCCGGCGCTCCGGGAGCAGCTTCGTGACTGAGTCTCACCGATTGCCGCACCGCTTCGATGGCTTGCTGTTGTCGACGCTCGCGATGGTGCTTTACCTGCTTGCCCGACCTGCGGCCTTGCACGAGCAATCGTTGGCATTGCTGGGCATGCCTGGTGTGCCTGCGGTGGTCGCTGAGACGCCTTTGGCCGTGCTGTGGTCGTGGTGTGTCGATGGACTTTGCTTCACCGGACTTGGCTTGCACGCCTCGGCGATGGTGCTCGCGGCGGTTGCTGTGGCCGCGGCTTCATGGATGACGCACACGTCGGCACGAACGCTCGGTCTGACGAGAAGTGAAGCACTGGTTGCTGCCGCATGCGTGGCCTTCACGCCCGCCGCGGCAACGGCCGCCACCACGGTGCATCTGCACGCTATCGAGCTGTGCATTGCTGCGGGCGCGATTTGCTATGCGTCACGGATGGCTCGCGATGGTCGTTGGATTACGGCCGCGTTTCTGGGCGTGTTGCTCGGAGGCGCCTTCGTGGCGTCTTCCGTTGGCTTGTTGTTGGCAGTTGCGATCGTGCCGTTCTGGTTAATTGAAGCGTGGCCTGCTGGCAGCGCCACGGCGACGGGAAATACTGCGAATGCCGTTCCACCTGTCGTTGCAGTAGTCGGTGCACCGCAGCGAGCACCTAGCCAAACGATGCGGCAACGGTTGTTGCCAATGTTGACTGTCGTAGTGATTGCGACGGTAATGGTGCTCGTATGCCAATGGCAGCGCGCACCAGAACTCGTGCCTAGCTGGGACCAGATCGTCAACTACGACCTCGGTACCTTGGGTCAGTTGTTTGCGCGAGACGCGGGGCGCAGCTTCCTGCCTCTAAGCCTTGGTGTCTTGGCCGCGCTCTGGTCGTATCGATGGCACCGCCGCGCACTGCTTGTGTTGGCCCTCGTGGGGATCGGGTTGTTGCTCGGCTGTCACCTGACCAAGACACTTGGCGACGACGGCTCGTTCTTGTTGCCGCTGTTGCCGATGGCCGCGTTGTTGGTCGCACGAGCGCTAACGCGACGCTGGGCAATCGTCTTGGTGCTCGTCGCCGTTGCGTTGTCCGGCACCAAGGTCTTGCTTCGCGCTGAGCACAATGCGGCCGCCGCCTTCGTCGACGGTTACCAACAGATAGCCGCCGAGCGCACCTGTCGTATCGTTGCGGGGCCCGGCCGTGATCAGGGGTTCTTGTTGGCGCGTCTCGCGCACGTTCCGCAACAGTCCGTGCTCGGTCTTGCCTCTGCCGATGCCACCAAGACGGTGCCGCAGACCGTGGCTGAGATGCTGGACTCGGTAGCGTCGGGCACTTGCTTACTGCTCACTGATGAAGCCGAGCAAGCCTTGCGTGAGCCTGAGTTTCGCGTGCGTTACCCACACAGTGCCGCGCTCCTGAAGGAACTCGAAGCGAAGTTCGTGTGGCAGCGAAAGCGCGCTGCTGGGTTTGCTGCAACTGAGCTGGTGGCTCGATGAACGCCGCGAAGGCTCTACGAGTCGGGATGGTGCTAATCGCCGTCGCAACGGCTAGCTGCGATGCCGGCGTTGTGCATCGCACCGCGGACGGGCAGGTTTATGCACGAGGAGCCGAGAAGCGCCACATCGGCTATGGGCGCTGGACCAAGCTGCCCACCGACGGAACTCGCGACACGGCGCTCATGACCAAAGGCTCGTTGGATGGCATCTGGAAGCAGTTCTTTGTCGATGGTCGCATCAAGTCCTCGGCCACGCTTCAAGCGGGGGTCTTTGATGGGCCGAGTACCGTGTGGCACCCAAGCGGAGTCAAGGCGCTGCAGGGTTCCTACCGTGCCGGCCAACGCGATGGACCGTGGTTCGTTTGGGATGCCTCCGGCAAGTTGAACGAGACGATGTCTGGTTACTACCGCAATGGCGCGCTGGTCGGCGGCATCTGACATCCTCGTGCTCGACCTGACGTCAAACGATGACGTGCGCAGCTGCCGAATCGTGAGCATTTGATGAGGCGTGGTTGCTTAGCGAACCCCGCGCAAGCGACGAATGCGATCGTAGCGTTGCCGTTGTGATGCCGTCCAATTCGGTTGCACGCCGCGATGTGCGACGGACTGCAGTAGCGGCAGCCATGGTTCGTCGGCGGGAGGCAAACCGGTTTCCGTGTCCAGCTCTCGCAGCCGGCGCAAGCCGTATTGCAGCGACTCGCGCAGCTCTTTGTCCTGAACCGCGGCGATTTGCTTGATCGCGAAATGCAATGCCATCTCGCTGCGGCAGAACACGGACAGCACTTCACCATGGTCTTCCAACCGTTCGGCGTAAGCCCAAAGAGCGGCGCAGTCGGCGGTACTGTGAGCGGGCGGAAGTGGGCAGATCGTCTCGGGCGTGATGCTGAGCAAGGCTTGCGTCGCAGTCGCATCGAGTCGCGCAAATAGCTCGGCAACTTCGTCTTCCTCCAAGTCTTGCAGGATGCGCGTGAGCTGTGTCGTTGAGCCGGACCGCACGATGATCGTTCGCAGAAAATCGGCAAGCGGATCCGCGCCGATCTCTTCCTCGACCGTAGTCAGTAGCTGCAGAGCACCAGTGGCGTCGTCGGCTGGTAGCGACAGCGCTTGCTGCCAAGCAGCAGCGAACGAGTCTTCGCTTGCTGGGACGGTGAGGCCGCCCAAGTTGCGGACGCCGCGACGCACCAGTGCTTTGGCCAAGGTCGCTTGCCACTGCACATCGGTGGTGCGGATCAGTTCCTGCTGGACGTCCTCGGTGGTGTTCGTGGATGCAGCTAGGGTCGCAGCGAGTGGGAAGCCCTCGACATCCTGGCGGTCGAGCATCGCAAACGTCGTAATCGGCACCGTTCGCCAGTAGGACGCGGGCAGTGTGGCGACCAAGATCTCAGCTTGGGCCGCGACGACATCAGGATTGCGAAGCGAACGCGCGAGCTCTGCCTGGCCGAGCGGTGAGGATAGCAACACCTCGACGAGCCAACTTGGCCAATAGTCATCGGCGGCTTGCATCAGAACTGTCGGGGCTATGCCGCGTAGATCTTCGCGCGGTAACAGTTCCAGAATGTACTCGCCATGAGAACGTGTGTGCGTTGCCAGCATCATCTTCAACACGGACCGCAGGTGGTCGTGCTCGATGGGGCTTTCGAAGTAAGCGAACAGGCCCTGCGGCACCTCGTCGCGAGACGCCGCAAGTTCGATGACCTTTGCGAGCAGCGATTCGCGCACCGCCTGACCGGGCCGGATTAGCAAGGCCTCAATGAGTGTTTGGACGTAGTGCCGATCGTATTTGCCCGTGACGTCGCGTTCGAACAGCTCCATCGTCTGTGCGACACAATCATGGTGAAGCTCGACGAGCGCCAGCAGTGTCGACGTGCGCGCAGTGCGCATGGGATCGTCCACCGCGTCGTCGCCGACGCGGTAGCGCCAGGACTCGATCGCTTCGGTGAGCTTCTCGAGCACGTAGTCGTGCTCCCCCTTCTTGACGCGCAGTTCGTCGCATGCCTTCATCGCCTTCTTGAGTGCCGCGGCGAGCGTGGCCTTATTGTCTTCGTCGTCCTCGCTGTCGAATGCGTGGCGCAGGTCGGACATCGCGGAGTCGACTCGATTCCAAGCTGTCCTTGCGACGACCTTGGGCTTCACGAAGACAGGCAACTTTGCGAAGCACGCAATTTGCGTTGGTAGATCCGGCTCGGCTACGGCCATCACTACGGTCAGCTTGCTGCCAGCGGTGCCGCCGTCGAATCCGTTTGCATACATCGGCTCGGCGGTTGTTGGAGGCCAGACCATGGTGCCGACTAGGGTCGGTATCAGTGGTACGACATACTCGGTCACATAGGAATCAACCGTGCCGCACGACAGGGCGATGCGATCGTCAAACCGTTCGAGCCACGGCAAGTCTTGCATGGGTTCGAATCCCGCGGGCAACGGACAGTTCACTACCACGTAGCGCATCGTCTGCGGGGAGCTGACTCGCAGGCGCAGCCAGATGACTTGGCCCGCTGCAAAGCTGCCACCGGTAATCGGGACGAGGTCTTCTTTGTTGCAGCGTTGCTTTGAGTTCGCCTTGGCGTTGCGCCGGCAGAGGTCGCGTTCGACAACCAGTGGATTGCTCCAGGCTCCGTGCTTGGACCCAACTTCCCGTTTGTGTCCTGCGGTGCGAACGATCAGCTGTTGCCCATCCGGTCCAGTGACAGAACAGCGCAGCGCGGACGGTATGCGCACGCGCGCCGTGAAGCCGTTGTCGGGCGATAGTGTCAGTGCCCGCGTATCGGTTCCGGCCTGCAGTTCGACCTCGAATGGCTTGGCGTCGACTCGTGGCATGGCCAGCGCCGATGCCGACAGGGCACAGGCCTGCGCGTAGGTCGTGCTGTAACCGTTGAGGCCGCCGAGCAGGACTTCGGTCGCGAGTTCGACGGAGGCGCTACCCGGTTGCAGCAGGCACTGCAGTTCTAGTTGCAGTGCTCGCACCGCTAGCGAGTTCTCACCAGGCAGCCGCGAATGGATTGGCTTGCCATGTTGTTCCGTGGCTCGCCGCAGGCACACCGTGGCAAGCTCTGTGTCGCCGGCGGTGACCAGCGCGAGACCCGCGCGTAGTAGCAGGCCCGTTGGCAGCGCTTGCTCGATGTTGATGGCAGCAGTGACCGCGGCGCGTGCATGCGCAGCCGTGGCATGCATGCGCAGTCCAGCGCATGCGAGTTCGATTTGCAGCTGTTCGGCCGGATTTGCTGCGCGGCCGTTGCGCGCGGTGACCTTGCGGATCGCACCAAGGAATGGCTCACGTTGCAGGTCGCAAGTGAGTCCAAAGCGCGCCGGATCGAGGCCGCCTTCGCGCATGGTTGCGAGTCCGTGTAGCACCAAGGCGGTCATGTGGAGGTCGGCGCTGCCACCCGGCCAGAAGGCAAACGCGCCACCGTTGCTCGCTTGTAGTTGTCGCATGCGCAGCAGCCCAGCTTGCAGTCGCTTGGTAAACTCCTTGCTGGCGACTGGCGGCGCTGTGCCGTGGATCTTGGCGCCTCGTGCGGCCGCGAAGAACGGCAAGAGTTTGGCAAGCGTTTGCTCGACGCAGCCATAGGGATAGGTCGACAGGCGTC
>JBNMND010000118.1:0-15248 GCA_051274975.1 Planctomycetota bacterium | reverse complement strand
CTCGAAAGACGAGCCGACGACGACGTGAGCGAAGCCGCGGAACCTGCGGTAGCACCTTGGATCATCGCGTATGCAGTCGCCTGCCGCACGATGTCCGTAACCCGCCGTAGGCTGAGTGCCAGCCCGGCCAGCTTCTCGTCGCCCAAGCCCGATCGCAGCGGCGCTTGGCGCGAAGACAATGCGGGTCGAATGTTTAGGGCGGCTTTGAAACTGGGCAGCCCTAGCCGTGATGAGTTGGGTGATACAAACACTTAGATGACTCTCCTGTGCATGTTTTCTCGACACGCACATGTGCTCAGTGCAGCGCTACTCGAGAGGGTCTCAAGTTGAGCCCGGCGATGTCGCGGCTCGAGTCGGCAACCGCATGGCGTGCTGGCGGCTACTTCAAGCCGGTTCCGTGGAGTCACTCGTCACGAGGAGTCGGCCGTCCGACCGATTGACTGGCTCTGCGTCGCACTGTGTAGAGCCGCTCATGAACAACAACCAGCGTACTGTGTGGCGGTTCACCGTTGCTTGGCGCGATCAACCCTTTGCCTCGGCCTTGACGCGGTCGGTCTGAATGATGGCGTGCTCGGCGTCCTGCGCCGATTCAGGCTCGTGCGCGGTTGGCACCGCCTCGGCTAACGCCTAGTTCGGGCTCAGGTACTCGAACCGCGCCAGATACTTGTCGACGCTCAAGAACCACTGCAGCGGGTGCTCCTGGTTACCAGCCTTAGTGGCTTCCAGATGCTGGGTCGCGGCGCGCGCGTAGACCGTGTCACCGTAGTTCTTGACGATGGCACCGATCGCTTTGTGGTCCTTCGCTTCGCATGCGGCGACGTAGGCCTGGCCGACTTTTACGAGTTGCTTCCCGGACCTGGTCGCGAGTCGCTTCTCGTAGCGTCTGAGGCGCTTGTCGAGCGAGTCGCCGAACTTGCCGCGCGTCCGCTCGATCATCAGGGACACCGTGTAGAGGTCGCCTGTGGCAGCTACGTGTGTGATGCACTCCAGTTGCCAAGCGGCTTCGACCTCGACTGCAACCGTCAGGTAGTTGCGAACGAACTTATCCATCTTGGTCTTGGCCTTGCTCGCAGCCAAGAGTTGTTTGGCGCCGACGTAGTTGTCGAACGCGAGTGCATGGTAGACGTCCTGCAGGCTTGGATCAGTGATGTCCGCAAGTCCAATGCCGGGCGGCATAAACAGTTCGCCGGTGCTCGCGGGACATGGATGGATGATGTTCTTGTCGCGGCCGTAGGTGCTCGTGTAGCAGTTGCCGAAGCGGCCGCAGCCGACCTTGTTGCGCTTCATCGAGTACAGCGGCCCGGTGTGGCCGCCGCCATAGCTTAGGGCGTGCAGGTAGTTGCGGCCGTTGGAGCCACCGCCGGCACCTTCGCTGGTGCCGCTAGTGCCAAAGCGTCGCAGGCGATGGGTGAAGCCCTTCTTGCCTGGCAAGTCGTTCCAGTGGCCCGAAGCGTTGCCGTCGACGCGATCCTTCGAGTGATCGCGAGTAGCTGCGCAGGCGAGCACGTCGGTCTCCCAGCAAAGCACGCCCATGAGGCATCGGATCTCATTGGAGTAGAGAACGAACTCGGCCTCTTCGAGATCGATCTTGCGTGCCTTGTGCGCGTTGCGGAGCAGGATGCCGTTGGCCTCGCGCGGCGCAACCGAGCTGGCCACCGACATCGTTCGATGAAGATGGTCGAGGTGCTCTTGGTAGCTGCGCGGCTTGGACAGCGGCGGCATGGGAATCCCGGTCGGCGCCTTCTTGCCGGTGGTGGGGTCCATGCCAAGGCCAAGCGCCTCACGCACTTCGTTGCGATAGCCATTGAACTCGTGCATGCGCTTCAGCTGCTTGTTCGAAGCCTTGGTCTGGATCTCGACGAGGTCGGGCAGCAAGAGCTTGCCGACGTTGGTCGCCGGCATCAGGAAGTGCTGTTGGAAGTGCAGCTGCGTTGCAGGGCGCAGGATGTAGTTGCTCCACACGCGCCGGACTCGCGCAACCTCGTGCATCTCTGCGTCGGTAAGCGAGCGTAGGCGTCGGTGGTAGGCGGTGCGGATCGACTCGTCGAGCAGTTCGGCGTAGCCGCGCTCGAGCACGTCAAGCTTGTCGTCGATGGCTTGCTCGAGCTTGAGCCAGGCGCCCTGTTCGGCGAGTACCGTGCGGAACCATGCGCGGCGACTTACATCGTCAGCCAGGTCAGAGTCTGCGCTGGTCAGAGCGGCCAGGGCTTCGTTGGCTTCTCGGTTCGGTTGCGCGCCGGTAATCGGGCCTTGGGCCGCCAGCTGCACCGGTGCGAAGGAACTGACGAGCAGGCCAAGGACCAGGTGCAAGACGGGAGCCAGAGTAGAGACTGTCATTTGCGTTTGCCCTCCAGAACGACCTCGGCGAAGCCGACCGGTAGTCCTGGTTTGCCGCCGCGACTCACGACCTTCAAGGTCACGGTCCGCACCCTCATGGTCCTCGGCAGTTTGTATTCGGTTGCGGCCAGCGGGTTCGCATGCATGTCGATCTTGAACGGCTTCTTGCCGTTCCACGACACTTCGACCTGACGAATGAGTCCCATGCGCTTTATGTCGTCGCGCTTCTGCAGCGGCTGCGTGAGGATCAACCAGCGAGTCTTGATGGAGTCGACGAACTCAAGGGTCAGTGTCGGTGTCTGGTCCTTCGGATCGCAGAGCCAGTGCGTGTGGTTGAGACCGTCAGCGGCCTTGCCCGCGTTGGCAGGCAGGCTGCTCGCGGTCGCCTTAAACTTCTGACCTTTGAGTTGGTTGCCCTTCTGTATCTGCGCGAGGCCCTTCATCCACGGTTCGATCACGTCGCGGATCCTGACCTTCATCGGCTTCGACTCGATGATGATCGTCTTGTCGATCTTGCCAGGCGGCGCGTCGGCGACGATTGCGACAATACGGGCTTTGATCGTATGCACGCCGTGCGGCAGTGCCGGATGGCGGTGCACAAAGGTCTCGAGGCTGGTCCACGCTTTGGTCGGGTCCGCGGCGAGTTGGCCGAGTATCTGACCGTCCATAACGTATTCGACTCGCAGGATGCGTAGGCCGTGTTCCGAATGCTCGTCGAGTAGGAACTTGCCGAAGTCCTGAATGTAGAGGATCAACGGTTGCTGGCCGGCGGCGCGGAACTCGATGTCATCACCCGACTCGCCGGCGGCGAACAGATGCCGCGTATTGCCGGCGCCCGCTCCGGCACCGGTCATCGGTCCAGTGATGGTCGCGCGGCGTAGGAACAGCAGTGCGAAGCAGGTGTCATAGGGCTGACCCCAGCCGCCCTTCTTTTGGCGGGAGAGCACTTGCTTGGCGCCTTCGACGTACCACCAGTGCTCGCCGAACTGTTCACGCCGCGTCAGCCCGCCGACGCGTTCCATGCCGTAGAGGTAGTAGAGCAACCACTTGCCGCCGCGGGCCTGCGGCTTCTGGTCGCTCTTCACACTGAAGTTGACGTCGAGCCAGGACAGGCCGGCTTCCATGGCGCGCGTGAATGCCTTGCGTGCCTTGCCGCGCAGCTTCTTGCCAAGGCCGATCTCGCAGATCTTCAGGATAGACACGCCGGCGGTCGTCATCGTGCCGGTGGCGTTGTTCGCAGTCTTCGAACCCTTTGCCCGGTACTGGAAGCCAGCGACTTCGCGCTGGGCGGTGCCGGTGCGGTTGGTGATCTGGACCTTGGCCATGTGGAACGCTTCCTGGTGGGCCATGGTGCCTTGGGCCAGGTTGTCCCACACCTCCGGCGCCACCTTCAGACCCGCCTTGTTGGCGGCCCAGAGTCCCAACGCCGCGTACTGCGTGTTGGACAGGTCTGGAGCGTTGTCTGGATAGCCGTAGGTCCCGTGCTTGTGCTGAAACCGAACCATGATCGCAAGCAACTCGCGCATACGCGGCTTGTGATTCGGATCGGCAGTCGCGCCGTACGCTAGCAGCATGCAGCCGACCGAGTAGGTCCGGTTCGGTGTGATGCCGTCGAGAAAAGCAAACGCGCGCTGCAACGCGGGGTGGCTGATCGGCACGCCGCACTTCAGCAACGCGTACGCACACAGTGCGGTCTGGCCGCCAACGTGATCGCCGGCGATTCCCCAAGAACCGTCGCGCAGCTGAGCATCAAACAGAGTCTCGACGCCAGCGCCGATCGCTTGGTCGATCCGCGGTTTGAGTGTTATTTCGTCGGGGTGGATCTGCTGAGCCGGGAGATGTGCAGCTGCGATCACGCAGGCTGCGACGGCCACGAGCACGAGGATGCGCATCCCCAAATCATACCGCCACAAACAGCAGTGGGCAGTCGGCTGTGCAATCTGCGGCGACCAAGTTCCCCTGTCCGCGCATTTTCGGTCTGCGGCCCCGGGATTGAAGCGCTCGTTCGTGGTGCAGCGCGTCGCGCAGGCGTTCATCTCGGTAATGGCAATCCCGATGTTTGTTACTTGGGGGCGACACGAGGTGGGTAGTCGAACTTCTCTAGCGTCGGTTGCTCCGCTAAGAACGCAGCGAAGGCACCGCCCTCCTTACCGAGGTTTTTGATTGCCGTGGCGTAGATCGTGCCGCGATGCCGCTTCGCAAACGTGCGGGCAGCGCGTTGTCGCTCGTCGTCGCTCAGGTCACCGAGTACGATGCGCTGGAACGATTCTCCGGCGCGAAGTGCGTCTTGGAATTCTTGCCTGGCCAGGTTTGCGAGCGGTGCTTCGGCGAACGCGTCGAAACGCACGATTCCCTTCATACGTTGCCTCGCTGCGAGCAGTCGCCGTTGCGCTTCGTAAAGGTCGCCGGATGCTTCGATTGCCGCCGCCGAATCGAGCGCCCAGTCGACCTCGACTTCAATCGCCGCCTTCAAGAACCGCAGCAGCATCGCCGACTCTTCGTTTGCCGGACGCGCGGCTTCGATCACTTTGTAGGCGCTGCCGAACTTCCCAGCTTGGATGCGCGCGAAGGCCTTGCGCGCTGTGCCTCGCAACTTGGTGCGGTCCCAACCGGGTGGCAATGCGAGTTCGCCGTCGACCGCTTGGCAGGCATGCACGATCGCACGATCGGTCGCGTAGATGCTGGTGTAGGCGCCGCCGCGCCGGCCGACGCCAACGATGTTTCGTTTGAGTGAATACAGTGGGCCAGTGTGGCCACCGCCGTAGCTGAGGCCGCGGATGTAGCCGCGGCCGCTGCTACCACCGCCGACTCCTTCGCTGCCGAACCGTCTCGCGCCCATCCGGCGCGACCTATGCGTAAAGCCGCGCTTCTCGGGGATCGACGACATGTGCCCTTTGGCGAGCCCTTTGGTTCGATCGTTGGAATGGTCGCGCGCGACGGCGTTGCCAAGCGGGTCGACCTGCCACGCGATCGTGCCGGCGAGCAACCGCATCTCGTTGCCGAACAGCACATACTCGGCCTCTTGCACGTCGATCTCACGTGCCGCCACATCGTTGAACAACAGCACCGGTCGCGCACCCGGTGGCGCGACCGTGCACGCGAGCACGAGCGTGCGTTCGGTGTGGTGCAGATCGTCGAGAAACGTCGGTGGCTGATCGAGCCGCGGGTAGGGGATGTCAGTTGGTGACCGCTTGTCGATGGTCGGATCTGGATCGATCCCGAGCACTTTGCGTGCCTTCTCGCGGTAGCCTGCGAACTCGACGAGCTCCGCGCGCTGCAGCTTCAGCGCCGGGGCGCTTACGTTCTCGGCTTGCAGCAGTAGCACCTCGGCGGCGGCCTGCATCGGGGTAAGAAACTCGTCTTGGAAACTCTTGCGATGGCCGCCATGCAATACGTAGCTGCGCCACAGGCGGCGAGCGCGCTGCACGGTCACGATCTGCTCGTAATCGAGACCAATTAGGTGCGCCGGGTACGCGTTCTTGAGCCAGTCTTGTAGGGCGGGAGTGTAATCCGCAAACGCATCGGCGAGCCGTTCGTCGACGAACCGTAGCGCCGATTCGGCGCCGGCCTTGCCTGCCGCGAGGATTCGTTCGAACCGTCGGCCGCGCTGCTCGCTCCCCGTCGATTTGCGAAAGACGTCGAGGTCGTCCGCGAGCCGAGCCTTCTCATCTTGGGCCGGCGCCACCGCCACCAGGGCGAGAGCTATGGCCGCTACTATGGGCGCGGAGTAGGTCATCACATCGACAGCTTACCGGTGCGTGATTGTCTGGGCTCTAGAATCCACCGTGTGTCGTTGGGTCCGTGTCGGTGAGGTTGGTAAGGATGCGGCGCGCCATACATGTCAGTGGACAACGATCTGTAAGAGACCCGACTAAGAGGGGCGGTCAGAATCAGCTGGCCCTTGCGACCCGAGTACCGGCGAAGCGGTCGTAGGCAGTCTTGCCCTCGCCCATTCATAGTGAGGCGACATACCAGGCAGCCTCGTCAAGGGACATTGCGGGAACGACACTGCCGCCTGCTTAGGACAAGATTGCGCGGATCGGAGCGGCGCGCTCGACTCCGGTCAGGCGAATGTCGAGGCCCTGAAAACGTTCGCTAAGGCGTTGGTGGTCGATTCCTAGCAAGTGCAGGATGGTCGCGTGTAAATCGCGCACGTGCACAACGTCCTGAACGGCGTGGTAGCCCAGTTCGTCGGTAGCTCCGTGGGTCATGCCACCGCGAATGCCACCGCCCGCGAGAAAGTACGAGAAGCCGCGGATGTGGTGGTCGCGCCCGTTGCCTTGAGCCATTGGTGTGCGACCAAACTCTCCTCCCCATAACACCAACGTGTCGTCGAGCATGCCGCGTCGCTTCAGGTCTGTGATCAAGGCTGCGCTGGCGCGATCCACTTCGCCCGCCGTGATATCGATCGACCGCTTGACGGCGCCATGATGGTCCCAGCCGCGATGGTAGACCTGGATGAAACGCACGCCACGTTCGGCCAGTCGACGCGCCAATAGGCAGTTCGAAGCGAATGACCCGTCCTGTTGTTCGACGCCATACATGTCCAGCACACTGCGTGGTTCGTTGGAGATGTCGGCTAGCTCCGGCACGGATGCTTGCATGCGAAACGCCATCTCGAACTGCGCGATACGGGTGGCAATCTCGGGGTCGTGCACTTCGTTGTCGTGCAGCTGGTTGAGCTGTGCGATGGTGTCGACGGCCTGACGTTGCTGCTCTCGGGTTATGCCATCGGGGTTGCCGACAAAGAGCACCGGGTTGCCTTTGCTGCGGAACTCGACTCCTTGGAACTTCGATGGCAGGAAGCCCGCACTCCACTGCCGCGCCGCAATGGGCTGAGCCTGCCCGCCCTTGCCAACGGACGCCAATACGATGAAGCCCGGCAGATCACTGCACTCGCTGCCGAGGCCGTAGTTGATCCACGAACCCATCGCCGGTCGGCCGGGAATCGTGCTGCCCGTGTTGAACAACGTGTGCGCTGGATCATGGTTGATCTGGTCGGTCTTCATCGACCGGATGATGCAGATGTCGTCGGCGATCGAACCTAGATGAGGAAAGCGCGTGCAGATCTCTTGGCCACTCTGACCGAAGCGCGCGAATGGGAACTGTGGTCCCAAGCAGGTGAGTGGTTGACCTTGTAGCTGCGCAATCGGCTGGCCATTGGTAAAGGACGCGGGCATTGGTTGCCCATGCAATTCGGCTAGCTTCGGCTTGTAGTCGAACGTCTCGAGATGCGAAGGGCCGCCGGCCATGTAGAGGTGGATCACCCGTTTGATGCGCGGCGCGTGGTGGCGCGGGTTGACGACTCCTTGCCACCGCGGATCCGGTGGGGCAACCAAACCAGACTTGTTCAGTAGAATCGGGGCCGCAACGGCACCGAGGCCGCTAGCCAGGAAGCGGCGGCGGGACCAAGCCGAAGACAAGTTGATGCGGGGTGCCATTAGTACCTCGTCAGGGATTCGTGAAGGCTCAGCATCACGCGTGCGAGGCCCATGCTCGCCGCGAGTTCGGGCGCGGCGACATCGCTGGCTCGAGCATGCTCACCGATCGACAGCAAGAGCTTCGCCGCATCAGGATTATCCGTGTACTGCGCAAGCAGTCTTTGGTGGTGCGCGAGCATTACGCCCAGTTCCTTTGCGTTCGGTTCTCGACTGAGCACCGTCTGCCAAGCGAAGATGATTTGCTTCTGCACATCGTCACCGCCTTCAGAGTGCATGCGCATCGCAAGCGCCCGGGCGGCTTCGACCAGAATCGGATCGTTCAACAACACGAGCGCTTGCAGTGGCGTGTTCGAGCGAGCCCGTTCGACCGTGCATTCCTCGCGCGATGGCGCGTCGAACGCGGCGAGCGATGGATGTAGGTATTGTCGCTGCCAGTGGGTGTAGATGCTGCGCCGCCACAAGTTGTCGCCCTTGTCCTGTTGGTATTGGCGCTTGGGAAAGTTCAAGTGTCGGTAGAACCCCGGCGGCTGGTACGGGCGCACACTGCGTCCGCCGATCTTGCGAACCAGCAAACCGCTGACTGCGAGAGCGTTGTCGCGCACGATTTCGGCGTCGTGGCGAAACCTGGCCTGGCGCGAAAACAGGTCGTTGTATGGATCCTGCCGAGCCGTCGCTTCGTTACACAACGACGACTGACGGTAGGTCGAACTGTTAAGCATCAACCGGACCATCGCCTTCACGTCCCACCCTGACTGCACAAAGCGATGAGCCAGCCAATCGAGTAGTTCGGGATGCGTCGGCGGCACACCTTGGCTGCCAAAGTCATCTAGCGACCGCACAATGCCGCGGCCGAAGAAGAGTCGCCACAACCGGTTGACGAAGACCCGGGCAACCAAGGGGTTCTCAGGTGCAACCAGCCAATTGGCAAGATCCAGGCGCGTGGCGCGGCCCTGCCGTTTGGCTAACGGTCCGAATGCTGCCGGCAGCCCCGGCTCGACAATCTTACCGGTGGCATCCATCCAGTTGCCGCGCAGCAAGACGCGCGTGGTCATCGGTGTCGTTGCAACCGTCGCCATGACGACCGGTTCGCTCGCGAGCAAACCGTCGCGTTGTTTTTGCAGCTGACCCAATTCGTCGCGCGACTGCTGAAGTAACGGCGTGATCGATCGGAAGTAAGCGGAGATCGACTGCACGCTAGCAGGGTCGCGCTGATTCGCGGGTGTCTGCAACAGTGTTTGGATCTCGGTGGGGGGCAGGTCGAGCTCCGCGCGGAAGTAGAAGCCAAAGCCGCCACTGCCATTGGTCACCTTGACCAGCAGCTGGTGTTGCCCTTGATCTAGCGAGACGACGAGTCGTTCCTGGTCCGGCGCAACCGCCCGATTCGTCTCGTGATTGAGAACGCGTTTGCCATCAAGCCAAACTTGGATCGAGTCGTCACTGCCAAACCACAGGGTCATTGCGTGCGCAGATGCGACGTCGATCGTGCGGTAGAGGTAATACGCGGTGCGATCGCCCACGAGCTTGTGCACCTTCGCGTCATGCCATTCGGGGCGCGCCTGCCAGATCGCTTGGCCATCGCGCCGCGCCGCCAGATCGATGCCGCTCTCTGGACCGAAGGCCCGCTGATGCACATCGTGGAAACTGCCACCGGTGAACGGGCCCGCTGAGTGCCAAGTTCCAAACTGCGGCGTAACGACCGGGGCATCTTGCAGATCTCGCTGCCAAATCTGTTCGGCATGAGCGAGTTCGTTGGTTTGGGTGTCGAGCACACCTTGGGCGACGGCGATGCGTCGATCGAGCTCGTTCAGCTGCGCCTTCCCGGCGTCGGTCGGGACACGTAAGTAAGGGCCGAAGTAACGGCCGTTCTTGGCGCCCTGGGAGTAGACGCCGACCTGCTTGATGTCCGCGAAGAACGCGCCAAGGCGGTAGAAGTCTCGCGCACTGACGGGATCGAACTTGTGGTCGTGGCACTCCGCACAGCCAACCGTTGCTGCCAGCCACACCGTCGAAACATTGCGCACGCGATCCGCCATGTAGCGGGCCAAGAACTCCTTTGGCTGCGAACCGCCTTCGCGAGTGACCAGGTTGAGGCGATTGTATGCTGCGCCGATGCGCTGCTGCAGAGTTGCATTGGGCAGCTGATCACCGGCGAGTTGCTCGCGCGTGAACGCATCGAACGGTTGGTTCTGATGAAATGCCTGAATCACCCAATCGCGATACGGATAGATGTCCCACGGGTTGTCGGCGTGCACGCCAGTTGTGTCCGCATAGCGCACCAGATCGAGCCAATACATCGCCATGCGTTCGGCGAAGTGCTCCGAACTCAGAAGGCGGTCCACGAGTCGCTCGTAGGCCTGCTCGGACGGGTTGGCGGAGAACTGAGCGACTTCTGAAGCTGTCGGCGGCAAGCCGTGCAGGTCAAAGTAAAGCCGCCGCACCACGGTCGCCGCCGACGGTTGCGGTGCTGGCTCTCGCTCAGCGCGTTCCATCGCATCCAGCACGAACAGGTCGATCGCATTGCGCGGCCAATCCGACTGTTGCACGCTCGGTGGCGCGGCAGCCTTGGGCACTGAGTAGGCCCAGTGGGGAGTTTGCGCGAGTGCGACTACGGGAGCCGTCGCCATCAGCAAACCAACGATCATCAACTCACGCAAATACCGATGCATCGGATCATGAGCTTAACCGGGTGGCGTGCGAATGCTCGGCCAAGGCTGTTCCGAGTCGAATTGGTCGCTGAGAAGGATTCGATGCAGCCGTCGGCGGCACCAGTGTGCAATCGACTCAGATGGAAGCAGCAGTTGCGTCTGCGCTGAAATACGTGTGGCGTGCCCTGCAGATACCGCCCGCCAAGAGTGAGGACGTTGAGATCAAATGCGTTCTGGGGCCGTTGCTCAAGTAGGCAATGCGGCAAGGCGGCGGGGCGATGTTCGGCTTCGTGTGCCTGGTTGCAGAACGCGTCGCGGCAGGCGTTGCTTTGGAATTACTACTTCTTGTCCGTGGCACCCGTGCCGGTCGGCACTGGTGCTGGGCTAGTGACCGACAGGCTTGCACCCAGCGTGCCGCGGTGCGCCTGGCGTTCTCGGAAATCGGTGACGAAGAGCGTCCCGATTATGGCCCGCGCAGTTCGTCCGCCACCCCAGCTACGCGCGCTTGGCCGTCCTTGTCGAACAAGCTGACGACGATCGCGACGATGAAGCCGAGCAGGAACGAAGGCAACAGCACGTCCAAGGACTCTAGGTAACCGGACCACTCCTCCAGGCCGGCACCGTTCAACAGTGGCGGGATCGCCCACTTGAACAGGCCTACGCCGAGGAAGCCGGCCACCATCGCGCATTTTGCACCGAGCGCGGTGAGCTTCGACCAGCAGAGACTGAGGATGACGGTCGGACAGAAGGTCGCGGCGATGCCGGACCAGCCGAAGATGATCGTCCAGAAGACGCCCTCCTCCTTGTCATACATCATGATGCCGATGCCGATAAGGAATGACACCAAGGACAGGCCGAGCGTCACCTTGCGCGTTAGCTTCATCAACTGCTCGTCGCTCATCTCAGGGTGCTTCGACTTCTGCCAGTAGTCGCGCACGCCAGCGCTGGAAGCGACGACTAGCAAGGAGTCGATGGTCGACATGATGGCGCTGAGCACCATGGCGATGAACAGCCCAGCGAAGAATCCTGGAAGCAAGTCCTGCGCCATCTCCGGCAAGATGTTGTCCACGTTGTCGCCTAGCGCCGCTGGCTCGTAGATGACGCGGCCGAACAAGCCGACGAGCACTGCGCCGGAGTCGGCGAGCACCGTCCAGATGCCCGCGGTGATCGTGCCCGGCAGGATCTGCTTCTCGTCTTTCATCGAGATGTAGCGCACGAAGACCTGCGGCGAGCCGAGGAAGCCGATGCCGATCGCCGCCATGCCGATGATGGAGACGATGGTCGAGGTGCTCCAGCCACCGCTGCTCGGTCCGTCCTCACCCGGGCCATGCCAGGTCAGTAGGTGCGGGTCGATGGCGTTCAGCGAAGTGGTCACCTCTTCGATCCCGCCGACGTGCCCCAAGGCGACCAGCGGCAATGCGACCAGCCCGATGACCATCAAGCTGCCCTGAAATACATCTGACCAAACCACAGCGGTGAAGCCGCCTTGGGTGATGTAGAGCAGGACCACCGCGAAGCCAATCGTGGCGCCGACGTAGTGGTTCCAGCCGAGGAAGGCGTGGAAGGCGGTGCCGGTGGCGAAGACCTGCGCGCCGGCGTAGATCGGCACGAAGACCACCAAGGTGAAGGCCGCGATCAGGCGTAGAGTTTTGCCGTCGTCGCGCAGCCGACTCTCAAGGTAGTCGGGCACGGTGATCGAGTCATAGCGGTCGGTCAACCGCTTGAAGCGGCGCGCCATCAGCATCCACGCACCGCACACGCCCAGCACCTCACCGACTACCACCCAAAAGGCTTGCACGCCGACGGCGTAGCCCATGCCGGTGAGGCCGAGCAACAACCAGGCGCTCTCGCCCGTTGCCCGCGCCGAGAAGGCCACGTTGAAGAAGCCGAGGCTCTTTCCCGCGACGAAGTAGTCGCGGATGTTCTTGACGCGCTTAGCCGCCAAGTAACCGATGACGATCAGGATGACGGCGTAGATACCGACAGCCAACAGCTTCATGGCGAAGTCAAAAGTCATGATGTTCCCAGGCGCGCAAAGTACGGGTGGCAATCGAGTGCATTGCCGCCGCCGACTCTAGTCGTTCTTCCTGCCCGTCTGCACCATCGTCTTTGGTCTGTCTGGCGCTAGCTGATTACCGTGTCCAGATCGCCCGGCAACAACAGCTGCGGAACCTGCAGGAAGTGGCATGCCTCTCCGGTAGTGGGGTCGATGTCCAGTACCCAAACACGGTCGTGGCGAGAACTCGGCCATTGCGTCGGTAACAGAGCGTTCTGCGGTGTGTTGATCTGTTCGAAGATGCATCGTGCGATGCCTTCGTGGGGGAGGCATGTTACGTATCCATGACTGCTGGCCACGGTGGTGACGCTAGCATGCAAGTGGAGTCGTTATGAATTTGCACAACAGCACCGTCGCGCTTTCACTTGTTGTCTGCGCTGCCCTTCCCTCACAGCAGAAGCAGCCGACAAGCAGAGAGCTTGACGGCATCGTTAAGGAGTTTCTGCTGATTGACTCCAAAACGAAGTCGGGCTTGCAGGCGCAGTTGCTGTTGCTCAAGCAAGTCGCCAGGGTGCCCGACTTGACCGAACGCAAGCGCACGGATTGGTTGAAGAAAATCCGCAAGCTGTGGAGCAAGGACGCCAAGTTGAAGAAGACCGGCGACAACTGGTACTGGCCACGGACCAAGCAAGATAAGAAGGACAAGGTCGCCGAGCGCGGACGCTACATCGTTGGCGGCGAGACCAAGAAGCCGAAGGGGTTGGCGATCACGATGCACGGTGGTGGCCAGGGTCAGGGGGATGCCGGGTCGGCCGCGAGTTCTTATCGCACGGCTCTCAAGAAGCTCGGTCTGTTGATGGTTGCGCCGGAGGTTCTGGAGAAGACCGCACATGGGTGGACGGACTCTGGTACGGAAGAGTTCGTCATGGATCTCGTGGATGACGCCTTGCGTACGTTCAAGATTGATCCGGACCGCGTGTATCTCGTTGGGCACTCGATGGGTGGCTACGGCAGTTGGTCGCTAGGCGGCCACCATGCGGATCGTCTAGCTGCCATCGCGCCAAGTGCCGGGGCTCCGACGCCGGTGCGCGAACGCAAAGGCGGCCCGGTCATCGATATCCAAGAAGGCGTCGTGCCGTCGCTTCGCAACGTGTTCGTGTCGATCTACCAGAGCATCGATGATCCACAGGTGCCGCCAGCGCCCAATCAGTTCGCGGCGAAGCTGCTAGGCGAATCGCAGAAGAAGTATGGCGGCTTTGAGCATGTCTACTGGGAAGTTGACGGTCGTGGCCATGCGGCGCCGCCGGGCGGCTTCATCGCGCAATTGCAAAAGGTAGTCACGCATACGCGCAATCCCGTGCCGGAGCGTTTGGTCTGGCAGCCCGTGCTGTCTTGGAAGCGTCAGTTCTACTGGCTCTATTGGGACCAGCCGGTCAGCAACGCGCTGTTGGTCGCCGACCTAGACCGTGCCGCCAACACGGTCACCATCACCTGTGACCAACCAACGAACGGGCTGCGTGTGCTCCTGGATTCACGCGTGCTCGACGTGAGCAAGGAAATCGTCGTGACCGTTAATGGCACCGAGACGTTTCGCGGCAAGGTTGCGGCGAAGCTAAGTACGCTGCTGCTGACCAGCCAGCATCCGGATCCCAAGTTGCAGTTTGCGCGCTCGGCGCCGGCTTTCGTTGCGGGCGGCTGAAAGTCTGCGGCTGAAAGACTGCGGCTGAAAGGCTGCGGCTGGGAGACCGCGATCGGGAAGTGTTCGTGCGCGCGATTCGGCTCGTTTACTCGATGCCTCGGAACGTGCCGCCGGTCATATCCGAGATCGGCTTGACGTGTGGGAAGTAGCCTTTCTGCGAGTAGGCGATCGAGTGAATCGTCTTCTTGTAGAAGCGGTTGAGGTCGGCGATGTGGCGGCCAAGGCGTTCGCCGTGCACGTAGAGCCCGGCGTCGGCCTCACCCGAGGAGATGTAGTAGATCGTGTCGATTTTCGGATCCATGACGACCTGCTCCAACACCTGCCACACGTTCTTCTCTTTACCCGTGGCCTCTGAGGATGCGAACTTGAGCGCGCGTGCGGCGGCCTTCTTGGTCAGCTTGACGCTCTTTTTGCCGAGCCGCTGCACCTCTTCGTCGTAGACCCAGATGCTGAACTCGACGTCGGTGTCCGTCAGCTTCTTGATCACATTGCGCAACTCGTCCAGCGAGGCCTCATCGCGCGTCTCCTGCTGGTCCGAAGACTCCACCTTCTTCTGCATCCAGATCGACTTGTCGATTACGAACGCGACGTGATCGCTGTCGAGCGGGATGCCTTCGAACGCGATCGTTGCCTGCTTCCGCTTGGCTTTGGTGCTGCCGTCACTCGACTCCGGAAACTCGAACGTCTCGCGGTTATCTGCCCACCATTTGGGCCAGACTTCCTGCTGCGAAATTGGCTGTCCCGTCAGCGTCTGCAGCGAAGTCATCGCCCGAACCCCAACTGCCGACCGAGCATCGTTGAGTGCCGTGATCAACGCATCAACCGACGTCTTCGACTTGGTGCTGCGCAGGTTGTCGACCGCCTGCATGCGCGGCCGCCAGTCCGTGTCCTTGAGCGCGGCAACCGCCAGCGACTCCGCCACGCCCTTGCAGAGATCGGGCGCTGCTGCCAACAACGCCGCGCGAACGCCGGCGCTCCTGTCGCCCTTGATTGCGGTCTGCATCGTGCCCGAGAACTGCGCGTCGATGCGCGCGAGTGCTTCGATCGCGTTGCCCCGCACGTATTCGTTGGCGTGGACTGACAGCGCCTTCAGCTTCTTGATCGCCGGCTCATACCCAATCTTGCCGATC
>JBNMND010000117.1:0-15445 GCA_051274975.1 Planctomycetota bacterium | reverse complement strand
ATCATTTTTGGTGGTGAAGCCATGCACAAAGACCTTCGTCAGTCCCTCCTCGGAGATGCCAATGCCGTCGTCTTTGACAATCACACCAACTCGATCCTCGTCTGAACGGAAGATCGTCAACTCAAGCGTGCCGCCTTCGGCCCGGTGATCGCGAATTGCGCGCTTGGCGTTAGCAACGAGGTTCATCAAGATCTGCATCACGCGAGAGCGATCGACGGCGATATCCTCGTCAAACTGAAAGCGTTTGACGACACGAACATCACACTCTTCGAACGATACAAGGTGCATGCTCAGAACCTCCTCGAGGATCGTCGACATGCGAGTCGTCGACATCGCACCACTGACGCGTGCATAGCTCTGTTGACGACTAACGATCTCGATCATGTGACCGACGCGAGCCGACAAGTCTCCAGCTTCATCAACCAACGCACCGCGTTCCTGTAGGAGATGCTCCGACAGCTGGCTTAGGTACCTCGGTAGCATTTGCCCCTGCTCCGAATTGGTCAGGAAGTCGCCCAGGTTATGCTCGTGCTGATCAAGAAGCGTTAGCGCACGCTTCAGGCCATCGACCTTGCTTTTGCGCAGCCCGTCCAACAGCAAGGTGCTCGATGTATTGACGCTGTTGAGCACGTTGCCCACGTTGTGCAACACGCCGTTCGCCAACTCAGCCATGCCTGCTAGGCGCGAGGTATCAACCAACTTCCGGTGCAGTTCGTCCTTCTGCGACTCGACCCGTTGGCGTTCAAGAATTTCCCCCTCGAGGTCCGCAACCGACGTTGCCAGTGCCGCGGTGCGATCGTCGACGCGTTCTTCGAGCTCGGCCCAAGCCTTCTCAATCGGAATTACGAGCTGCCTCCGGAACCACGCAACAAACGCTGCCATCAGGATGACCCCACCCAACGTGACGATCAGACCAGCACGCACCGGCAGACCATGCACTTCTTGCTCCCGTTCGACGCCGTTCACCCCCAACGCTTTGATGTCGAACTGTGCGCGCAACATCGCCTGCTTGAGATCGTGCACGGAGTCCTCGAAGAAGCTGACTTCGTCGCGAAGATCTTGCGCCTCGCGACCAGCCAAGGCAGCCAGGCTCTCGGCGGCGGTTCGCAGTGGTTCGGCCACCTGCCCGTAAACGGTGCCCGCGGTAAACGCCAACGTATCTCGGAAGCTCTCGGTCTGGGCACGGACCTCATCGAGGTAGACATGGTAGACAGCAAGGTCGATCCGCGACTCCGGCTCACCAAGGTCCGAGGCGATACTGACACCCAACTGACGAACCGCATCAATCCCGTTCTGCACCGCGAGGTTCGCGGACAGAGCGGCCGACACTTGCTCGGTTGCATCTTGCAGCTTGGCCGTGAAGTAGCCGCTGATCACCATCTGGCTGATCTGCAGTACCAACGCGAACAGGAAGCCAAGAATCAGCTTTCCGGTCAACGACACGGCATTCCCCCTCCAGTAATCTCCACACTACAATATCGTCTTAGCAGCCGAACGACTCCATGGGCGCAGCCAAAGCGCCACATCATCGATTGCACAGGCGACCTCTTCGAGACCGACTACGCACCACAGCACCGACTTGCAGCAGATGCCCGCAGGCCCGACAATGACGGGGAGCCTCCCGCCTGAACATTGTGAACAAGTCCATGCTTCGCCTCGTCTCAACTCTCGTGCTGCTGCTGCCGAGCCTCACCGCACAGGCAATGTGGACTGCACTGGCACCGACGACGGTGCCACCGCACAGGACCGAACTGCAAATGCAGGATGTAGGCCCCGGCCTTCTGATGTTCGCCGGTTTGGACGGAACGACGGCTACGGCCTACAACGATCTGTGGGCCTTTGACGGCACCGACTGGTCACTGCAGCTTCCGACCGGGGCCTCCCCACCGGTGAGATCGCGCTTTGCCGCGGCCTTCGATCCCGCTCGCCAGCGCTACATCGTGTTTGGCGGGGACGCACAATACAATGGCGGCGGAGCGCTTGGCGATACCTGGGAGTGGGACCTGGCAACATCCACGTGGCTTCAGCTTACTCCGGCGACCCAGCCAACGGCTCGCGTGCACAGCCGCATGGCTTACGACATCATCCATGGCAACATCCTGATGTTCGGTGGCCGCGGCGCCATCGGCGCGGAAACCTGGTCGTGGGATGGCGTCGACTGGACGATGCTGACCCCGAGCACTGTGCCGCCACCGCGCGAGCAAGCGAACCTTGCGGCGAATTGGTCGACAGGGGAGATCATCATGTTCGGTGGTTCGACCGGCGCCGGCGGAGGCGTGATCGGCGACACATGGGTTTGGAACGGCTTTGACTGGAACCAAATAGCAACGATGACTTCACCGGGCCTCGGCGGCATCCGCAACGGCAAGATGAGCCACGACCGATTGCGGAATCGCATGGTCGTGTTCGGCGGGGTGCGCGCCAGCGGCGGATTTAGCGCCAGCGCTTGGGAGTTTGATGGGGTCGATTGGACCGAACAGTTGCCCTTGCCAGGGCCAGGCGGCCGCGCCGGTCCAGGCTTCTGCTACGTCGAATCCCTCACCACGAACGTCTTGTTCGGCGGCTACAACGGCGGCTTCTTCTCCGACACATGGACCTACCAAACCAACGCGCCGGCAACCTCCACTTCGAGTGGCACGGGCTGCGCGTCGGCGGTCGGCAATCCAATACTCAACGTGCAGCCATTGCCATGGCTCGGCGAAACGATCACGTGGACCACCGGCAACCTGCCGCCAACAGGTATTCCGTTGTTGATCGTTGGCGTCAGCAATCCAGCGATCAACCTGGCGGTGCTCGGAGCACCCAACTGCATGCTCTACGCATCGCCCGACGTCATCTTACTTGCGGCATCCCCAACGACGTTACCGATCCCCGTCGACCTCAGCTTACTCGGCTTCGAGATGCACTCGCAGGCAGTCGCCATCGAACCAACGCCAACCGGCTTCGACATCGCCTTGTCCGATGCGAACACGATGACGATCGGCTCGCGATAGATCACTGCGCTCGATCACACTGTGTTCGGCTAGTCGCCAACTGCGCGAGCTACTAAGGCCAGCTTGATAGGGGGTGTCCTCTGATTCCGGGCAAGACGCAACTCCACCTCTGCAGGGGTGCCGCCTACGCCCAACGGGCGACGCAAGTGGGGTTCGAGATCGGTGAAGGATGGCTTCCTCAAGGCAAACGCTGAAGCCGTCAACGACGACCCCGGTCGACTCGGCCAAGTGATCAGTAACCTGGTTTCGAACACCCTCAAATTCACGGCAACCGGCGGCGCCTCGGTTCACGTCCACTGCATCAACGACGGCAACAACTCGCTGCTTGCCATCTCCGCCAGCCATTGCGGACGCGGCATCCCAGAAGACAAGGTCGACCTGCTGTTCGAGGCATTCAGCCAAACAGACAGCTCGACGACACATGGGTTTGGTGGCTGCCTGATGCCCCACCTGCGTAGCACCGCACAGCCACCAAGCTCACGACGACCTACCGCGAGCTGCTAGACCGGAACTACAACAGCAAGAATCGTGTTCGCCAGAGTTACGAAGCGTCAGCGGCGTTGCCCTTGCTTGCGGCGGGCGCGGCCAAGAGCTGAGCCACCGTCTGTTCGCGTAACAACTGGGCCTTCTGCTTTTCGCCAAGCAAGTCGAGGACTTCCGCCAGCACGGCGCAAACTGTCGGGGTGGGCCCTAACGCTTCGGCGGCTACTCGCGCCGCACGCTCGGCACGCTCGTGCTCGCCGGAGCGCGCCAATTCGCGGGCGACCAAGAGTAGACCGCCTTGCATCGGGCAGTTGGACAACAGTTCGCGCGGTTCGACCGCACCGGGATGCTCCGACAGCAATTCGGCAATGCGGTCCAATCCGGTTGGCGAACGCGTGCCGCCGTAGACGCGCACCGCCTGCCGGAACTCACCGGCGGCTCGATGCACATCCCCCAGTAACAACTTGCCGGAGGCGCCGTCTGGCTCGGCCTTCTGCAATCGCTTGGCGAGCTTCTTTGCGGCTTCGTAGTTGCCGCTGTCGAGAGCCGTTGCACCCGCCGCAACCAAAGCGTCGACGTAGCGTTGCCGCTCGCGCACGGCCGCTGCCGGCGGCGCGTGCTTCGCGATCTTCTCCTGCCACTGCAACACCTCGTCGACGTTGCCTTCGCTCTCGGCAAGATCTCGCAACACGGCCAGCATGCTGACGTCGTCGGGGAAGCGAGAGACGGCATCTTCCGCCTCACGACGCAGCGTCTGAGGCAGCACCTCACCCTGACGTCGCAGCGCTTCCAGCCGCAACTGCAGCAGCGAGCGGGTCAGTTCTTTGGGTAACCCTGGCTCGACGCATCGCGCCAACCAGCCCAAGGCTTCGTCGACCTTGTTGTTGGCGAGACTTTGGCGAGCAAGCTTGAGGTTGGCGTCCTGCACGACATGCGGATAGCGCTGCGGCAATGGCCCGCGATACTTCGCAACTCGCTTGAACAACTCGCGGCTCTTCTTGCGATCCGACCCGACCAGGGCAGCGGTCGCCTGCAGGTGACGACCCAGCGTGGCTTCCGCGCGCATGTCTCGAACCCGGCGCCGCAGCAACCAGAACAGCAACAACGAGGTGATCGTCAGCACGACCAACAGCAGCAAGATGCGACCAACGGTGGTCTGCAGCATCGGCTCAATCACGCGAATCACGAGATCCACGACCTTGAGCACAACCTCAAGCGCCGGGCCAAACAGAGCCAACAGCAGCACCACTGGCAACGCATAGACCAGCACACGCAGCCACGGGTTCTTGGGCAAGATCGCCTTAACGGGTGCCCACAGCCCCTTGCGCAATAGATCGCCGACCTTACCCATTGGAGCCCCCTTCTGGCGACCCAGAACGACCGTGCAACGCGCGCGACAAGTGCAAACGAAGGTTGTCATCCTTCTCACGCTTGTGAAGCACCTTCAGTGCCTTGGTCGCAGGCTTGGTGCCGAGCACTGAGAGCGCCGAAGCGATCTGCACGCGGCGATTGTTGAGGCGTCGGATCAAGCCAACGGAGACCTTCTCCAGCCAGCCAGAACGTTCATAGGCCGCGACCATCGGCTCGACCGCCGGGTCGCCGATGATCACGAGTAGTTCTCGCAGGCGATCATCGAGCAGGGTCGCCTCGGGTCCAAAGCTGTCGGCGATATGTGCTGCGGCTGCGGCACCACCGCGCACCAACACCCGAGACAGACGCTTCTGAGTCGTCTCGTCCGAATCCGGATCGGCATAGCCAGCCAACACGTGTTCGATTACCTGCTCGCCCAACTCTTCCAGCACGCGCTGTGACGTCGCAGCCAGGCGATCGTCGGCAACTCCGTGAATCAGCGCCGTCGTCAACGCCCTGGTCGGACCACGCGCCAACATGACCGCCACCAACACTTCCGGATCGTTGGACTCGGGCACAGCTGCTAGCAACGCGTCATCACGATAGAAGGTGTGCTCAAGCAGCAGTGAGTCCGCAACGAAGTGTCCGCGCGGGATCGCTTGCAGGAACCGCTGCAGCACCTCGGGATCTGCGTTGTTGAAGCGATGCAGAATCTCCATCGGAGGAAAGCGTTCCAACACCGACTGGAAGGCCTCGACATCGCCAAGGCCGAGGAAGTAGTCGATCAGGATGCGGCGATGGTCCGGCCGTGAAGACGCGAACAAACTCTGCATGTGCGGCAGTGCCGAGCGATCAAAGCCTTGCACGATGCGACTGACAATGACTTCCGGTCCCGGGCCAACCGACAGCAAGCGTTGCTGCCCGATCAAGTCGCTAGCGCGGAACAACGCGGGGGCAATCGTCGGCCCCATCGCGCGCAACACGTCGATCGCAAGGTCGCGCGTGGTCCCAGAGCTCTTCCAGGCAACGCGCAAGACTTCTTCGACGGCGCGCTCGCCGAGATGCAGCAACTCGTCGTGGGAGCTTCGGTCGCCTGCCGCCAAGGAACGCACTAGACGCTGCACGTGCGCCTCGTTGACGTCGATGCGATCCATCGCCTCGGTCGGCGATTCGATGGTCGCGACAAGCTTGGGTTCGACCAGGCCGGCAGAATCGGCAGCCGAGCAACGGGGACACTGCGCCACTTCGCGCTGCAATGGTCCACCGCACGCCGTGCACGACCACCGCGTGCTTTCTAGCAAGCCCTCAAACGTCGCCATCGGCAACTGCTGGCCGGACGATCGCTCACTGCGGCTGATACAACTGCTTGTCGAAACCGCATCCGCGACCTCACCTGCAACAACCAACGAACCGCCCGTCTGCACTGCAGACAACTGCCGCGCCGTTTGTTCGACGCCGTGCTCCTGCGCCTCGAGCCGCGCCGACAGCAACGGCAACTGCTGCATCGTCGCATCAAGCCCCTCGACCTCCTTAGCGGACTGCAGAGCGGTTCGGCGATCGCCCTTGAGCCAGTGCAGGGTGCCAACTTCCGCGAGTGTGCGCGCCAGATCGACCCGCATCCGGTCTCGCTCCGGCCCATCGCGCAGCAACGACAACAGCTTCTTGCCGGCGCGCGCTGCCGCTTCTTGATCGCCATTCTGGAGGCGGGCGCGATAGACGAAGTCCCAGCCAGCGGTGTTCTGCGGCATGCGCTCGAGCGCGCGTTCGGCGACTTCGGCAGCTTCGATCGGCAACCCGGCAGCCAACAGACTCTGCGCGAGCATCAAGTCGTTGTCACCACTCTCAACTTGAAATGCGCGCTGCAGATAGAGGTGCTGTTGGTGCGCCTGCTCGGCCTGGCCGAGATCGCCGAGCACCTTGCCGAGCAAGAGCCGCGCGTAGTGGTTTTCCGGATCTTGCTGAAGCACGCGCGACAAGCGCTTCTCGGCTCCTACAAGGTTGCCCTGCATCGCCTGTTCCACACCAAGCAAGTAGTCCAGCAAGGCCTCGCGAGCTCGCGCGTTTTTTACTAGCGCGGCGAGTCGCCACCACGAGAACACCACCGTGACCACGATGACCACCGACAGCAGAATCTCGATCACGCCGGGCTCGCTGCAGAACTCGTAAAGCCACTGTCCTAACGTCTGCGCTTCGACAGACTTCTCCTGGGCCTTCTCCGCCTCCTGGCCAGTGCTTGTGATCAAATCCAACACAGCGATTAGCTCTCCTCGGATGCCTCAGTGGATGCGCCAGGTGCCGAACCAGTAGCGGACGGCGTGCTGTCAGCGGCACATGCAGAAACGAAGAGTGGGCGTTCCAAGGCCAATTCCAGCAGCTTGTCGAGCAAGTCAGGGAAGGTCATTCCGGCAGCAGCAGCGGCTTGTGGAAACAGGCTAGTGGTCGTCATTCCGGGGATGGTGTTGGTCTCAAGCACGATCGGGCCAAGGTCAGTCACGATCATATCGGTGCGAGAGAACCCGTCACAAACCAGCAGTTCGTGACAACGCACGCCGAGTTGCTGGACCTGTTCGATCATGGCCGCAGACAGCCCGCGCGGCGGGACAACCTCTTCGGTAGCACCCGGCCGGTACTTTGCATCGTGGGTAAACCAATCATCATCAACCGGATAAATACCGACTGGCGGTAGCGCCCGCGGATTTCTGCCCGTGTTCCCCAACACGGCAACGGTGATTTCCTCTCCGATTACGGCCTGCTCCACATACCAACGCCGGAACCGGCCGCGGTTGGCAGCCAAGAACTGCGACATGTCGTCTTCGCTCTTGATGCGGGCGATGCCCACCGTGCTGCCCGACGCATCGACCTTGGCGAATGCCGGAGTGCCAATCGCCTCGCGCATCGCGGCGAACTCGACCGCGGCATCGGCCTGCTCGAACGGCACCAGCGACTCGTAAGCCAAAGGCATCGCAATGTTGCCAGCCTGATAAACCTGACGCGTTCGTAACTTGTCCATCGCAACCGCCGAAGCAGCGCAGCCACTGCCAACGAACGGTAGGCCCAGAAGTTCGAGCATGCCCTGCACAGTGCCATCTTCGCCAAACGGTCCGTGCAACACCGGAAATGCGACCCTGACACCAGCCTCATCCAGCAAGTAGTCGATCGCCGCACCTGGCCTCATCGGTGGCAGCATTTGGTCCCGTTGGGAGTAGCTCGAAGTCGCGGCGCATGGCGGACTCCACGCTTCCCCAACAGCTAGCGGTCGACGATTGACCCGCCACGTGCCATCGCGCTGTAACAGCACCGGCCAGACGCGCCAACGACTGCGATCCAGATGCGCGAGCACCTGAACAGCAGACGCCAACGACACATCGTGTTCTGGCGAAGCTCCGCCGACTAGAACCGCTACATCCATGGTGATCACCCCTCCCGGCTGGTGGCTTGACCTGAACCAACCAGACGGCAGAACGGTAGCATAGTGTGCAACCCGGCTTCGGCGCGACCGTAGAGACGTGCTTGTTGCCGAACGTCTGCCGCGAAACGACTGCTGCGGAAGGACTGTTGACGCACGGTTGCCGTCAACGCCTCCCTGCTAGTGCAGGCAAGCGCTCAGGACGATGGGGTCCAAAGCGCACCCGTCGCGGCGGCTGCTCCCCACAGGATCGCGTCAGACCCCCCCATGCTCGACACGAACTCAAGGTCCGCGCGGATCGGCTCGTTGGTCATGTCTTGAACATGGGCAACGATTCGATCCCGCAGATCCGGCCAACCTGACAGCACACCACCGCCCAGCACGACGGCCGACGGATTGAGCAAGACACAGCAATTGGACACGAGCGCGCAAACAGCTTCGGCAGCTTCCTCCAGGATCAGGCGCGCCTTGCCGGCGTCCGGATCGCCAACCTCTTGCGACAACGACACTAGGTTGCCGACTGTCCAGCGACCAGATGGCGCCGGCCCGATTTCTTCGGCCGCGCGCTCGGTGATCGCACGGCCACCGCAATACGCTTCGTAGTGACCGAGACGACCGCACGGACAACGCCGACCGCCGGGTCGGTAGATCGTGTGACCGATCTCCCCAGCCGCGTTGTTGCCGCCGCCGTAGGGCTTGCCATCGACGATCAAGCCGATGCCGATGCCCGTGCCGAGGAACAAGCACAGCAACGGGTCCTTGCCGGCGGCATGGCCGCGCAGGTACTCGCCCCACGCACTGGCGCGGCCGTCGTTGATCAACGTCACCGGCAGGCCAAACTCGTCGCGCAGCCATTGCGCCATGGGAAAGCCTTCGAGCGGCAGGTTGGGTGCGTGATTGACGCTGCTGCCATCTACTGGGATGACGCCCGCGGTACCGAACCCCAATGCAATCGGCGGCTCCAGCGGCTCACCGGCAACCAGTAGGTGCTCGCGCTGCGTGAGGATCGTGCGAACCGCCTCCTGCATGCCAGCCACAAACTGGCCCTGCTCACGAACGGTGCTTACACGCTGAGCGCAGTGCACCCCAAAGTCGGCACTAACCAGCGCGAACCGACACTTCGTGCCGCCGATGTCACCAGTTAGCACCGTGCGCAATCAGTCCTCCGATCGAGCTTGCGTCAGCTCGTCGCCCAAGTTGATTATGCCCTGGTAGCACCACACAGATCAGATCTTACTAATGATCAGACTGGTGTTGTGGCCACCGAAACCAAGCGAGTTACTGATCGCGCAGTCGACATTCATCTCGCGCGACTCATTCGGCACGTAGTCGAGATCGCACTCCGGATCGGGAGTCTCGTAGTTGATGGTCGGGTGCACGACGCTGTTCTTGATCGACATCGCGCAGGCGGCCAATTCCATGGCACCGGAGGCACCGAGCAAGTGACCAACCATCGACTTGGTCGACGACACGGCGAGCTTGTCGGCATGATCACCGAACACGCGCCGCACGGCCGCAGTCTCGATCTTGTCGTTGAGGTAGGTGCTGGTGCCGTGCGCATTGACGTACTGCACATCCTCAGGATTGAGCCCACCATCCTTCATCGCCATTTTCATCGCGCGAGACGGACCATCGGCATCGATGTTGGGCGCCGTGATATGGAAGGCGTCGTCGGTCGAACCGTAGCCGCGCAGTTCACACAGGATGTTCGCGCCACGCGCCTTGGCGTGCTCGTATTCTTCGAGCACCAAAGCCGCAGCACCTTCCCCCATGACAAAGCCATCGCGCTCCTTGTCGAACGGGCGCGACGCACGCTTCGGATCGTCGTTGCGAGTCGATACAGCCTTCAGCGAACAGAATCCCGCCAAGCCAAGCTCGGACGTTGCCGCCTCCGAACCGCCGGTCAACATGATGTCTGCTTCGCCATACTGGATGGTTCGCATCGCAATGCCGATCGCATGACTGGCACTGGCACAGGCCGACGAGCACACGTAGCAAGTGCCCTGCAAACCAAACCGAATCGCCGCCTGGCCAGCCATCGCATTGGCCATGATCTTCGGAATAAAGAACGGGCTGACCCGGTCCGCACCACGAGCGCGCTGCAGCACCTTGCTGGATTCAATCTCTTGGATGCCACCGATGCCGGTGCCCGTGATGCAGCCGGCACGCGTGCGATCTTCGGCATCCATGTCCAAGCCAGACGACTTCATCGCCTCCGACGCTGCCACGAGGTAGTACATCGTGAACAGCTCGAGTCGCTTGGACTCCTTCTTGGGGAAGTGATCCTCCGACTTCCAATCCCACACTTCGCAAGCGAACTTGGCGGTGTGTTTCTCGGTATCGAACTTGGTAATCAATCCAGCACCCGACTGACCCTCGAGCAACTTGCTCCAGGTAGTCGGCAAATCGAGGCCGAGGGACGAAAGCGCCCCCAACCCGGTGATCACGACGCGGCGTCTACTCATCGTTGTACCTCACGGCTAACCAGCGGTCGCCTAGCGGCTGCATTGGCGAGAACACATGCAGGAAGCACGCGTGCCAAGCAACGACCAAGCTGCGGTTGCGCCAATTGACAGCTCTGCCGATAGATAGACAGCAGTTCTGACAAGTGACACTTCTGCCAGGAAACCCTGGCGGGATAGCTCAGCATCACGGCTCACGCAATCCATGCAGCGCGCAAAACCGGTAGCCGAGAGCAAACTCGGCGGGAGTTGAGCCTAGCTCAGCTTGCCGGTGATGTACTTGACGGCATCGCCGACCGTCATGATCTTCTCGGCGTCTTCGTCCGGGATGTTGATCTCGAACTCGTCCTCGAACTCCATGACGAGCTCGACAGTGTCGAGCGAGTCAGCGCCAAGGTCGTTGATGAACGACGTTTCGGCGGAGATCTTGTCACGGGTGGTGCCGAGCTGCTCACAAACGATGTTGTGGACGCGCTCTTCGATGTTTTCAGTCTTCGACACTTTCTTGCCTCTATGTTGGATGTAGTGAAGCCATCACGAACGAGCAGTGAAGACACGGACTAAGTAGACCGTAGCCGTCGATTGCTACTGGATGACCAGGAACTGTGGAACGATCGTTCCGGAACGATTGTTCCGGAACGATTGGGTGCTCCGGAACGATTGGGCCGCGGAAACATCGTCCGTGACCACGCGAGGCGGAAGAGAGAGCCGCCGAAGTGAATCGAGCCGTCAGCGTAGCGAATGACGCCGACGGTAAAAGCGAAGATTGCTCGCGCAATCGGAATGAGTTGGTTCGCCCGTGGATGCTAACAAGTGCGGTCATCCCCGGTGAAGCCGGACACTTAGCAGCGAGCAGGCGCAAGTCCGCCGCCGCCAGCGCCCGACAAATCCTCCTAGCACATGGTCATGCCGCCATCAACAGCCAGCGTTTGACCGGTGATGTAGGCCGCTGCGTCGCTGCACAAGAACGCAACCGTCTGCGCGACGTCCTGGGCTTGGCCAAAGCGAGACAGTGGAATCAGCTTGAGCATCTCGGCCTTGACGGCGTCTGGCAGACTGGCGGTCATGTCGGTCTCGATGAAGCCGGGAGCAATGACGTTGGCGGTCACGTTGCGACTCGCCAACTCTTGCGCAAGCGACTTGGTCAAACCAAGCAGTCCAGCCTTACTGGCCGAGTAGTTCGCTTGGCCCGCGTTGCCGGTCAAACCAACAACCGAACCAATGTTGATCATCCGGCCAGTGCGCGCCTTGGCCATCGAACGAGCGAACGCCCGGCAGACCAGGAAGGCGCCACGCAAGTTGGTGTTGATCACATCGTCGAAGTCATCATTCGACATGCGCAAGAACACGCCATCACGCGTGATGCCGGCATTGTTGATCAAGAAGTCGAGCTTGCCATTGTCGTCGAGCACGCCCTTGGCGAGCGCATCAACCGAATCGCCATCGCTGACATCGCACACCAGTGCATGCGCATCGGCATCGTTCTCGAGTGCGGCGATCGCCTCAAGCGTTTCATCACAGCCGCCGGCCTTGGTCGACGTGCAGAAGACTTCGGCACCTTGACGAGCGAGCTCGACGGCCACGGCCCGGCCAATGCCGCGCGACGCGCCGGTAACGAGAGCAACCTTGGATGACAGATTCATATGAATAGCGGGGTTCGTGCCGCCACCATCGCGGCAACCGAAGCAGTGTGTGTTCGACAAGTTGGTGCGCCAGCATCGGCGACCAGGACAACGACTGTGCGGCTAGCGCAGAGTGGCCGAGCTACCAGCGCAACAGGGTGTGACCCCAGGCCATACCCGCACCAAAGGCCGGCATCACCACTAGCTTGCCCTTTACCAGCCGGCCAGCGTCATAGGCTTCGCGCAACGCAATGGCTACCGAAGCCGCCGAGGTGTTGCCGTATTTGTTGATGTTGCAGAACACCATGTCCATCGACAGACCAGCCTGATCCATCGCGGACTCGATGATGCGCTGGTTGACCTGGTGCGGAATGATCACGCCGATGTCGTCCTTGCCGTATTTCTCGACAACATCTCGAACCAACCCCGCGAAAACGCGCACCGCGAAGCGGAACACTTTGGTGCCCCCCATCTTCATGTAGTGCAAACGCTTCTCGATGGTCTCCAGCGAGGCGGGGTGGCGACTGCCACCACCGGGCTGCGCCAACACGTCTTCGGCGCCACCTTCCATCGAGATCGATCCACCGATGTATTCACCTCGTTTGGCGACATCGAGCGGGGTGAAGATGGCCGCGCCCGCACCGTCACCAAACAGCACGCAGGTGTTGCGATCTTCGTAGTCGAGGATGCGGCTAAGGATCTCGGCGCCGCAGACCAGGATCTTCGAATACGCGCCACTCGCGACTAGGTTGGCTGCGACCTGGGTCGCGAACACGAAGCCACTACAAGCAGCGGCGAGGTCAAAGCCACCAGCATTCTTAGCGCCGATTTCCAAGCCGATTCGACACGCAGTCGATGGGAATGGCTGGTCACCAGTGACCGTTGCACAGATGACGAGCTCGATCTCCTCACCCTTCATTCCCGCATCTTCGAGCGCCTGATTGGCGGCTTCGATGGCGAGCGTGCTGGTGTATTGATCCTTGGCTGCGATGCGTCGCTCTTTGATGCCCGTGCGTTGCACGATCCATTCATCCGACGTGTCGACGATCTTCTCTAGATCGGCGTTCGTCAGCACCTTTTCCGGGACATAGCGGCCGAGGCCTGCGATGCCGACCTTGCGCACTCCGATCACGGGATCTGCCATTACGTGTTCTCCTCGTTAGTCACGCCCTTCGATGGTGCTGCGGAGCCGCCCCCGTCATTCCCACCAGCTCCATTCCCACCAGCTCCATTCCCACCAGCGAGATTAAATGCCTTAGCTGCTTGCACGATGTGCTCGTTGACCTTGCCCGCGTGAGCACGGTGCGCGAAGCGTAGCGCGTTGGCGAATGCCGGCGCGCGCGAACGGCCGTGACAAATCGTGACGTAGCCTTCGACGCCGAGCAACAAAGCACCGCCGTACTCACTGAAGTCAATGCGCGCCATGACGGCCTTCTGCACCGCCTGCACGTGCTCCTTACTGACGCCGACTTTCATCATCGCGCCAAGCGTTGTGCGCAGCAGATACTCGGCCACGCCTTCACTGACCTTCAACAGAACGTTGCCGCTGAAGCCATCGGTGACGACGACATGGCAACCGCCGGCGAACACTTCATCGCCTTCGACGTTGCCACGGAAGTTGATCGGCAAGCCCTGCATCAACGCGTGTGCATCGCGCACGATCGGGTTGCCCTTCAGTTCTTCACTGCCGATATTGAGCAAGCCAACAGCGGGCTTCTCCGTTTTGAATTGGCACTCGTAGTAAGCCGACCCCATCAACGCGTAGTGCGCCATGTGGTGAGCCTTAGGCATCGGGTTCGCGCCGACGTCCAAAACTAGGAACGGCTGCTTCTCGCCTTCGATGATGCAAGCGATCGCGGCGCGGCGGATGCCTTCGAGGTAGCGCAGACCTAGCGTTGCAGCAGCGACAACGGTGCCCGTCGATCCCGCACTAACGAACCCGGTCGCCTTGCCTTCCTTTACCAGTTGGATGCCAACCGCGATGCTGTTGCGCGGCTTCTTGCGCATCGCATCCGTAGGGCTATCACCGCACGAAAGCAGGTCGGGTGCATCGACGATTTCGACTTCGGCGGAGACGCCTGCGACAAGGCACGCGTCGCGCACTTGCTGCTCGGGCCCCGTCAGCACGACTTCGTCGGGCTTCAGAAAGCCGCTCTTCAACGCCAGCGCGACGCCGGCAATAGCTTCGGTCGGGGCGTGATCACCACCGACTGCATCAAGAACGATTCTGCTCATGGCTGATTAGGGACCAACGCTTGCGGCCTAGAAACAAGGTAGCCGATTGTGGCCGTGACTCGACCACAGCATGGGGTGGAAACGCCGCGCTGCAAAACCAGAACACCGATCCATTGAAGAATCGGTCCACAACTGGTGGCGGACACCACAGAGCTCTTGCACAGGCAACTACATCCAAGGGCGACTAGCTGGAGACGGCCAGTTGCCATTGGCCTGGTGATAGCGGCCTTGTGATAGCGACCTGGTGATCGCGGACAATTGCCGAGCGACCAGATGGCCGAGCGAACAGCTAGACGCAGCCACCAGGGAACTAGCGACTAGCGAGCCCGAACGGCCAGTAGCTGCTAGCCAGTAACTGCTAGTTGGACGGGTTGTTCGCGGCGAGGATCTGGCGACCGCGGTAGTGGCCGCATGCCTTGCAGATCGTGTGCGGACGAATCATCGAACCGCAGTGCGTGCAGCTAACGAGTTGCAACCGGGTAAGAACCTGATGGATGCGCTTGCTACCGCGGGTTGCCCGGCTGATCTTTCTTTTGGGGACTGCCATTTGAGTATTCCCTCAGTGCTCTCTGGGACACTTCGCGAACTGCCGCGACGTGCCCAGCACCGGATTGTGGGGCCAGACAGGTTACGGACGGCCGGCGTGAAGTCAACGGCCCGCTGGGGCTGTCGCGGAAACATGCTCCCAGTTACTGCAACCAGGGGCACACTTGGCCGCATCCGGCGGTAACCCTGGCTGCTACGGGCGCAAACCCGCGGCCGTAAGGGCGGCTTCGGCAGCGGCGACGGTTTCGCCGACCTTATGCACGTCCTTGCCTTTGCCCTGCGCAGCATCCGGACGGCCACCGCCGCCACCACCGAGCAGCCCAGCGAGCTGCTTCACCAGATCGCCAG
>JBNMND010000116.1:0-15450 GCA_051274975.1 Planctomycetota bacterium | reverse complement strand
TTGCCGCCGAGCATCAGCATCTCCATCGCGCGGCCCGTGCCGACGATCTTTGGTAGCAGCCACGCCGCGCCCATGTCTGCGCCAGTCAGGCCAACTTTGGTGAACAAGAACGCGAACTTCGCCTTCTCGGACATCACGCGCATGTCGCTGGCGAGGGCTAGCACGGAGCCGGCGCCGGCGGCGACGCCATTGATGGCTGCGATGATCGGTTTTTCGAGTCGCAGCATGTTGCGCACCACGGCGCCGGTCATGCGGGTGAACTCGAGCGTGCCGTTGAGGTCCTTCTCAAACAGCGGGCCGATGATCTCTTCAACGTTGCCGCCGCTGCAAAAGCCTTTGCCCTTGCCGGTCAGCACGATGGCCTTGACCGACTTGTCGGTGCGTAGGTCGACGAACAGCTTTTCCAGCTGGCCGTAGATCTCGAACGTCAGCGAGTTGAGGGTGGCCGGGCGATCGAGCGTTAGTGTCGCAACGCCGTCGTCATCAGTCTCGAAGTGGAAGTCGTATTTCGTCATGGCGTGGAGCGAGTGATCCCGATTGGAATGATCCTGTTGGTCAGGCTCGTGGGTTATGTGAGGAACGCCGCGGGTTCGCGGTCGAGGTCGTAGATGCAGCCTTCGGGCCGGTCTCGTAGCAGCATGCAAACGGCAGCGGCGACTTCGTCACTGGTGTGCATGCGGCCAATGTTGTTTTGTGCGCCCATCAAGGCCAACGCATCGGAGGCGCTGGTCTTGCCCTTCGCGGCGACGGCTTCGGCGGCACTGCGCGTGATGTCGGTGTCGACGAAGCCCGGGCACACGCCGTAAACCTGAATGCCCTTGCGGTTCAGCTCGGCATGCAAGGCGCGCGTTAAGCCGACCATGCCGTGCTTGGCGGCGGTGTAGGCTGACGTGAAGGGGTAGCCACGCAGGCCGGCGCTCGACGCGAGATGTAGGAGGCAACCGCTGCCGCGGGACTTCATGTCCTTGGCGCTGTGGCGGGCGAACGCGAGTGGCACAGAGACGTGCAGATCGAACGCGTCCTGCATCATCTCGGTCGTCGTATTTTCGACCTTGTCGGAAGGTGCGGTGCCCGCGTTGCTGACCACGACGTCTGGCTTGCCGAACGTCTGTTCGGTGAAGGCCAGCACGCGCTCGACGCTTCCCTCGGCGCGTAGGTCGGCGGCGATGATCGCAACCGTTGCGCCGTCGTCACGAAGTTCTTGGGCTACGGATTGCAGTCGTTCTTCGTTGCGCGCCGTCAGTACGAGGCGATGGCCGTCGTTTGCCAATCCGGCCGCAATCGAGCGGCCGATGCCGCGATTGCTGCCGGTGACGATGGTGATGGGAGCAGCGGTGGGGGCCTCGGCCATGTGACCATGCTCGCGCAGGTGGGCGGCTCTTCGCAACGTTCGTCCGAGAGAGTCCGAGAACAGCGTGTTGTTTTGGGCGCCGGTCGGTGGCGGGGCGGCGTGATCGGGGCTGCTGCATCCGGGGATTTGGAGGGAGGTTGGCAGTTTCGGCTCGCTGCCCCCGGGCTTCTCGCTCAGGTTTGCCCATGCGAAGGCCGATACGGAAGTCGGATAGGAAGTAGGGAGCGTTGAGTTGCGGACGACCCTCTGAAGGGCCCGGTGGGGACCGGGCCCTTCGCATTTTTCTCTGCCCCGATCAGGCAGGCCAATCAAGCCACCCAACCTGGAAGCCAGTGCAGCTGCCGCCCGGACCCGGTCCGAGACACGCGCGCGCCACCTCGCTCACTTAGGGCCGAACGGCTCCCCAGCATCCGCCATCGTCGGATTTGTGTTGGGCAAACCCCGCCAAGATGTCGATGTCATGGGCAACTAGAGAATCCGATGACCAAGCACCTACTAGCGTTCGCTGCTCTGATTGGTTGTTCCGCCCTTGTGGGCCAGAGCACCGCTGTCTTGCCCCCTGTCTTTGAGTCCTTGCCCGGCAATGCCGCGGTGGCGATGCCGCTGCGCTGGAGCGAGGGCAAGCTGCAGGTGTTCATCGACCCGGTGATGATGCCCAGTGCGTTCGTTGGGGAGACGATCACCGGCTTGCGGCTGCGTCGATCCACTCTGGAAGGCTCGCCAGCATTCCCGGCGATGACCCGCACGATGCAGATCCAGGGCGGCTTCCAGGCGTTTCCTGCCGCGCTGGTGAATGGCCTTGCCTCGGTGAACGCTGGGCTTAGCAATGCGGTGGTGCTCTTTGGGCCAGCCCCAGTGACTGTCGCAGCCACGGCCGCGCCCGGCCTGAACACCATCGTTGGCGAGGAGTTCGTGCAGATCACGTTCAGCCAGCCGCTGCCTGTCACGGCCGGCACGCTGTTCTTGGAGTTTGAGACCCTGGATGGCCCGCTGACCCTCGCAGCGGGCAATTGGGTCGACGCCGTGCAATGGGGCACCGGCACGGATGAAGGCCTTGTCGTGACGATCGGGGATGGCACGTGCACCACGCGCACCGATCCGGTCACCATGCTAATCGAGCCGACCGAACTCAAATACACGAGTACCGCGCGACCGGTTACTGGGACGACGGTGGATCTCGAAGTGACTGGTGCGCCGCCGACTACCGGCACCGAGGTTGGGCTTGTTCTGGTCTGGATGGGCCTCGATCCGACCCATCAGCCGCCCGGCCCGACCTTCGTTGGCTACGGTGGATCATTCGGTGCAGCGGATCCGGCGATGGCCAACTGTTTCCAATGGGCGCCGCTCGACTTCTCGTGGTTCGGTCAGACCGACGCAACAGGCAAGTTCGCGACGACCCTCAACATCCCCGGCGCCGCCGTCGCTGGGCAGCGCCTGTCCCTGCAAGCTGCTTGGTTTGACGACACGCGTCCGGTGATCCCGCTGTCGTTCACCAACGGTCTGCAGCTCGTTTGCAACTCGGTAGGGGTCGAGGGCAACTGCAACAGCATGTTCTTTCCAGGTGATTCGGACATTTCCCCATGGGGCCCCCAAATCGGCGTGATGCCGGTGATTCTGCTCGATTACTGAGGCGAATTGGCCCGCCGAACCCCTGCAGGTTTGGGGAAGACCTTGCTCTTTGGCTGGCGATCGCTACTTTGTTCCGCCCTCCCAACTCGGCCTACCTTTCCAGGGCCGGATCGCAGTCATGGCAAAGCCTAAGAAGAAGAAAGAAGTCGTCTTCCTCGTCTGTGAGGAGTCCGGCGATCGCAACTACACCTTGCTGAAGAAGCCCGGCACTCCCAAGCTCGAGCTGAGTAAGTACTGTTCACGCCTGCGCAAGCACACCAAGCACATCGAGAAGAAGAAGTAGACTCGACTGGTCGCCGGTAAGCCGGCTCGACCGTCACTACTTCTGCTCCACCAACTTTGTGGAGCTTCGAGCTGGTTTGCGACATGGCTACCTAGGTCTAGTCTGCAACCGCTTTGATGGCCTTGGGCAATCGCGCCGAGCCTCTCACTCCAGTGCTGCGGCACCGTTGTGTTCGCGCGGCAGTGTCTCGAATCGCGTGTGGTGAATCGTCAGTGCGCGAATCGTCGTGCCTGACGCGCGCGCTAGCGGCCGCTCGCCGGTGCCCCGCCAGGCAGCACGCGGTCGAGGATCTCCTTGAGCTTGACGCGGCTGTAGCCGGCGAGCGGCAGGCTTTGCAGTCGAGCGCCAAGTCTAGCGAGCCGATTAGGGTCGCCCTTTTCAAGGTTCTGAAGGGCCAGCACGATGGAGCCGAGTCGCAGTTGATGGTTGGCGATTTCCGGGTCGTCGAGCAGTTGGTTGATCGCCTGCTCACACGCTTCGGGTGTGGCGTGAACGGTGAACACATACATGGCTTGGATGCGAACGTCCGGCGATGGGTCGTTGGCGAGAGCCAGCTCGGCAACAGGGAGGCCGGCGGCGTTCGGGATCATGCCAACACCCATGAGCAACTCTCGGCGGATGTCGGGTTGCGTGTTGGCAGCGAGGTGCCGGCGGTAGGCCTCTGAAACTGCGTGCGGGGAGCGCAGGCCGAGCGACATGTAGGTGCCGCGAGTGTGTTTGAGTAGCGAGGCCAACTCACCGAGCACGGCGATCCCATCGTTCACTGGTAGTTCCTTCGCAGCGATCTGTGCGATTTCGAGGGCGAGTTGCATGTCCTTGCGCTCTCGCAGCCAGTTCAAGACAACCGCTCGGTATTGCTTGTCTGCCAGAAGCTGGCGGCAGGCCGCGACGATCTCGCTCGCGTCACTGCTATCGAGTTGCAGCATCGCGAGCTGCGTGAGCTCGTCCGAACTTCGTTCTCCCGCCGCTTTGATGTTGTCCCACAGCGTCATCAACATGTTGGTGGCAACCTTGCGCGGGAACTCGTCCTTGGCCGCCAGCCGCAGCAAGTTCAAGACGCTCGGCTCGTGTGCGACACGAAGGTAGGGCGCCTTGTATAGGCATCGTTCGCCCATCTGTGTCGTGAGGCTGCCGATCGGCATTGAGTCGAGGATCGTCTGCACCAGCGCGTTGATGCGTGATCGATCCTCGGCGATGTCGGCCAGTTGGCTACGGCGAGTCAGCTCGGCTTGCAGTAGCAGTTGCAAGACGCTCAGCTTGGTGTTGTCGATTGCTGGCCGTTTGTCGATCTCGGGGCCGCCTGACATCTCAATCAGCATTGCGAGGCTGCGTTCGCCGGCGTCGGCGAACTGGTTGAGCACGTTGCCGAGCAATTCGCGAACCTCTTCGTTGAGTTGCTGCGCGGCTTCGACTTCGTCTTCTTGCGCCAACTCCGCAGTTCGTAAACCCATTGCGCAGAGTTGTGCGACGCACTGCGCGAACACTAGCGGCGGCTTGGTTGTCTCCGGCACGGTTACATTGACGCGGTCGATAGGTGGTTCTCGTTGGGGTGCTGTTGATGCGTGGCCCGCGGCGAGCGATGCTTCTCTAGCCACCGCGGTGCTCGTCGCGGTAGCCGTCTCAGGCTTCCCGGTAGGCCACAAGATGACGGCACCCATGGCGACGCCCGCAGTCAGGCAGGCTAGAAACAGAACGGTCGACTTGTGCGACTCCGATGACTCTCGTTGCGACATGGATCCTCCTCAGAAATAGAGCCCGGCGTCGGGTGACGCCGGGCACTCTTCAGTGGGCTACCAGGGGGTCCAGCCTTACACTGGATGCCTTGGCAGCGCGGCTGCCACTTCCCGTGATCGTCACTTCACTGGGGGGATTGGTGGTTCCGGCTTACACGGGATGGTTCGGTACCGCACCAGGTCCGGGCCGATGGTTGTGCTCGACATCGTGCAGTTGCTGCCCCATGGGATGATCAAGAGCCAGTCGCGCTGGCACTCGAAGAAGTAGATCCAGGACGATGATTGTCCGGTTACCTCGATCATCGTCTTGTCCCTCGAATCTTCTTCGATTTCGTGCTCCATGGTGTGCGTGGCGAACATCGGGCACGCGGTGGATTGCGAGATGAGCGTCAGGCCGCCGAAACTTATGGTTCCGCCGGAGCAAGGCAGCTCACCGTGAGACACGACCTTCTCGGGAACATGCTTGGCCTGCTTCTTCGGGCACGTGTCCTGTGCAGTAGAAACGGCAGCAAGCAGCAGCGTGAACGCCGCGAACAAAAGGGAACGTGGACTCATGACTCTCCTCCTCTCAAGCGTGAAACGTGGCAAGCACTCGTCTTCGCGAGTGAGCGGCAGTCGCGTTTCACAAGCAACTACCGCCACCTATACAGGGATCTGAAGTCGCTCACGGTGACAGCCTGGTCACGGATTTCTGCGGCTACTTGTTGGCTGCTTCGATCTCGCGCCACGCCGCTTCGATGCCGGCGTCGACGGAGCCAGCGCGCCAGTCGAGTTCGCGATCGGCTTTGGCGCTCGAATACCACATATGCACGCCAGCGAGCTGCACGATCTCGCTCGTGATCGGTGACGTGCTGCCGAGCAGCCGTTCCTTCAGGCGCAGTGCGCGGGCGGCGATGCCCAGTAACGAACGGGGCGCTTTGCGTGTTGGTGCGCGCCCACCGACGGCTTTAGCGATGCGTTGCAGTAACTCAAGGCCCGTGAGGTTCTCGCCGCCAAGGATGTAGCGTTCGCCGGTTCGTCCGCGTTCGAGCGCTGCGATCATGCCGTCGCAAGCATCGTCGACGTTAGCCACGTTGGTGCCACCGGGCGGTGCCATCTTGATCTTGCCCTGCATAACTGCACCAAGCAGCGAGTCCTCGCCCTTACGCTGGTCGCCTGGTCCGTACATCGTTGGCGGATTGACGATCACCGCATCGAGGCCACTGGCGGCAGCAACGAGAACGCGCTGCTCGGCGGCGAACTTACTGTCGCTGTAGCCGATGCGTAGCGGGCCGAAGTTGAACGGCGTGTCTTCGTGTAGCTCGACCGGATCGTTCGAGTAAGCGACGGCCGAAATCGTTGAGACGTGCAGGAAGCGGCGCACGTTGGCGGCCAACGCGAGTTGCGCAAGGCGCTCGGTGCCGTCTCGGTTGGCAACGAACATCGCGGCTCGATCGGCTGGGCGAAACGATACGAGTGCGGCGAGGTGCACGACATGGTCGACGCCGCGAAGGGCAACGGCTAGGGCTGCTTCGTCTTCGAGTCGACCCTCGGCACGTTCGTGCGGAATGCCTTGGAACTGGGTTAGCTCCTGACCCGGGCGAACCAGTAGGCGAAGTCGATGGCCGGCTGCGAGTCGCGGCACGAGCGCGCGCGCGACGAAACTGCTGGCACCGGTCACAAAGCAAAGGGGCTGCACGCGTTCACCATAGACAAACGCGGCTACCGTTTCATGAAGCGGTCGCGACGGGCCTTGATGGCGTGTCTATGCTTGTAGCGCAACTCCCTAAGGAGGCTGTCAGGACGCTCTACCCGTGAGATGTGCACGTTGATACCGACGGCCATCAACGGGGCGACGTGTGCTTCCGTCAACCACTGGAGTTTTGAGATCTTGAGTTCGCACAACTGATCCATTTGCACCAGATCCGCCAAGCCGACCTTCGTGAATGAAGCGTTGGTGAGGTCGAGTTCGTGGAGCTCTTCGAAGGACGTGAGCATGCTGACGCCGACGTCTTGGATGTCGCATCCTGATAGGGAGAGCTTGTGTAGGTGCCGAACCAGCTTTGTCAGGATGCGGCAGGTGTCGGCGTCGGCGCTGGTGTTGCTTAGGTTCAGTTCGGTTAGCGATTGCGGCAGCCAGTCGAGATGTTCGTTCCGGAAGTTCGTGTTCGCGGCAGCCAGCACGCGCAGCTGTTTCGGTTGTCGGTTGCCAAACAAGTTCCAACTGCACTTCAGGCCGCTGATCTCAAGAACTTCAAGGTGTGGGATCTGCGTCGCCAACGCGAGGCCCGCGGAGGTTAGTCCATTGCAGTTGGGAATGCTGAGTTGCCGCAATCCGGGGCAACGCACAATGGCCTTCATCGCGTCGTCGTCGAGACCCTCGTCATACGTGAGGTCGAGCACGCGCAGTGAAGGCAGCGTCGGCAAGACCTCGTAGGCTTCGGGCCGCAGCCGCGTCAGCGCGATGGCGAGCGTTTCGAGTCGCGGTAGAGCGGCGAGTTGCTCGACACCTTCGCCAGTCACGTTGTCGGTGCTGACGAGTAGCAGGTAGCGCAGCTCGGGCAGCGACGCGGCGATCGCGAATATGCGGTCCGTTACTAGATCATCCTGGCTGCCGATCTCGGTGACATGGAGCTTCTCGAGCTTTGGGCAACGCTCGGCGATTGCCTGCAGGACGTCGTCGCTTTGCCGCACGACGGTCACGGCGCGTGTTTTGTCGGACAGTTTGGCTACGTCTTCGGGCTTGTTGACGACGTGCGAGGTCGGCTCTTGAACGGTCGGCGACGTGGTCTTGTTTAAGTCGTCTTGCTTGCTCGAAAGACTGTGCACGCCAAACAACGCCGCTACTCCCAGCGTCACAATCGCAGCGGTCAACAACCACCTCGAACGTGCAATTGGAGCGTGCATTGCTTGGTCATCGGGTTCGACGGTCGCCAGCACTCTCTCCGTCACATCCGGCGGCACCTCGCCACCTTCGACCTCGCCTAGAGACCACTGCATTTGCTGTTCGTAGGCCCGTTCGTCTTGATCGTTGCTCATCGCTTCTCCTCCAACTTGTTCTCAATGCACTCGCGCAACACGGCACGAGCGCGTTGCAGCAGCGTCTTCAGTCCGTTCGATTTGATGCCGAGTGACTCGGCAGCTTTGTCGCGATCACCGCGCGCGGCATCGGGTCCGTAGCAGAGATGCACCGCGGCCTTGGCGCGGCCCTCTAGTTGATCCGTGCAATCGCGCAGCGCGACGAGCCAGCGTTCGCCTTGGTCGTCAGCACATGTGCGTTGCCACAAGTGATCCACGGCATCGGCAAGCAGTTCGTCGCGGCGTCCCTGCGCGCGACAGTGCTTGAGGTAGAGGTGGCGCGCCGTGCGCCGCAAGAACGTCGCGACTGGCGCATCACCCTGGTCGCTGAGCCCTCGCTGCCACGCGACCACGAACGTGTCCTGCAACAGTTCTTCGGCAAGCTGCGGCGGCGCGCCCAGTGCACGCAGATACCGCCAGGTACCAGTCTGATGGCGCTGGACCAACTCTCGCAGGTTCGAGCCCGGTGGCGTCGCCGAGTCGTTGCTCGTTTGCTCAGGCATCTGGTTGAGGGGACATGTGATGTGCACGGGGAGAGATCCCCGCGCAGCCACAAAGCTATTCAACCAGAGTGAGTTTTTTCTACTGGTGGTCGGCTCGCCCTAGTTGCCGACGACGCCTTCGACCGCATTGGTGGCGAGCATGCCCGCCGGATTCGCGCCGATCAGCAGCGGGAACGCCTGGGCAAACAACTGCTGGCCGATTAGTGCCGCGTTGTTCGGCAGCGCAACCGTCCAGGAGGACGACGTCCCTGTCGGCACCGCAACGAAGGTCAGGATCGGGTCGATATGCAGCGAGCACCCCGTGAAGCCGGCAGCAGTCAGATCGACGGGCAGCGGCACGCCGTTCCAGGTTTGGTCGGTGAAGCCGACCGCGCCAACCGTGGCGAGTTCCGACCCGGACAGGCCAGTTGTTTGTAGCGTGAAGTTCGCGCCGGGAGTTGGCGAAGAGAGTGCGCCGAGCGTCGGGCTGATGCCGCCGCCGCTGCAGCCGTCGCCGAACGTCGTGTGCCAGGCATAGGCGCGCAGCGTCGCCAATTCGCGCCATAGGTTGCGGTAGGCCTCGGTCGCAATCGCGGACAGTGGTTGGTTGATCAGATTGGTTAGCTGCAGTGGGTCGCTGTTGAGGTCAAACAGTTGTTGACGGATCGAACCGTTGGGGCGCACGAAGCGCAGGTAAGTGAAGCGGCCATCGAGGATCACTTCTTGGTCATTCGCTGCGGTCATCGGCGTTGTGCCGGTGAACTGTTCGGTGAACACAAACTCCCGCGGAGGGGTTTGGCCACCGGCTTGAAGTAGCGGCGTTAGGTCGACACCGTGTTCTGGCGAGGTCGCCACGCCTTGCATCGCGGCAAGCGTGGGGAATAGGTCGACGACGTGCGCCAAGCCTTGTTCGACACGCGGCGAACCGGACACTGCAGGGCCCTTGAAGATCAGTGGTACGCGAATGCCGTTCTGGTAGATCGTGCCCTTGCTGCGTTGTGGGTTGAACGGTGGCTGAACGCCACCGTTGGCCGTGCCGTTGTCCCCGACGAAGACGATGTTGGTGTTCGCCAGCGTGGCGGCCGGAATCGACGCGAGCAGTCGCCCGAGTTCGGTGTCCATCGATTCGACCATCGCCTTGTAGAACGCGACGGTGTCGACGTTCGGATCGAGCCCGGTCAGGTCCTGCGTGTGCAGGTTGGCGGGTGGCGCGTGGTAGGGCGTGTGCGGCACGTGCAGGCTGACCTGCACAAACCATGGCGTGTTGGTTTGGCTGATGAACGTGAGCGACTCATCGATCGTGTCGGTCGTTACGTAGGCCGTGCTCGTCGATGCCATTTGGTTTTCGACCTTCATCCACTGCGAGTAGTTCGGCACCGCGCCGCCGATCGTGCCGGTGAACACGTCAAAACCTTCGGCCGTCGGCGTGCTCGGTCCCATGTCGCTGCCTAGGTGCCACTTGCCCATCAGTGCAGTGGTCACGCCGGCTGGTACGAGCGCTTCGGGCAACAGCGTTTCGGAAGCGGCGAGGCCATCTTGTCCTTGGCCTATCGGGAAGCCAACGCCAGTTCGAAAGCCGTAGCTACCAGTCAGCAAGCATGCGCGCGTCGGCGAGCAGGTCGGGCATGCGTAGGCGTTTTCGAAGCGAACGCCACCGGCTGCGAGTGCATCGATGTTCGGCGTTGGCGCTGTGTTGCTCGCCAGCCCGTAGATGCCAAGTGCATCGGCGCCGAAGTCGTCGGCGATGATGAGCAGGGTATTTGGGGTCTGTGCTAGCGTCGCTGCCGGGAAAGCGGCGAGTGAAGCGAGGAGGCTGAGGACGTGGAGCGTGCGCATCTTTGAAGGCGAGGGGTTGGACCACTTGAACTGTGGACGGCCTCCTACGGTTGTTTGCGGTGCCGAACACAGGTTGCTTGCTGCAATCTCAGGTTGCGAGCGTTGCGCCGTGCAGGGAGATTGATGCGCATCGTCGCCGTCCAGCATTTGCTCGGATTTGTGTCCCCAACCCGAATCGCCAATGACACATCTCCTGAGAACCACCGCCTTGCTGCACGCTTCGTTGGCATTGGCCGCTTCGGTGGGCGCGCATCGTCGCCGACAAGCGCGACTGCAAGTAATCGCTATGGCGCGATCACAACATGCGCGCTAGTCGACGCGAAGTCCCACGGCGCATCGAGCGTGTAGGCAAACGACAACGGCAAGCCTGCCAGTCCTGCGATCGGCGGCAATACGAGTTGCGCCGTCGCTTCCCCATCGTTGTCGAGCGTGCCGAGGAAACCGCTGAAGATCGAGGCGAAGGCGGGGTTCAAGACGATCGAACTCAGGCCGTCGATGTTGAGCGGCAAGGTGACGCCGCCGGGTAGCGGGGTGCCCGGGCTCGTGCCGGTGAACCCGATGATTAGCATATGACCGCGGCCAGCATTGGCGCGGCCAGCTGTTAGCGAGAACGTCGCTGTGCCCCCGGTTGCTTGCGAGATGCTCGCCATGTCGACGTCGAGAAAGACACTGTCCAGGTATTCGCGGTGTGGTTGCGAGAACGATTCGCCGGCGTGCACGTCCCAGTTGATCGACCACGTCATGACGCCGCGGAAGTTCGGGTACCCGTTTGGGTCGGCGAGTTGGTAGCCAGCGGACGGTTCGCCAAGGATCAGGCGATCGAGTGCTGTGTGCACAATGGTTGGTGCCGTTTGGCCGCTGCCGGCCGCGGAAGGGGAGGCTGGCAACCCAATCACAACCTGATGCGGCGCGAACGGTGCGAGCGCGATGCCGGACGCCGCGGTGAATCCGCCAATCAACGAGTCCGCCATCGCGACGTGGAAGTCTTCGGTCGCCGGCGAGTAGATGTTGCCGTCCCGCGCGAACATCGAACCGGTGTTGTAGTGCTGCACCTGGATCCAGTTGAAGCGCGAGTGGAACGCATGCAGCACGGGCAGGTAGGCGCCCCAAACACCGGCGTAGGCGCTCATGCCACCTTGCACCATCGCAGTCTCCGGCGCCGCGGTCAGCATGAAGTTTGGCGGCAGCTGCGCCAGCAGTTGGTTCATGCCGCTAATGAAGTGCACCACACGAGGCGTGGTGGGGGCCTGAAAGTTTGTGTCGCCGACAGCGAGCAGTAGCGAGCTGCCTTCGAGGTCGATGTCGATGCCATCAAACCCGTAGGTCGTGATGATGCTCAGCATCGAACTCGCGAACGCCTGCGCCGCCGCCGGTGAATCGACGTGCACCGGATCGGCGCCACCGCCGATCGAAATGATTACCTTCTTGCCGGCCGCCTGTAGCGTCGCGACATCGTTGACGAAGTCCTGGCTGTTTGGGTAGGCGCCGCTGAACGGAGCGAACTGCATGGTCGAGCCGAGCGGCACGGTCGGGGTTGCGAACGAGATGTTGATGACATCGTAGGCGTCCGGGATTGCCGTCAGCTGCAGGACGTTAGGGAATCCCCAGTTGTGCCAGTAGCCGACGAGCACGCGGTCGGGAGTCGACTGCGATGCCAGCGCGACGGACAGGCCCAGCACAGAGATAAAGCTTCGAATCGCATTCACGTTTGCCACGATACGCATTCGCCGGCGGGGCAATAGGTCCCCGTGAACGGCATTTGCGCGGGCGGTTTGCGGCACGGCGACGGTCGATGTTGAGAACCCTCCACGAGCCACCTTGTTGTTCCCGGCAGGCGATACGGCATGCTGGCATGGCTGGTATTTACATGAGGATTCTGCATACGGCAGATTGGCATTTGGGACACAACCTGCGCGATCACGCGCGCACGGCGGAGCATGCCTACTTCTTGAACTGGCTGGTCGCGACGGTGGTCGAGCGACGCGTCGACGTCGTGATGATCGCCGGCGACGTCTTTGATGGGGCCAACCCGCCGCCGGTCGCATGGCGCATGTGGTTCGAGTTCCTCGGCCAGTTGAAGCAAGCGCAACCGAAGGTGCAGGTCGTCGTCATTGCCGGCAACCATGACTCGGCGCAACGCATGGAGGCGCCACGCGAGTTGTTGGCTGCGTTTGATGTGCGCGTTGTTGGGCAGTTGCAGCGCGATGGCGACGGCAAGTTGCGCACGAAGGATATCATTGTGCCGCTGCGCGATGCGAGCGGCGCGGTCGTCGCGCAGTGTGTGGCAGTGCCGTTCTTGCGCGCGAGCGACGTGCTCGGCTTGGCCCCAGTGAGCGTCGAGGAGCCGGAGCCGGATGGTGAGGACTACGTCTTGCCACAGCCTGGTGAGGTCGATGAGCGGGTCGATCCATTGATCGCTGGCATGCGCACGCTGCACGAAGAGTTGTTTACTGACGCACGCGCCCAGCTGCAGCCTGGCCAGGCCTTGGTGGCGATGGCGCACGGTTACCTGGTCGGCGGCGCGCTCAGTGAACTCAGCGAACGCAAGGTGCTTGGCGGCAACCAACACGCCTTGCCGATCGACCTGTTCCCCGACGATTGCCGCTACGTCGCGCTCGGCCACCTGCATCGTCCGCAGCCGTTGGGCGGCCACGATCACATTCGCTACTCGGGTTCGCCGATTCCGCTTTCGATGCCGGAGCGACTGCACGCGCATCACGTGGTGTTCTGCGATCTCGAAGGTGATGGCGTCGAGAAAATCTGGTCGTTGCGCACGCCACGGCTCGTTGACTTGGCCCGCATCCCCGAGCGCGGCGAACTGGATCCGGATGCTGCCTTGGCGGCAGTTGAGGCGCTCGAAGAACGCGACGAGTCGATTAGCGCAGACCTGTTGCCGTTGGTGGAAGTGGCGATTCGCCTGAGCCAGCCGTCGCCGTCGATTGCCGAACGCATTGCGCGCGCCATCGCTGACAAGCATGCGCGGTTGGTGCGCGTCGAAGTCGTGCTTGCCGATGGCCCGAGGAGCGCGCCGCGTGCGCCGCGTGACCTTGCGTCACTCAGTGCTGAGCAAGTGTTCGTGCGCCGCTACCATCGTGACTTCGAGGGCGATGTGCCCAAGCCGCTGTTGTCCGCTTTTCGAGAACTGCTTGAGGAAGTCGAACACGACGATGGGGGCCACGCGTGAGGATCCTTGCGATTCGCGGCCGCAACCTGGCGAGCTTGGCGCGTGCGTTCAGCATCGACTTGGCGAAGGGCGAACTGGCCAGCGCCGGCTTGTTCGCGATCACCGGCCCGGTCGGCGCCGGCAAGAGCACGCTGCTCGATGCGTTGTGCTTGGCGTTGTTTGATCGCACGCCACGACTCACGGGTCGCGGCGGCACGCTGATTGGTGACGTCGGCCAAGAGCGTGGCGATTGGTTGCGCGCCAACGACCCGCGCACGCTGTTGCGTCGCAATGCAGTCGATGGCCACGCCGAAGTCGACTTCATTGGTCGCGATGGCGTGCCCTATCGTTCGCGTTGGTCCGTGCGTCGCGCGCGCCGCCGCATCGATGGGCGATTGCAGGATCAAGAACTGATTCTTCATGACTTGCGCCAGAACATAGTCGTCGCGAGTGGCCGGCGCTCGATTGTGTTGCAGGCGATCAAGCAGCGCTTGGGCCTCGACTTCAGCCAGTTCTGCCGTTCGGTGTTGTTGGCGCAAGGTGAGTTCCACGCGTTCTTGCACGCGGCGGCCGATGAGCGCGCCAAGTTGCTAGAGACACTGACTGGTGCGCAGCTGTATCGAAGGCTGTCGAAGCGCGCGCACGAGAAGCGGCGCGAGCAGGACACTGTCGTCAATAGCCTGCGCAGTCAGTTTGACGGCTGTCAGGTGCTTGCTGGTGATGCTCGCAAGAAGCTGGAAGCCGACGCTGATGGCCTCGCTCGGCAATTGGAGGTCTGCGATGTCGGCATCACGATTGCGCAGAGCTACGTGCTGTGGCATCAGGACGCCGAACGTCGTCGCGAGCAAGAAGAGAAAGCGATGGTGGCGTTGCGCGAAGCAGTCGCTACGAACGCCGCGGCAAATGCGAGGCGCGAGCAACTACAGACCCGGCAGCGTGCGATGGCTGCTGTGCCGCGTTGGGAGGTTGCCAGAGAAGCCCTCGAAAAGGCTAAGGCCACAGCTGACGAAGTGCGGAAAGCCGAAGCACAGCACGTGGCGCGAGCGCAGCAGGTGGCCGCCGCGAAGCTGCAATGGACTGAGCTAGTTCCAAGCCAGTTTGGCTTGCTCGAGACGGTGCCGGGCATCGTTCGTGACTTGCCTCAGTGGTTGCCATCGCTGCAACGCTGGCACGACACCGAACAGCAAGTTGCTACTGCCGATCGCAAGTTGCTGGAGCTGCGCGATGCCGTGACGCTGGCGGAGCGGGCAGTGCAAACGAAACAGCAGAGCGGCGCGAAGCTGGTGCAACGAGTTGCCGATGCGGATGGCGCGGTGACGGTCGCCGAGCAAGCGGTTGGTGAGGCGGACTATGACCAAGTTGCCGCGCGCCGGCGTGAGTTGGCAGCGCAGCAGGCGGAGTTGATTAAGGCCGCCACGGCGTTGCAGCAATGGCATGGCGCTGTGAGCGCGGTCGATCTGGCACGCGATTCGTTGGCAGTATCGACGGCAGAATCGGGCGAGCTCGAACCAAGGCGCGGAGGCTGTAATAAGCGACTGGCGCAAACTACTGGTGAGTTGGCTAAGGTGCGCGAGCAAGTTCGCATTGCCGAGCAACAACAAGGGCTTGAAGCCTTGCGCGCGCGTTTGGTGGATGGCGAGGCGTGTCCGTTGTGTGGTTCAGAAGAGCACGACGTGCACGGCGACGAGCTACCGGACCTTGCGCAAGTTCGCGAGTTGTTGCAGCAAGCTGAAGTCTCGCATGAGCAGGCGCAGCGCGATGCCGCTCACGAAGAATCGAACTGGCAGCGCATGCAGCGAGAGCTCGCGGCGCGGCAGGACAACCTGAAGGCGACCGAGGTGTTACTGGCGACGACCAAGATGGCATTCGAGGAGTTCGCGCCTGATGCGGGCGAGAAGTGTTCGCCAGCGCTTGCC
>JBNMND010000115.1:0-15468 GCA_051274975.1 Planctomycetota bacterium | reverse complement strand
TGGTCGGCGAAGATGCCTTGGCCAACATCACCGATATCGAGGTCGCCCACCTGCAAGGATTCATCTGCGGCGGGGGTCGCGTCATCGTCTTCGCCGATGCGTTCTTTGCCGGCACCACCAAGTCCGCCAATCGCATCTGCAAACCGTTCTGATTGATGATGCTCAATCGCGAACCGCCGATTGGCACCGAGCATGAAGCCACCCGCGAAGGCTTGCTGCGCAACCTGCTTGTCCGCGCGCCTCGAATGCGTTAGCGGTCGACGACTACCAGCGCGACCGCATCACATAGCGGTCCTTCCCGAAGTAGTCGAGGTTGACAGCCACGCCGGCCTTGTGGCGTGCGAGCACGGACTTAAGCACGTTGGATCCGTCGATTATCAGCTGCCACGGGTCTTCGACGTCTTCGAGCGCCACGCCTTCTTTGGCAAGTAACGCGTCGACGCTCTCACCGATAGCGACCAAGCCTTCGAGGAGCTCGACGAACGAACTAACCTGGATGCCACCCCACCCGGCGGGCATGCCGTCGAGGCGCTCAGAGACCTCAGGCGAGAACGTCGGCTCAGCATCGCCAGCAGCGACGGCATCCAAAACGCCACGCAGGTTCTTCTTAGTGCCTTCCCCTTCACCGATCCCGACCAGCAGCAGCGAATCGGTGACCGCGTACTCAAACGGAAACATGCCGAGCAAGTTCATCCGGTAGATGTTGTGGTCGCCGTATTCTTCGCGCTTGCGGCTAACGTGCAACCCGCGCGAACGAATGGCAGTATCGAGGTTCTTGCCGAAGGCCCGCCCGTTCTTGAGCTTGATGACGAAGCACGCGTCACCCAGCTTGTCCTTCGCCTTCGTGACTTGCTCGGGTTCATCCTCGTCCTCGTCGTAGATCAGCCCTGCCATCAGATCGTCGACGCGCATGTACTCATCCCCGATGTGCGCCAGCACGTCCTTGAACAAGTCCAGATTGGTCATGTCGGCGAACATGCCCTCCACGTCATCGCGATCGAGCGGCAACTCGTCTGCGTGGTTAGTGAACACATCCTCGTAGACCTTGACCAGCGCGGACAGGTCCATAGGGGCGACGGCGTAGGTGCCAGCACCGGCCGGCAAGTAGCGAAGCAGGTCGGGCTTGCCCATTCGCTCGGGACAAGCCATCCCGAGCAAGCCGCGAGGCTCGTCACCAAACTTCACCCGCATCTCCTGGGCGACGTATTTGCCATCCGGCGAGACAGAGATCGCGAACTCCTTCACAGACAACAGGCCAAACTGCACGAAGAACCAAGCCGGCGGAGGCGCAAGTAGGTCCGCAGCTTCGATCAGCGCTTTGACGGCACGCTCGCACCGCAGACTCAACGCAAACGACGGCTTGCGCAGCTCGTTGGTGGCCGCCTTGTCGGCAGCATCCTCAAAGAACCAACGTGCGCGCTCTTCGAGTTTTTTCCCCACCAACAAGACCAGGTGCCCCTCGTGCACAATCGGTCCAAGGGACTGCATCGAGTCCGCCTCGCGCAGGGTCGCCGCGACACCTCCCATCTCGACTTCGCCAGCCTTCTCGCCGGGCAATTTGTCGCCGAGCAACCCAGCCATCTTTGCCAAGTCGCAGGTGCCGTCCGCCCCCAACGCCATCACGACCGCCCCGTCCCACATGTCGCTACCGCTCCTTGCGTCCCAGTCGGTCATTGCGTCCCAGTCAGTTCGCGCTGCGAACACGATGTCGCCCGAATAGTCCTTGAGCACATTCCAAATAGCACCTGCTTGCTCGAACTGCTGCTCTTCGCCTTCGAACACCATCTGGATCTCAACCAACGCGAGCAGCTTCACCCAGATCGGCAGAAGCTGAGGATCCGCTAACGCCTTGCCAAGACTGGTCGCCGCATAGTCACGCTTCCAGGCGGCTGGGCCAATCGCACGGGCAACGAGGTCCGCGTCCTTCGGCACGTAGCGAAGGGGATCCGACTTTGCCTGGGCGAGCAGAAACGTCGAGCACAACAGTGCAGCAAGGAAGCGCATGTTGAGCATCGAACGACTCCGCGCCGGCGCAAACAAGCCCCAGCGACAACTGGTCGCCTAGCCGCTCTTCCGCGACTCCGAACGACTCTTGCGCGGAAACCCAATGTGCTTGTCGTAAACCCGCCCCTCAACAAAGAAGCCGTTTACGAATCGCCTGCACCCCAAGCACGACGAACACCAGAATCGCCGAGACCCATTACACCTTGGTGAACCACCGCACGTTGCGTGAGGTCTGCATCATCTCGGTGGCAGAAGGGTGAGTTGCAGCAATCAGGCCGATCGCATCACAGGCATTCGGACAGGATCTTCATATCGTCCTCATATGAGTCCGCCTTCAGCGGGCCGAATGAGAAGCGAATGAAGTCGCCAAGCAAACCGCTGTCACCACGACGCGCCATGTCGCACAAACGACCAGGCATCACAGCCGCATCGTGCTTCATCAGACGCTCGTTGAATGAGTCACCGGTCAGTCCCTCGGGCAGACGCAGCCAGTGGTAGAATCCGCCGTCACCGGTGAACAATTCGAGACCGAGCTTCTTGAAGCCTTCGCAGTAGCGGTCGCGTTGGCTGGTGTAGTACGAGCCAACCGCCGCCACCGCCTTCTGCACGCGCTCCTTCTCGAGCAGTTCGGTCACATAGAGCTGCGACGCGCGCGACACGCCCCCCATGCCAAACGAACTGTAGTTGCGGAACGCTTCGACGTGGCGCTTGGCCGAGATCACCCAGCCGACGCGCATGCCCGGAACCTGCAGCCCCTTGGTCGCCGCGCCACAAACAAACAGGTTGGTCTTCTCGATGTCTTCGACATGCGACAACGCACTGACCGGCTTGCCAGTCGTGAACCACTCGTAGGCTTCGTCGAACAACGCACCGCGATCCGACGTCGAGTAGTGGTCGACCATCTTCTTAAGCTCGTCGCCGGCAATCGTCACACCCGTCGGGTTGCACGGGTTGCTCTTGACCAAGAAGGTGCGATCGCCTTCTGGATGGTCGGCGAGCGTCGGGCGGAAGTTGTTGCTCGGGTTGCTGGCGATCAGCGAGTGCGGTCGCCGCAGCAACTTGAGGATGTCGTAGTACGGCGTGTATTCGGTCTCTTCGATCGTGACGCCCCAGTCCTCGAGCAAGAAGCTCAGCACCGCGAAGATGCCAGGACGACCGCCAGCGAACACCGCCACGTTCTCATACGTGATGGTCGCGCCATGCACCGTGCGGTAGTAATCGGCGATCGCTTCGCGCAGCGGCAGCTGGCCGTCCGCCTTCGGATACATGCGATCCTCGGACGTAATAGAGATGGCTTCAGGCAACGCCGGCCCGCCCGGAATCTGGCTCGTCAACGGGAAGCCTTGGGCCCAAGGATGCGTGCCGGCATCGCCCATGTATTTGCCCGTCACTTCAGCGAAACGGAACAGCGTTTCGTAGACACCCATCGGGGGAAACCGGCGCAGGATCATTCGCGGATTTCAAGTGATGGACCGGCCGCTTGCAAGCCGCGTCATGCACATCATTCGTGGTCCTGCAGAATGCGTTACGATTTACGCATGGACGCAGCCAGCAAAACACGCCGGCCAACAAGGAACAGGGACTGATGGTGTTCGACCAGTGTAAGGGCCGCGCTGAGAGAGCCGACCTCGACTTGATGCACGCCGAGTTCGTGACGTTTGCCTTCGCGGCACCAACGTTCCACGCCTGCGCCGGTTTCCCATTTGGGCTGCTGGGCCTCTACTGGATTGCCTTTGCTAGCCTTCCGTTCGCGATCACCTGGTTGACGGCGATGCTACTGACCATTGACTACGTCGTGCCAAGCGCGGAACGCAACCCATGGCTAGTCATCCCCTACACCGCAGCTCTGTACGTCGGTTCACTGGCGGTGTTGTTCCTGACTTGGTGGCTGCTATTGGGCACTGGAGCCGGCGACGCACTGCCAGAGCACATGCCGTGGCTACCCTGGCTTGGATTCGCGTTCCTGTGCACAGTGCCAGCCGTACTTTACCCGTGGCTACGTAGACGCAGTCGGCGACGCGCTCGCTAAGCTCTACGGCATGCTACGCCTGACTTCCGCACTCGCCCCCATTGCGGCACTGCTACTCTTCGCGTCTCTACCCATCGCGCAAACACCACCCAAGCCAACGAAGGAATCCGAGAAGGCGCGCGGCGGCGCAACCGGCTTCCTCGCCGACTGGATGGGCGCCGAAGAGAGGCGCAAGCAACCGAACATCGTGTTCGTGATGGCCGACGACCTCGGCTACCGAGAACTCGGTAGCTTTGGGCAGACGAAGATCAAGACGCCGCGCCTCGACCAACTGGCAAAGCAAGGCATGCGCCTGACGCGGCACTACTCGGGTTCGCCCGTGTGTGCGCCATCACGTTGCGTCCTGATGACGGGTAGGCATCCGGGCCACGCTGCGGTTCGCGACAACAAGGAGCACAAGCCAGAGGGCCAGTGGGCGATGCCGGCGAGCGAACCGATGATGAGCGAGATGCTCAAGAACGTCGGCTACACGACCGGTGCCTTCGGCAAGTGGGGACTTGGCCCACCCGGAACGCACGCCGGCCCGCTGCAGCGCGGCGTCGATCGCTTCTTTGGCTACAACTGCCAGCGGCATGCGCATTCGTACTACCCCAATTACCTCTGGGACAACGACAAGCGCATCCCGCTCGACAACGAACCGCCGGTGCCGGGGCGCGGCCAGCTGAAGAAGAGCGAGGACAAGAACGACCCGAAGAACTACGCCCGCTTCATTGGCAAGGACTACGCGCCCGATCGCATCCTCGATGCCGCGAAGCAATTCGTCACCGACAACAAGGACAAGCCGTTCTTCCTCTACTTCCCGTCGGTCATTCCGCACCTTGCGTTGCACATTCCGGAGGAGGAGCTGAAGGCGTACGAAGGCCAGTTCGAAGAGACGCCGTATCCGGGCGGCAAGGGCTACACGCCGCACTTTAAGCCGCGCGCGGCGTATGCAGCGATGATCACGCGACTAGACCGCTCGGTCGGCGTGCTGCTCGACATGCTCGATGAGTATGGCTTGGCCGACGACACGATCGTCGTGTTCACGTCGGACAACGGCGCGACGCACAGCCCGATCGGCGGCACCGACGTCGACTTCTTTGAGTCGTGCGGCGAGCTGCGTGGTCGCAAGGGCTCGATGTACGAAGGTGGCATTCGCGTGCCGGCGATCGTGCGCTGGCCCGGCAAGATCAAGGCCGGCAGTGTCAGCGATCGCATCACTGGGTTTGAAGACTGGATGCCGACGCTCGCCGAAATGACCGGCGCAACCGCCGACAAGCGCACCGACGGCGTCAGCTTCGCTGGCACGCTGCAAGGCGAGGAACAGGCGCCGCGCGACTTCCTGTACCGCGAGTTCGCTGGCTATGGCGGTTGGCGCGCCGTCTGGTCCGGCGACCAAAAGTTCGTGCAGAAGCAGATGCACAAAGCGCCCGTGACGGAACTCTACGACCTGCGCAAGGATCCGACCGAAGCCAACGACTTGGCAACGAGCTCGCCGAAGGACCTCGCACGCCTGCTGAAGATCGCTGAGGCCGAGCACACGCCGTCTGAACTGTTCCCGTTGCGGGCGATCGACAAGCGATAGTCCCCAGCGTGTAGCCCGCTCAATGAGGCTACGAAAGAAACTGCGAGTTCTCTGCCGCCGATCGGCGTCGGGCGGCATGGAACCCTATGCACGCCGATGTCTGACCAACTTCACAGCGAACTGCAAGCGCACGCGACGTCCCTTCGAGGGCTGGCGCGCGACCTGCTGCATGACAAGCATGCGGCAGAAGACGTCGCGCAGCAGACACTTACCAAAGCCTGGACCTCGCGTAACGAACTGCAGCCGGGGCCCATGGGCGGCTGGCTGCAACGTGTGCTGACCAACTTCACGCGGCAATGGCGGCGTGGCGAACGACGACGAGTGGCGCACGAAACACGCCACATGATCGAGCAGGGCGTGGAGAATCAACCGTCGCCCGCCGAGACGCTGGCCCGACGTGAAGCGCTGCAATCGGTCAGCGCCGCGGTATTGCAACTCGACGAACCGTACCAAACCGCGGTCTTCCTGCGCTACTTCGAAGACCTGCCGCCGCGCGTCATCGCGCACCGCACCATGAGCAACGTCGCGACGGTCAAGAGCCGCATCGCACGCGGGCTGACCATGCTTCGCCAACGTTTGTCGCAAACCCAAGGGGATCGCGATTGGCGCACCGGGCTCGCGGCGACACTCGGACTACCTATCGGCACCGCTTTGGTGCCAATCACTGCTGGAGTGCTGCTGATGAAAGCTTCCATGAAGGTCACCGTCGCGGCCGCCGTTCTCTGCATCGGCGGTCTCTACCTCTACGGCGGAGGCGACCCGCAACCGCCAGCCACTACGGACTTGCTCACCAAAACAGCGACCACTGCCGAAGCATCGGAAGCGAGCGATCATGCGGCTACAGCAAAGATCGATCGCACGCCAGCATCGTCATATGCGTTCGAAGAGTCGCAACTCAGCCACCCATACCAACTCGAGTTGACGGTGCACGTGGTCGACAAGCATGGGTTGCCAATAGCCGGATTCACTCCGGAGCTGGCGCCGCCAGGCGGCACGTTGCGCAACGCATCCGAATCGACGGACAAGACGGGCACGGCAATCATTCGCTGGCCCTCGCGGCAAGCAAATATCACCATCGAAGTGCTCGACCCGCGCCGCCACCGTCGCTTGGTGAAACTGCGTCACGGCATGCCAAACCACATCACACTCGTTGGCAAGAGTCGCGAGGGGCCGACCTTTAGCTTCAGCATCGCCAGCGGACTATCGATCACCAGCCACGACATCTCCTCCCAACTACTGGCCGGGAACGCGACATCAAACAAGCTCCAGGCGGGCATTCACCCGCACGCAGTCTTCAGCGAAAGCGGCTTGGTGCCACTCGTGAAACCGGTCGAGTCCACAGAGGCCGCCAACGTCGGCATATTCCTCGGCGAGACTTTCTCACTGGCTGACTTCAGTAACATGACCTTCCACAGCAGCGACGTGAAACTGAAGGGACTATTGAGCGGCGGCGACGTCATGGAGGCCGAGGCCACCGATTACTGCTCGATCAAGGGATTCGTCTACGGCGAAGATGGCAAGCCAAAGGGTGAGGTGCCCGTTGTCATTCTCGGCTCTAGCCCACAACCACTGCATCGCGGCAAGACGGACAAAGACGGCGCCTTCCGTTTCAATAAACTGCTCGCGAACACCTACGAGGTTCGCGCCGGCGGCACGGAGCTCGGGCTGGCGAAGGAAACGATCCGCGTCGACAAAGGCGACTACACGCAGAACCTAATTCTGCAACGCGAAGCATGCATCCGCGGCACGTTGCTCGACGAAGCCGGCAAGGCAGTTGGCAAGGCAACGATCGAATGGCTCAGCGACGACGGTCAATGGGGCGACCAGACCAAGACGGCCGGCGATGGAACGTTCTTGCTCGCCAACCTACCGAGCACTTCCGGCAGCTTGTATGTGTGGCATGAAGACAACCAGCAGCGCTTCCCGATCGCGCACATGACCGGGATCCGGCCCGACAGTGGCAAAGTCAGCGTCACGTGTGAATCAAGCCACACCGGCACAATCCGCGTGCAACCATGCGCCGTGGCCGGCTGCAAGCTCAACGACCTGCGACTACGACTCCGCCACGTAGAAACCGGGTTCAGTCGCAACGTGCGCGTGCCAAGAGTCCTGCAGAAGTCGACCGACAAGGAAGGCAAGCAACGAAGTCAACTGAAGTCGGTTGCCAACGGGCCGTGGCAACAAGGCTTTCTCCCGACAGGTTTCTACGAGGTCGAGATGGGGCTTGCCGGTTGTGGCACCAAGAACCTCGGCCGCCATTGGGTTGATGGCAAAGCCGACATCGACCTTGGCACCGTGGCGTTAGCAGCTCCTGGCTTGGTGCACTTCGACGTGCCCGACCGCAAGATGCCGGACGACTTGAAGGTTGAGATCAGCGCGTTGCGCAAGCCGTTCGATGTGCGCATCGAAAGCCTGCGCACGCTGGTGAACGACGTACAACTTGCCGAGGGCAGCTACGTGCTAGCAACACAGCGCGGCGAACTGCCACCGCAGTTCCAGACGTTCGAAATGCGGAGCGACCAGACGACCACGATGCGCGTCGCTTGGTAGCTAGTTGATCGGATCGACACGAGCGACGGCTAGCAAAGCTGACGCTTGGACCTATAGTCGTGCGGAGCCAGCAAATGGCGAGCACCTATGGATCCGACGAAGAGCCCAGCCAAGAACGTTCTCGGCACCGAATTGAAGACCTGCAGCATGAAGCCGTTGACCGGCTTCTTCCGTGACGGATGCTGCAACACGTCGAGCGAAGACCTCGGCGTGCACACCGTTTGCACCGAGATGACTGAGGACTTCCTCTACTTCTCGAAGGAAGCGGGCAACGACCTGTCGACCTCACGCCCCGAGTTTGGCTTCACCGGCCTGAAGGTCGGTGATCGCTGGTGCCTGTGCGCGGCGCGCTGGGCGGAAGCGGCCGAAGCCGGGAAGGCACCCAGGGTTGTGTTGGAGTCAACGCACGAACGCACACTCGACGTGGTGGCGCTGGGCATGCTCCAACAGCACGCGATTCCGGGCTAGGTAAGGTGCAGTCCAGCGCTTCGCCAGCACAATTCGGGGAGCCGACCACGCATTGTATCTGGCGTGAACATCCGCCTGCTCTTGTGGCCAACGATCATCACCGCACTCGTTAGCACGGCACGCCTCATCGCCGAAGTGCGCGGCTGGATCAGCGCGCAATCGGGCGGCGCGCTCAACCCGCTCGGTATCTCCTGGTTGGCGCTGCTATTCGGCGGCTACTTCGCCATCCACCTTTCGCGCAACGGATCGCGCCCCCGCGTGCAGCGAGCCTGGCTATGGGCGATCGTCGCATTCGCTGCGGTAACCGTCTCGGTCGGATGGCAGTTCGGACCGTTTTTGGAAGCCGACCAAAGCGAGGCAACCTTCGAGAAACTGCGCGGCGCCATGCTGCTGTTAATGGCGATCACCACAACAACAGCGATCGCACTACTTCTAGTCTGGCCGCGTCTCGTCTGGACGATGCTCTGCTACGCCCTCCCCGCGCGCCTGCTCGTCGTCGCCTTCACCTGGCTCGCCAAGCACTTCGAGTGGAGCACGCACTACACGAAGTTCGGCCCATCCGGCATCGAACGCGACATGGGCGACACAATGCTCAGCGCCGCGCTCGCACAAGGCGGCTTCTGGATCCCCTGGACCATCGTCGCCGGCTGCCTCACCGGCTCGTTCTTCGCCAAGCGCCGCTAGCTAACTGGTGGTGTGAACCGGGAACAGCACGCCAATGTTGTGTGCTGTTCCCGATTCAAACCGCCAGTTTGGGGCCGCTAGTGGCCTTCGCGGTGCACTAGCTCACAGGCTTCGTAGACCGGGCCTTCGATGCAGGTCTTTGAGTAGGGCCAATCTTTGAAGCGCTCGCCCTTTACTTCGACGGTGCAGCCGTTGCAGACGCCGTAGCCACACGCCATGTAGGTTTCGAGGCTGAGGAAGCAGCGTAAGCCGCGCTTCTCGCAGAGATCGGCGATGGCCAACATCATTGGGTCGGGGCCGCAGCAGAACACGGTCTCGCCTTTCTTGATGGTGCCGTTGGCTAGCAACTCTTCGAGCAGGCCGGTGACCATGCCGTGGAAACCTGTGCTGCCATCGTCGGTGGATGGGAAGACCGTGGAGATGTCCTGGAAGTCTTCGATGCCGGACAGCGACTCGCGGTTGCGGCCGCCGAACAACAACCGCATCTTGCGACCAGCAGCGGCTTCACTGCGTGCCAACAACAAGAACGGTGCGAGGCCAACGCCACCAGCAATGCAGATCGGGTTGTCGATGTCGGTCGGGAACGTGCACCCAAGCGGCCCGGTCACGATCAACTTCTCACCGGCTTCGAGATCGCAGATGGCGCGCGTGCCTTCGCCGACCGGCTTGACCAGGAAGCTGCCCCACGAACCATCATCGCCGCGGTCGTAGAGCGAGAACGGCCGCGGTAACTGCACCGGCCAACGCTTCTCCGTGCGCAACATATAGAACTGGCCGGGACCAGTTTCGGGAATTGGTCCATCGACCTCGACGGCATAGGCGCCGCCACCAAGGTCGCGGAGCTTCTGCATTACGTGCACGCGGGACTGCATATCGGGCAAGTAGCATAACCTCAAGCGGCCACGATCCCACGTTGAGGACGGGCGACTCCGGTTCGCAATCGGCCTAAACCGACTCTGGCTTACTCTGAACGGCGTCGATCAGCGAATCGACCTGATCCACCGTGAGCTTCTGGTCGCGCACCAACGCCTTGCTCTCAGTGCGCTCGACCGGGCTGCGCAGCGTGATCATCGGAACCTCGGGCGGAGCGCCGATGCGAATTGGCAGCACCGTGACGCCAACACCGCGACCGACATACATCCGGCTTTCACCCTCGGTGAACCACCCCTGCTCATAGCCGAGCGAACTGTGGTGCAACGGCGCCTTGCCGCCAATGCGAATCTGGCCGCCGTGCGTGTGCCCCGACAACTGCAGATCGATGTTGGCATCCGCCGCTTCCAAGAAGAAGTCCGGGTGATGGCTGATCAAGATCGAAGTCTCGCCTTCGCGGCGCCCTTCGAGCGCGGCATCGAGGTTCGGCTCACCTTCGGTCAGGTCATCGACTCCGCAGAGCCACAACGATTGCCCGCCATGCTTGATGCGCACACCGCGATTCATCAACACTTGCACGCCGTTGTCTTCGAGGAAGCCACGCCACAGCGAGATATCCGGCCCAAAGAAGTGGTCGTGGTTGCCGGGCACAGCAAACATCCCGTAACGCGGCTTCAGCACAGTCAGCGCGCGACGGAACAACAGGATCTCGCGATCGCGGGTGTTGATCATGTCACCGCCAAACAGCACGAGATCTGGCTCTTGCGCTTGCACGCGGCCACAAATCTCGGCCAGGTCCGCCTCGTCGAGGAAGCTGCCCGCATGAACGTCCGACACAAACGCGATGCGCAGGCCACTCAACGACTCGTTGTCAGGACGCAGCGGCAGCGTCAAGTCGGGCATCTCCAAGCGGCTGCGAATGCGACGATGCAGCCAGTGCGTTAGAGGGATCTTGTCGAGCCAGCGATTGATCGAAGCGAGGGCCAGCGATAATGATCGGCGGCAGCCGGTGCGCTTACCAGAGAGGACGCCGCTCGGACGCGGCGCCTTTCTGCGCTCACCAGGTTTCTTCTCCATCAGGTCGTGTGTTCCCAGCAGCCGCCAACGACGGCTCTCTCAGCTTGTTGAAGAGCGTTCGAACACCAATGCCGAGTTGCTCGGCGGTGCGCTTGCGATTCCCCTCACACTGAACAAGCGTGCGCTTAATCAGCTCACACTCAACCTCTGCAAGGGTCCTCCCTACAAGTCCACCGAGTGGATCGGCGGGTTGCAGGATTACTGTTCGCTCTTCGGCACGAGGGCCACGAGGCTGCAACCATTGTTGAACCAATTCGCGACACACGACGTCGCCATTGCACAACAATCCAACACGCTGCACGAGGTTTTGGAGCTCTCGTACGTTCCCTGGCCACGGCCACTCCGTTAGCAAGGCCTCGGCTTCAAGATCGAAGCTCAAACCACTGCGGAGGAAATGGCGTGCCAAGGGCACGATGTCTTCGGAGCGTTCGCGAAGTGGCGCGAGCCACACCGGAACGACATTGAGTCGGTAGAGGAGGTCGCCACGGAACCGACCGGCTTCGACCTCGGCTTCGAGATCGCGATTGGTTGCGGCCACAACTCGGACGTCAACGCTGAGGGTTTCGTTGCCCCCAACACGTTCGAATTCGCCTTCTTGCAGCACGCGCAACAGCTTGGCTTGCATGCCCGGAGACATCTCTCCGACCTCGTCCAAAAACAGCGTGCCACCGTCGGCCAGCTCGAAGCGCCCCTCCCGCCGACGACCAGCGCCAGTGAACGAACCTGCTTCGTGGCCAAACAACTCACTCTCAAGCAGCGACTCAGACATCGCTGCACAGTTGAGCTTGACGAACGGGCGCTGCGCGCGATCGCTGCGTTTGTGCACCAAAGCCGCGATACGCTCCTTGCCAGTGCCGCTTTCGCCGCGCACCAACACCGCGGCATTGCTGCGCGCGACGCGGCCGACCATCTCGACGACGTCGAGCATCGCACCCGACGCGATCACCATGTCGCCGCCGACCGCTTCTTCACGCAAGAACGTATTCTCGACCATGAGACGACGGCGTTCGCGAATGCGTTGCAGCACGGCCTCGAGTGAATCCAGGGCAACCGGCTTCTCCAGCACGTCGGCAGCACCTTCGCGCATTGCGGCAACCGCAACGTGCATCGTGCCGTGTGCCGTCACCAGCACAACTGGGCGATCCGGATCGGACTCCTTGCTCGCTTGCAACACCGCCATGCCATCGGCCCGCGGCATGCGCAAGTCCGTGACCACGAAGTCGTATTGGCCAACGGCCATCGCTTCGATCGCGGACTGGCCATCACCGACTGCGAGTACGTCACAACCAAACGACACCAACGCTTCTTCGAGGAAGTCGCGCGACAGCGCATCGTCATCGGCTAGCAAGACCCGGTCACGGCTACTCATACGGACACCTCGGCCATCGCCGGTTGGGCGGACGCAATCGGCATGCGCACGCGGAAGCGCGCGCCTGGCTGGCCCGGGTTAAGTAGTTCCAAGCCACCACCGAGGAACGACAGCACACGTGTGCTCAGCGCCAGGCCGAGGCCGGTGCCGCGTCGTTTGGTGGAGACAAATGGTTCGAATACGGTTTGTGCGACCTCGGCGGAAACGCCGGGGCCATCATCTTCGACTAGTAGTTCAAGTTGTCCGTGTCGAACCGACGCGTTCATGCTGATTCGCGCATGCGGCGTAGCTTCGAGCGCGTTGCGCATCAAGTTCGACATGACGCGGCCGAGCACGTCGGCATCGACGCAGACGTCGGCTTCGCCGCGCAGTTGCCAACGGGTTCGCGGCAGGTTGGCGGACATTGCGATACGATCGATCACTTGGGCGAGTGGTGCCACGCTGACCGGCTTGTCGGCCGGACGGGCAAAGCCGAGCAGCGCCTTGACGATGTCGTCAACAGCACGCACGCCTTGGCTGATCTTGCCGGCGTAACGGCGCATGGTCGACATGTCGTCGCTGCGTTCGAGCAGGTTCGAGAAGCCCATGATGCCGTTGAGCGGGTTCTTGATTTCATGTGCGACGCCGAGGGCGAGCTCCGAGAGGCCCGCCAAACGGTCGAGACGACGCACTTCGCCTTCGAGTTGCTGCAGTCGCGAACGGTCTTCGAGCATCAGTAGTTCGCCATCGGGAAGGTCGACGCGACGTACGCGAACGACACAGCCTTCGAACGACACTTCGCCATCCCGACGTTGCAGCAAGTCAACAGAAGCCCTCTGGCCGGCCTCGATCAAGCGTTCGGCCTCACGGTTGCTGCTACCGAGCGTGCCATCTGCACGCAATGCAACCACACCGATTGGCAACGCCGTGAACATGGCTTCGCGTTCGGCCAACGACTGCTCCAGAGCACGGTTGCTCTCTTGCAGCTGCAGGTCAACGGCCGCGGCACGCGTCTTCAAAGCGGCGTAGCCGGCTTCGAGCTCACGGGCAGCTGTGACGAACTGGGCGAACCCGTCCTTCAAGATTTGCGTTTCGTCGCTCACTGATTTCGTTCGCCCGGCCACGTCAACGACTGAATCTTGGCGGTCTGATCGAAGCCGGAGTGCACATTCATCCAACGGAAGTGCTCCATCGCGGTCTTCGCAGCCTGACCCCACAAACCGATCACCTCAGTAGCACCGGCCTCGCCAGTCATCTTGATGTCCCGGGCGGTGATCTGTAAGAACGGGTCGCGAACGTCTTGTTCACGCCGCTGAAACTCGCGCTGCGCAGTGTCGAGCGCGAGCCCTTCGTAACGCTCGCTGTGTCGGAACAACAGTTCAAGGCAACGACCGTGATAGAATAGCGTCACGAAGTCGGGATCCTTCGGCTCGAGCAGTGGGCCGAGTTCCACCACGGCGAGATCGAGTTTGATCTTCGCGCGAGCATCGAATTCCTTGGCGGCCTCAACGCGACCTTGCACGCGCAACTCTTGGGCTCGCTGCACCAACACCTGCCCGACTTTAAACAAGGCCTTGGCAACGCGCAGATGGTCGGTCGAACCGTGGATCTGTGCTATTAGCGGATCCAGTGCTAGCGCACCGAGGTCATCGGTGCTGACGCGCTGCGGCACCATCTCGACACCGGGAGCCGCTGGGGTGGTGCTTGGTGATCCTGTCGCTGCGGAATCGCCGCGGCCCATGGAACTGCCAACCGATGGAACCTGACGACCTGCTTGCGGCACGGGATTGTCGGCCTTGGTGGCGACGGCGAGTAAGCGCGCCTGTGCGGCAAGCTTCTCGTACATGGTGCGGAAGTGCTGCGTGTTGTCCCGGATCTTCTCCAGTTCAAGATACCCCACCGACATCTGACTAGTCGTCATCTGCTTATCGATGCGAACGATGTCCTCATCGAGCCCCGCAATCAAGCCGAGGTCGTGACGCATACGCAGATCCAGCAAGTACTCGACCTCCGCATCGTTCTGCTGCAGAGCGCGACCGACCATGCGATATTGCTCACCAACATCCGACTGAGCCGTCAGCATCGAGCTGACCACAAACGGCAGAACCAACGAGCAGGACCACTTCACCGCAGGATCCCCCGGAATGCATCTGCGGCGTGTTCAAGCTTATTGAGCGTGGTGTAGGCCTCACCGATCATCGTGGAGATCTGCTCACGCAAACCCGGGTCCGACACCTTGGGCGCAATCGCGATCGCAAGCGACGGGAACTCGTTCATATGATCGCCGGCGACCGCTTGCGCATAGAGCGCTTTGACGGTCTTGAAGCGAGCCTGGTCACCGATGTGATCATCGCGATCAATCAACACACTCGCGACGGTCATGGCACGCTGCCACTGATGGTCGTCGAGCATTTGGTCGATCAAGAACAGGCTGAGCTCGGGTTCTTCACCGCGCAACACCATCTGTTCGAGTTCAACGAAGGCGCTCTCCTTCTCGCCAAGCGCCAACGCCGTTCGTGCCCAAATGCGCAGGGTGCGTTGCCGCCAATCTGACGGCATGCCAGCCAGGTGGTGCTCGCGAGCTTCGATACTGGCAGCACGACCTTCCAGAAAGAGCTGTTGCTCGAAGTAGGACTCGGCCATCAGAACGTAGGCACGTCCGCGGCGATCGTCGTTCTCGGCGTGGATCAAGAACCACTCAAGAGCGCGCATCGCCAACTCGGGCTTATCCGAACCGAGCGCGCCATACCCAAGCAGGAAGTGGTAGTCGAGGAACTGCTCTGGCCCAAGGTCGTCGAAGTACGGCGACTCCCGAAGCGATTGCATCGTCTCGTAGCAGCGCTGCGGCCGCTCCATCAGGAACTGTGCGTGTCC
>JBNMND010000114.1:0-15609 GCA_051274975.1 Planctomycetota bacterium | reverse complement strand
ATCAGGACGATGTTGGGTTGCTGCGCTGGGAGCAATCCGGCGAATACCAGGCACAGGCCGAGCGTTGCGATGATGACGCGCATGCCAACATGGTAGGAGTCTGCTGGCCGGCCGCTAGCGCTTACAGGGATCCTGCCTTTGGCAGCGCCAGGCATGCGCTTAGCCTCTTGTGCTATGCGATTTGTTCCAATGCTTGGCCTGCTCTTGTTCCTGTGCGCGCTGCCCGCTCAGGATCTCGACACTCCGAAATCGTTGCCAAACGTAGTCATCATCTACGGCGATGACGTGGGATACGCCGACGTTGGCTGCTATGGCGCCGAGAAGATCCCGACGCCGAACGTCGATCGCTTGGCGAAGCAGGCGTTGAGGTTCACCGATGGCCATTGCTCAGCGGCGACGTGCACGCCATCGCGATTTTCGATGCTGACCGGCACCCACGGCTTCCGTCACGGCGTGCGAATTTTGGCACCGAATGCGCCGATGACGATCAAGCCGGACATGCTGACGTTGCCCGGTGTTTTTAAGCTGCGCGGCTACCAGACGGCGGTGGTTGGCAAGTGGCACCTCGGCATTGGTGATGGCAATACGCCGGTTGATTGGAACAGTAAGGTTGCTCCTGGACCACTTGAGGTTGGGTTCGACTACTCGTATTTGATGCCGTCCACCAACGACCGCGTGCCTTGCATCTACCTCGACGGCCACACCGTCGTCGGGCTCGATTCGAAGGACCCGCTGTATGTCGGCAAGCGTCCGGAAGGCTTTACGGGCACCGTCTATCCCGACGGCAAGAAGGATCGCGCTGCGATGACCTACTACCAGAGCAGCCATGGCCACAATAACTCGGTGATCAATGGCATCGGCCGCATTGGCTACCAGTGGGGCGGCAAGTCGGCGCTGTGGAACGATGAGACGATGGCCGATGAGTTTGTCGCCAAGACAAAGCGTTGGTTGGCGCAGCAGAAGCAGGGCAAGCCGTTCTTCCTCTACTTCAGTTCCCAAGACATCCATGTGCCACGCGCACCGCATCCGCGTTTCAAGGGCAAAAGCCAGCTCGGCTTTCGCGGCGACGCGATGGTGCAGTTTGATTGGGCGACCGGGGAGATCCTCGACGCGCTAGACCAGCACGGGCTCGCCGACAATACGATCGTTATCTGGTCGAGTGACAACGGCCCGGTTTACGACGATGGCTATGACGATGGCACGACCGTGCCGACGTCGACAAAGGAAGTGGATCGCGGCCATGATGCGTCGGGTCCCTATCGCGGCGGCAAATACCAGATTTTCGAAGGCGGCACGCGAGTGCCGCTACTGGTGCGCTGGCCTGGTCGCATCAAGCCTGGTGTGTCGAACGCGCTGGTCAATCAGATCGACTTCATCGCGTCGTTCGCTTCGTTGCTCAAGGTCGAATTGAAGAAGGAGCAAGCGATCGACAGCCGCGACAGTCTGCGCGCGCTCTTGGGTGAGGACGAGGTCGGCTTGCCTTACATGATCGAAGAAGCTCGCCGGCTTGCCGTTCGCGTGGGCCAATGGAAGTTCGTTAAACCGCGCGGCAAGAAGGGCAAGGAGTTGCTGTTCGACTTGAAGTCGGACGTTGGCGAGCAGGACAACGTGGCGGCGAGCCATCCCGACAAGGTGCGTCAGCTGCGTGCGTTGCTAGAGCAGTTGCAGCTCAGCAAATACGGCGTGCGCGGCAATGGCTAGCGCTTGACGAGTTTGATCGTAAGCGGTGGCGGTTCGGTTGCGCCGATCGTCAGTGTCGTTTCCGCGCGCAGCTTGCCGCTCAACGTGACGCGGTAAGTGCCGGGTAGCAGCCAGAGGTCGTAGCCCCAGTCCTCAGAGGGCTTGGTCGACAACCATTTGTCGACGATCTTGTCTTTGCCCTTGTGCACCGCCAGCGTGGCGCCGTGGGTGGTTTCGGTCTCCTTGTTGTAGGCGAACTCCAGTCGTTGCCTGGTGCCGACCTGCGTGTGCAGCAGGATTTCGGTTTGCTGGCCACCGGTGATCGTGAACCGCACGACTTGCGCAGCCGCGCGTTTGCCCCACGCCTGTAGCAGGTAGTCGCCCGGTCGCAGAATTGTAGTGACGGGTTCGTTGGCGGGGCGAAGAGTCCAGCGCGCCGTCGTTTGCGTGTCGGCGATCATGAAGTATAGATCGGTGCCGGGCACGGACTGCGGCCTGATGATCGCCGTGCCGCCGAGTGCCAGCGCGACGTTGCCCACGTCCCAGCGTTCGTCGCCGCCAAGTTGGCGCGAGGTGATGGTCTGTGATGGGTGCTTGGCATGGCTTATCGCCAGCTTCCAAATGCCCTCAGGTAGCGGCCCGAATGCGAACGTACCGTCTGCCTCGGTTGTGACCGGCGATAGGTGTTGGCTGCGTGCTTCGCTACGCGGGCTGACGCGTACTCCGGCGAGTGGTTTGCCATTAGGGTCGACGATACAGCCGACAATGTGTACGTCGTTACCGACGCTCTTCACCGTGACGTCGAGCGTGCCCTTCTGCGGATCGAAGCTCTTGACTACGTGCGGCGCAATCAACGTGTTGGAGAACTTGACGCGCAACGGGCGCGCCATCGGGCAGTTCGGAATCAGGTAGTGGCCAGCTTCGTCGGTGCGGGTGTAACCCCTCCATTGCTTCTGCGCCGGCGTGTGCTCTGCACTGGCCTCAATGTGGACCTTGGCGACCGGCTTGCCATGTTGGTCGACCACCTTGCCGCGCAACTCGAGCCCACGTGATAGCACGAGGTCGTGTTCGAACGCTTTTCCGGACGCGAGGTGCACCGTTTCTTTCGTGCGCCCTTCGCTGTCGTGTTCGGCCATCACCTCGATGGCGCCGAGAGGCAGGCCGCGCAGTTCGAACGCGCCGTTGGCATCGCTGTAGGTACGCACGTTTTCAACTTGTTGCCAATCGCCGTGGATCACCTCGGCCTTGGGCACCGGGTCGCCAGCCGGCGTGCGGACGAAGCCGCGCAAAACTCCGCCACGCTGCATGGTGATGCGTAACCCGGAGGTCCCGTAGTTGGCGACGGAGCACGTGCCACGCCATGGCGCCTTGTCGACCGCGCGCGCCCACACTGGCACGTCACCCGTTGGGATTGCCAGCGCGCGGAACCTTCCGTCCTGGTCGCTGCGCACCAATGCCGGCAGAGGCAGCGGCGTCGAGCCGTCCATTTCGGCTATGCCGAGGCCCTGCAATTCGCCTGAGCCGACACAGATTAAAGCATCAGCGATGGCAGTGCCTTGTTCGTCGACGACTGTTCCCGCGACGGTGCCGCCGCCTGGGACGAGTTGGATCCTCAGATCGACGTTGTTGCCCATCGTCGAATACTGCAATGGCGACGCCAAGAATCCTTCGGCCCGCGCTCCGATGAGGCATGAGAAGGCAGAGCGGATTGCGAACCGCCCATCGTCGCCAGAGAATGCGAGAACTTGGGGGTCGCGGCCTACGAGCATAGGCATCCCGGTTTCGATCAGCGCACCCGCGATCGGGCGTTCGTTGTCATCGATGACGATGCCACGCAGCAGTACGCCTTCGGGGTAGGTGATCTCGAGGGTCGCCGTCTTACCGGCTTCGATTTCGACGTATTGGCCCCGTTCGTGGCGGTCGCCATGTACGAGCATGCGGCCTGGTGCTAGGTCGGTGATGATGGCGATGCCAGCTTCGTTGGTCTGGCAGCGCGGCGCCAGTCGGCGGTCTTCGCCGGACGCCCGGTAGGTGATGGTGGAGTTAGCCGCTGGGCCAGGGTTCTCGCCACTGAATCGCACGGTCACTTCGAGCGTGCCAGTCAACGCCTGCTCCGTTAAACCGGCGTTGGCGACTTCGCGCGTGGCATTCGCTTCACTGGCCTGGCCAGTTGCTGCGCGATCGCCTGGCTTGCTCCCGGTCGCCGCATTGACGTCACCGAACGCAGCGTTCTGGTCCGCCTCGGGCACCGGCACAGCGGTTTCGGGCCAGTAGACAGTCAACGCAATGGCGGCCACCACGGCGGTTGCCGCAAGGAACTTGGTCTTCATAGTGATGGCGATCGAGCCAGCGAGAATGCTGGCAGGTAATGCGGTGGTGGCGGTTCCGGTTGCTGTCGAGTCGACGCCAATTGGCGGGGCCCAGGGCATGCCATTGAGCGGCAGCAACCAGGCTGATCGGGTTTGACCCCTGGATTTGGCGGTCGCGTCGAGCGCGTGGCGCATGCGCTGGAGGGCGCGGCGATGCAGGTTCCAGACCGTCGATGCTGGCAGTTCAAGTTGCGCGGCAATGTCGCGCGCAGGCATGCCCTCGAAGTATCGCAGCAGCATTACTTCGCGCTGGTCCTTCGGCAGCGTGTCGATCAGTTCGACCAGTTTGCGGCGCCGTTCTTCGCGCTGCATCAGCTCGATCGACGAGGGCGCGACCGAGGACTTGGCCGCGACTTGTTCGCGCCGCTGGATGCGTGTTTCGCGGCGCAGCAAGTTCTTGGTGACATTGCGCACGATCGTGGCCAACCAGGCGCGCGGTTGCTTGACCGGCTTGCCGCGGTGTTCGCAGGCCTGCAGCCAGGTTTGTTGCACGATCTCGTCCTCGTGCCCAGCGCACAGAACGCGTGCAAGCGCCCGGACGTACGGTTCTTCTCGAAGCAGTGCGTCGAGGTCGGATTGCGGATCAGTCGTCATGGGCTCGAACGGCTAGACACCGCCCGATCCATTTCCTGTCGCGGGCCATGCCATGTTTTTCAGTCTAAGCGATGCCTAGGCTTATTGGCGGGCCGTCCGCAGAACGCGGGTCGCGTTAGCGAATCGTTTCGCGCTTGCGGCGCTTCTCTTTGGCGTTCTTGCCCTTCGACTTGATGCGGATGCGGCGCTCAGTCTTCTTGCTGCCCTTGGTCTCGCGCTCCACGTCGGCCTGCACGGCCTTCTCGATGACCTTGTTGAGGTCGGCATCTACGTCGCGGTCGCCTGAGAGGATCGAAGCGATCAGGCCTTCAACGTCGTCGGCGATGCCTAGTTGCTGCAGGTCCTTATCGTTGCGGATCTCCATCTTCGCCTCTTCGAGCGCCGAGCCGAGTGCGGTGCGGGCCAGTTCGCCAAGGATCTCCAGGTTCGCTTCGTTCTCGAGCAGGCCGGTCACCAGCTTGGCGATGCCCTTGTCGAGGCCGAGGCCGCGCAGGTCTTCGTCGTCACTGATTTCCTTGATGACCATCTTGCCGGCGCCCTTCATGGCGGCGCGCACGACGCCATCGAGTGATGACTCGATGCCTTCGCCGTTGGCGATGCCGTCGATCAGTGCCAGCACTTCGTCGGTGATGCCAAGTTCCTGAAGGTCCTTGTCGTTTTTGATCTCGCGGCGGGCCTCGGCGAGGCCTTCCTGGAGCGCGCCTTGGAGCTCGCTTGCGTTCGGCAGGCCGGCGATCTTCTTGGTGCGCGTGATGCGCCGCTCAAGCTTCTTGGATGCCTTGCCCGCTTGGGGTTTCTGGTCGCCGCGATTTAAGTTGCGAACGCGGATGCGACGCTTCTCCTGCTTGGTGGGCTTGTTTTCGTCGAGCAGCACCTCTAGCAGTGCCTCGCGTTGCATAGCGGTCAGGTTCTTTACCGTCTTGCCGTTGACGCGAATCTCAACGCGCACCGGATCGGGGTCTTGTTCTTGGGCGGCGACGGGCACGGCAAACAGGCCGAGTGCCAACGCCGCGAAAGGTACGCACCAAGCGCGGGAGGCGCGGCGCGGTAGGTTCTCGTTCAGGATCATCTTCAGTCTCCGTTCGAATGCAGCCCGGGCAGCCGGCCTCGATGCGAGGACGGCTACGCCAGGTGGGGTGGGTAAGGGTTGTGCCGCGGCGTCGACCAGCAAGGTGGCGTAGTCAAGGTTCGCGTTGGGCACGGTGTTGACAGCGATCGCATCGCACGCGAGTTCGGCCCACAGCCGCATGCGACTGCGTGCGAACCAAAACAGCGGGTGCCACCAGATCAGCGTCAGTAGCACCAGCTCGCAGCGTGCGATCCAGTGGTCCTTGCGATGCAGGTGGGCGAGTTCGTGGGCGATGACGGCTTCGCGCCCCTTCTTGGAACAGCTTTTCAGCAGCTCCACGGGCAGCACGAGGCGGGTGCGGCCAATTGTCCAGATGTAGGGCGCGGCGGTTTGCGGATCGTCACAGAGTTGGGGTACGACGACGCCGATGCGTTCCGCAAGTTCGCGAACTTCGAGGCGCAGCTGGATCGGCACCGGGCCAAAGGATCGCTTCGTTTTGTGGATGCGTAGGGTGCGGCGCGTTGTGGCGATCAGCAGTAGGGAGGAACTCGCGAGCCACGCCCAAAGCCACGCTGAACTAGATGCGGCGGCGGTTGCAGTTGGCGTGTGCAGCGTCACGGCATCGCTGGCCACGGCGGCAGTTGGTTGTGTTAGCGGTGCAGTGGTGGCTGCAATTGCGGATGGGGCTGACGGCAGTGCCGGCCCGAGCCGTTGGGGTGCGAGTTCGGCGTTCGCGGTGTTCGTCATGCTCGGCAACCAACTTAGATTGAGCGGCACCTCAAACAGCGGCGGCGTGACCAGCTTGAGAACGACAACCAACCACAAGCCGTGCATGACGGCCGGTGCCGGTTTCCACCAGCGTGCGATCAGTAGCACCAGCACACTGAGTGCTGCGGCTGCGATCGAGTTGGCAAGCAGCCAACTCATGACTGCTCTCCGCGCGACTTCTGTTCGGCAGCCTTCAGCAACTTGCGGAAGCTCTTGATGTCGTCGGCTGAGAACTTGCCGTTCTCGACCAGTCGCAGCACCAGTGGCGCGGTCGCGCCGTCGAGCAACGAACTGGCGACTTCCTCGACGCGGCGGTGGGCGAGTTCTTCGCGCACTGTCGTCGCCGCGAACACGTGGGCGAGTCCGCGCCGGTCCGCACGCACGTGGCCCTTCTCGACGAGCCGCGTGACCAGCGTTTGCACGGTTGTGTAGGCTGAATCGGTGTCAAGTCGTTCGATCAGTTCGCGAACCGTGGCCGGTCCGTGATCCCAGAACGACTTGAGCACGGGCAGTTCGGCCTCGGTGATTGCCGGTGCGTTCTTGTCCTGCCGCTTGCGTGGAGGTGTCATCGGGGCATCGTCGCCAATGCCTCCTACAGATTGTCGGAGATCTCCTACAATTTGTCGGAGGTGGTGGTGTGATCCGCCCGAATCGGTCGCCAATCCTGGTAATCCCGCCCGAGTCGCGGGCTATTCTCCTGCGCGGGCGCCTACTTGGCTGGCTGGTTCCACATCCGGTAAGGATCGTCGAGCCGCTTCATCTCGGCCAGCAACAACGCTTCCAGCTCGGCGCGCTTGCCGGCGAACTTTGGGTCATCGGCGAGGTTGATCTGCTCACGCTTCGGGTCGTTCAGCGTCAACGCCTCGACGCTGTCGACGTGGTGTTGTTCGAGCAACTCGTCTGGGTTGCTATGCAGATCAAACAGCTGGGTCTTCTGAACGAATCCCTTGATGGCGTCGTACTGGATCAGCTTCCAGTTGCCCTTGCGCACGCAGCGCATGCCCGGCTTGGTGCCGCCGGCATAGACGCCATAGAGAATGTCACGAAGGTTCGCCTGTTTACCTTCGATCACCGGCCGCATGCTGCGCCCTTCGACCGTCGCCGGCGGCTTGATGCCGGCGAAGTCGCATAGCGTTGGCAGCACATCCAGCAAGTAGACATTGCCGTGCACGCGCTTGCCCTTCGGGATGCCGGGCCCCTTGACGACCATCGGCACGCGCCACGTGTGTTCGTAGAGGTTCTGTTTGCCTTGTAAGCCGTGGCGGCCGATCGCCATGCCGTGGTCCGATGTGTAGATGATGATCGTATTGTCGAGTTCGCCCGTTTTGCGCAGTTGCTCTAGCACGCGGCCGATCTGGATGTCGATGTTCTCGTTGCAGGCGAACTGGCGGCCCATCTCGTTACGGATCGTCGCCTCGTCGCGCTTGCGCTTGACGCCTTGCACGTTGACCTCGTCGCGCAGACCGGGTTGACCGTGATGAAATGGATGCGCGGGCAGGTAGTTGCGCGGCAGCGGTGGCGCGAGTTCGCTCGGTGGGTGGCTAACTTCGCGGTTGTTGGCGCCGTAGTGGGCGAGCAGTTCGTCCGGCGCGTGGCGCGGGTCATGCGGATGCGAGAAGCCGAAGTAGATCAGGAACGGGTCGTGGCCCGACTTCTGGTCGCGTGACTTTAAGTAGTCGAGCACGCGTTCGGCATGCCACGGCGAACCATGCTCTTGGTCTGCCTGACGGTTGGTCTGGTCGTGCACCGTCGTGAATTGCTTGTTGGCCGCAGCATAGCTGTTGCCCTTCTTGCAGGTCCGCATCGTCTCGTAGCCGGCGCGGTTGAAGACAGCCGCCATGGTGTTGCTGGCGAGGTCCTTGGGGCACAGCGGGTTCTGCTTCTCGCCGCGAATGCCACGCCGAGGCAGGTGCCAAACGGTGCGCCCGCTCATGATCATGTGGCGCGACGGTGTACAAACGGCACCCGACCAAGAACCCATATGGTAGGCGCCGTCGAGCACCGTGCCCTCGGCGGCGAGGCGGTCGATGACCGGCGTGCGGCAGACGGAGTTCTCGTCGTAGATCTTCAGATCGAACGGCGATTGGTCGTCGACCAGGATGAACAAGATGTTCGGCCGCTTTCGTATTGTGTCTTGTCCATAGGTCTGCCCAGCCTCCTGGGCCGTGCACGGCACGAGGCAGAGGAGTGCACTGATGGTAAAGGTTGCGAGGAAGCGTGTGTTCATGGCGACGCAGAGGCGGGAGACTGGAATGATGCGAATCGTCGCAGTTCGGAGCCGCACCATGAACACCCGTTTCGTTTCCTTAGTCGCTCTTGCCGTCGTTGCCTTTCCTGCCGTTGCGACCAGTCAGGTCGGAGTCGGCGTCAACCGCACGCCGAACGTCGTCATGGTGATCACCGACGACCAGGGCTACGGCGACCTCGGCGCGCACGGCAACACCAAGATCCGCACGCCCAACCTCGACCGCCTCGCCAAGGAGTCGGTGTGCCTGACCGACTACCATGTCGACCCAACGTGTTCGCCGACGCGCAGCGCGTTGATGTCCGGTCGCTACTCCACGCGCACCGGTGTCTGGCACACGATCATGGGTCGTTCGTTGATGGCGGGCAGCGAGCAAACGATCGCCGAGGTGTTTGCCGACAACGGCTACCGCACGGGCATGTTCGGCAAGTGGCACCTAGGCGACAACGCTCCGTGTCGGCCGCAGGATCAAGGCTTCGAACATGTCGTCTGGCACCACGGCGGTGGCGTCGGTCAAGGTCCTGACTATTGGGGCAATGACTACTTTGATGACACCTACGAGCTCGATGGCGAGTGGCGCAAGTTTGATGGCTACTGCACCGACGTGTGGTTCGAGCAGGCGACCGAGTTCTTGACGCGAGAAGAGGCTCGGCCGTTCTTCATTTACTTGTCGACGAACGCGCCACACGGACCGTTTCTCGTCGATGAGAAGTACTCGAAGCCTTACGAAGACGCTGGCGTGCCGAAGACGATGGCGAAGTTCTACGGAATGATCAGCAACATCGATGAGAACGTCGGCAAGCTGCGCACTTTGCTCAAGGACCTCGGTTTGTCGGACAACACGGTGTTCGTGTTCACGACCGACAATGGCACGGCGGCCGGCAATGAGCGGCGCCCAAAAGAGGCTGGGGAATGGCGCGGATTTAACGCTGGCATGCGCGGCAAGAAGGGGTCGGAGTATGACGGGGGCCACCGTGTGCCGTTCTTCGTGCACTGGCCCGATGGCGGTGTCGTTGGTGGTCGCAAGGTCGAGGATCTGACGGCGCACGTCGACGTGTTGCCGACGTTGGTTGACTTGTGTGGCTTGGCCAAGAAGCCAGAAGCCGAACTGGATGGAGCGTCGTTCGCGGCGCAGTTGCGCGGTCGCGGTCCTGCTCCAGTCGACCGCACTCTGTTCGTGCATTCGCAACGCGTAGAACATCCGCGTATGTGGCGCAAGTGCGCGGTGATGACCGAGCGTTGGCGGTTGATCAACGGCAAGCAACTCTTCGACATCGTCGTCGACCCAGGGCAACGCAGCGACATCGCCGCGGATCACGCGGACGTCGTGGCCCAACTGCGCAAGGAATACGAAGCGTGGTGGCAGAGTTTAAAGCCGACGTTCGACGACTACGTGCGGATCGAACTCGGTGGTGCCCAGAATCCTGCCGAGTTGATGTCCCACGACTGGCACACCAACGACCGCGGCACTCCGTGGCATCAGAACCACGTGCGCAACGGCTACATCGGCAACGGGCCGTGGGCGGTCGAGGTAGCTCGCGCCGGTCGTTACGAGATCACGCTGCGGCGTTGGCCGGCGCAGCTAGATCGTGCGATGAATAGCACGCACGCATCGATCGCGGTTGGCAAGCTTCTGCTCAGCAAGGACGTGGACCCGGCAGCTACGCATGCGACGTTCGCTGTCGACTTGCCGCAAGGGCCAGCGATGTTGCGCACGACGCTGCGTCGAGCGGCCGGGAAACGCGGCGGCGGCAAAGAGCACGGTGCCTACTTCGTTTCCGTGCGTGCGTTGGACAGCTAGTGGTGTGATGCCGAAATTAGCCATCTTCTCCGCGGCCCTCAACGCCGCTCACTGCGTTGGGTTGTCCTCGACGTATCCATGAATAGGCCTGCGGCAACCCGCCTTGTGAGCGACGTCGATGACTCGCGCATAAGACGGCAACTGTCTGCATCACACCACTAGTGGCCCCGGGATCCGTAGCCAAAAAAGAAGGGCCCCGCAGCATCCGCTACGGGGCCCGTTCTGATTGGCTCCGGTAACATTGGGCGTACATAAAAGCGCCCCGCAGCGGGACCGACCGCTGCGGGGCATTTAGCTCAACTTGGCTCCCCCTCAGGAGTCACCCAAGTGTTCGAGCACCTGGGAAACGTGCGCTGGGCCACTCGCGTTGCAGGGAGTTGTGCGCAATGCGCAGCAATTGCGGACGTCCAGAAATAATGAAGCCCCGCGGCCCTCTCAAACCACGGGGCTTCGTGCCCATCTCTTTGGTTCCCCCTCAGGAACCACTCGTCTTGTGAGTGAGCCACCGGGGGGAGTCGGGCACGCGTTGTAGCTAGAGTCGCGGCGAGGCCGCAGGGGCGGGGTCAGTTCTTCCTGGTTGGTGCCGGCAGCGACACGATGGCATTCGAAAGCGATATTTCGTCGAGATGGCCCATAGCCTGGTCGCTGACCGCATGCAAATGACTCGAGTGGGTGTGGTGCGTCAGTCGCCCCGCCGAGTCTTCGACATAGAAACCGACGAGCCTCACGTTGTCGGCCGGCCCGTCGTAACGCCACGGCTTGGGGCCGGTCGGTTGCGCAATTGGACACGCACCGTTGATGACGTGAACCTGCAGACGCCTCGCCTTGCCGGTGATGCGCACGGGCGTCGGTTTGGTGAGATCACGGCCGCGGGCACGCAGCAGTTCTGCCAGGCGCTGTTCGAGCGCTTCGTAGCTCTTGCACGAACCGATTTCGAAGTGGTGCCACTGGCCGATGTCTGCGGTGACTAGCAGCGTCGCTTGGTCTTCGGGTCGCGCCAGTCGCACGACGGCGATTCCATCCTGCACCGTCGACACGAGCACCTGGCCGTCGACGATCGTGATCTCGCCACCAAGTTGGGCCAGCGCGCCAACGCCGATCGTCTTAGTGCCGGAGAACTTCTGAAGTGAGACCCGGCCTTCCATCTGGCCGTCGCGCATGACCTCGCGCATCGTGCCGAACGTCTGCACGCCGGTTGGAGCGGGCGGTGGTGATTGGCACGCGGACGTAGCCAGTGCCGCGAGCAAGAGCAGCGACTGCGTAGTGTTCATGGCGTCACTCTCGCCTATTAAGGGGGCTGAGCCAACCGTTAGATGGGGTCACTTTGGCAGGCGCTACTCGGCTGGCTGATTGCTCGAATCGCGCGGGATACGCAATTCGACGCGGGTCCAGTGTGAGCCGTTACTCGCCGCGATCGAACCACCGTGCGCCTCGGCCACGCCGCGTGCCACCAGCAGACCGAGGCCGCTGGAGTCGGCTTGCGCGGCCTGCTTGCTGACGGTCGATAAATCGACGGGGCCTTTGGGGCCGCCGAATCCCAAGCCGTCATCTTCGACGAACAGGCAAACGTCTTGCGCGCTTGCGACGGCACCGATGCGAACGTGGTCGCTGGCGTGCCGGATCGCATTGCTCAGCAAGTTCTCGCATGCGCGCATCAATCGATGGCCATCACCGGACACATCCTCGACTGCGGGGTGCGCAGTGACGTGTAGTTGGATTCCTCCCAGGTCTGCTTGCGGGCGAAGCGAACGAGCCGCGTCGGCAATCAACTCGAGAGGTGGGATCGGTTCGAGATCTAATTCATCGCCGATCTCGAGTCGTGCGATCTCAAATAGGTCGTTGACGAATGAGCGCACCCGGCGCAAGTCGTGGGCGCCAGCATTAGCGCTTCTTGGGTCGTTGCCCGGTCTGCCTGGTCAAGACTCAGCTGAGCGCGATCAAGGCATACCGACAGCGAGGTAAGTGGCGTGCGGATGTCGTGGCTGACTTGCGCAATCCAGTCCCGTCGATTGCTGTCCTGTTCGCGAAGGTTGGCAACCAGTTCGGTGACGCGGCCTCGCATCTTGTTGAGCGCGCCCGCCAGCAGCGAAATCTCGTCGCGACCCGATTCGCGGAATGGCCAGGCAACTCATCCTGCTCGCTGACTTCCACTTCGCGTAACAGTCGTCGCAGTCGTCTCGTAATCAAGAAGCTCGCGACGATGCCGAGCAACAGTGCCGTTGCGACTGCGATACCGATCGTGACGCCGTTGCTGATGCGTCCGTATTGGTTTCGTTGTGCTTCGAGTTCCGCGAGTTGCTCGTCGCTCAAGTTGAGGTCAGTGCCGGCGGGCAGTTCGAGGATGACAGCGTTGCTGTAGGTGTCGCTGCCCAGTCTCGTTTGGTCGAGGTTAAAGGCCAGCGAACTGACAAACCCGCACGGTGTTTTGTCTTCATACTTGGGCGTGACGTAGCTGAAGGCCGTCCCGAGAACCCTGCCGCCGATCGCTAGTCGGTAGCGTGGAGTTGCCGTTAGCTCGCCGTCATCGAGCGTCTCCAATTCCGGTGAGCGGGCGACGATCTCGCCGTGTAGATCCAGCAAGAACGCGAGTGCCTTTCGAGCTCGACGGGCCGCGGAGTAGGCGTTGAGTTGTTTCGCAATGCGATTGTCTTGAGCTGCATCGCGGTCTCGCATCACCGAGGTCAGCGACTCGTGCGCCTGTTCGTCGGCGGAGACACGCGGCGGTGCAATCGCGAAGGTATCGAATGCCTAGTTGGTCACGGTCGAACGCAGCCAGCCGGATGCTAGCATGACCAGCGCGGTGACCAGCGCTAGCTTGACGACGAGGCTGCGCAGCCCGATAGGGCTTTGCCTTGGGGGCGTTCACGTTGAGTCCTCGTCATTGAGGCGATAGCCGACACCCCAAACCGTGGCGATGAATCTTGCCGCGGCCGGGTTGTTTTCGATCTTGCGGCGCAATTTACGAACGTGCAGGTCGATGGTGCGCGAATCGCCGCCGCCGCCGCGCACGCCCCAGACATGTTCTAGCAATTGGTCGCGCGTCCACGCCTTACCAGGATGTCTTAGCAAGAACAGCAGGAGGTCGAACTCGCGCGGCGCAAACTCGATGCGTCGGTCTCCTCGGCCCGCTTCGCGCGACTGCGGGTCGGCCCAGAGCTCGCCACACCGGTACGTCTGCTGGGGGGCTTGTTGTCGCGAGCGACACAGCACGCTGCGGATGCGCGCCAGCACTTCTCCGATTTCGAACGGCTTGACGACGTAATCGTCGGCGCCAGCGTCGAGTCCGAGGATTCGATCGCGCGCCGTATCTCGCGCCGTCAAGACGATGATCGGGGTGATCGTGCCCGCCTCGCGCAGTTGCCGGCAGAACGTTAGTCCGTCGCCATCGGGAAGGCCTAGGTCCAGCAATACGACGCTGTGCTCCGCGGCGTTCGCCGATTGTGCTCGGGCCAGGTCCGGGGCCTCGCTGACGGTGAAGCCTTGCGCGGTCAGTGCCGAGCGCAGTTCGTGGCGCACTCGCACGTCGTCTGCCACTAGTAAGATGCGATCGGGGTCCAGGGGCGTTCCACCCTATGGTGCGGCCCAGAACCCCGCCCTGTCAGCGGCAGTAGGGCCCGATTTTGGCCTAGGTTCGGTGACCTCGGAGAAACTTGCGGAGGTTTCCATTTGGTAACAAATGAGACTGCACAGTGTGGTGGTCAAAGTTCCGATACCGTGTTGACTGTCCACATACCCAATCGAGAAACCTATGCGAACAACGATGCAATGGCTGGTGATCGGCGCGCTGGCATGCGGCGTGACTGCTCAAGAAGGCCTGCCGCAGAGCGGCGAAGTGACTCTGAAGGCCAAAATCCGGCGTAGTCAGAAGCTGATGCTTCCGAGTGAAGTAGCCACTCCGGTGGCGACGGGCTTCCACTTCCAAGACGGCTTCGGTGCAGACTTTCGCGCTAACATTGACGGTACCGCGTTGCTGATCGATGCCGACGCCGATGGCACGCTCGAGACTCGTGTCGAAGGCGAGACGGGATTTGTGGTCCTGACCAGTAACGGTCGCCGCTATGGCGTGTCGTTGTCGGCCAAGCCAAGTTGGAGCTTTAAGGCTGGCTCGGAGGTCGTGGGCAAGATTGGCTCGACCAAGATCCGCCTGATCGACCAGAACCACAACGGTAGCTTCAACGACGTCGGCGAAGACGCGATGGTGGTTGGCAACGGCCGCGCCGCGAGCTTCCTGTCCGAGGTCATCTCGATCGACGGCGAGCTTCGTAACCTGAAGATCTCAGCCGATGGCAGCAAGCTGAGCTACTCGCCGTTCACTGGCGATGTCGGCAAGTTGTCGTTGCATGCGGTCACGGATGGCAAGGTGATGGCTGCCGTGCTCAACAGCACGGACGGTCGTTACTCGGTGCACCTCAGCAAGCAGGACGCCGAAGTGCTCGTGCCGGCTGGTGACTACCTGTTGCACTCCGGTGTGTTGTCGTTGGCGGGTAGCCGCGTGACGATGCAGAAGGGTCGCAGCAAGGCGATCACGGTTGCCGCGGAGACCGACCAAAAGCTCAGCTGGGGTGGCCCGGCGAAGGCTGAGTTCGCTTACCAAGAGAAGGGTGATGAGATCGTCTTTGATCCGAACCGCATCTGGTTCTACGGCGCGACTAACGAAGAGTACAGCGACTGGAATCCAGTTGGCAAGTCGCCGTTGATCGTGGTCACGGACAAGGCCACCGGCAAGATTGTTGCCGAGGCTAGATTCCCAGGGAGTTGTTGAGGCCGTGGCCTCGTACCGGTCGCCGTGAGCGTGCCGAACAACGTCCTGAACATCTCGATTGAAATGCGTTTCGACAACTGGGCCTTTGGCGAGATTGTCGGTTCCCCTCGAGGTGAGTAGTCACCACTAGTCCGCAACCCGACTAGCCATGCGCATGGTTGGTCGCCGCCGTGGTTGCTTGAAGACCACGGCATAGCCATCCACTTGGGCCGCGTTTGTTCCCCAGCGAACGCCGCCAACCCCCGCACCACCCCTTTCGGGCCCATGCTCCGTACCAAGCCCATTGTCGGCTTTTTGGCCACTGCGATGCTTGCGCTCGCA
>JBNMND010000113.1:0-15646 GCA_051274975.1 Planctomycetota bacterium | reverse complement strand
ACGCACGGCAACGTCGTGCACCTCGGCGGGCGAGATTGCTCGCTGCAACGTCGCCACCAGAAGCTGCTTGAAGAGAGCCCGTGTCCGGTGCTCGACGAAGAGACACGTCAGAAGATGGGCGAAGCGGCGGTGCGGTTGGCCAAGGTCGCGAACTACTACTCGGCCGGCACGGTGGAGTTCATTCTCGACCAGGACAACAACTTCTACTTCATCGAGATCAACACCCGCATTCAGGTTGAGCACCCGGTCACCGAGGCCGTGACCAACCGCGACCTGATCCGCGAGATGATCCTGATCGCTTCCGGTGAGCCACTGTCGTTCCGTCAGGAAGACATCGTGATGAGTGGCCACGCGATCGAGTTCCGGATCAACGCCGAAGATCCCGATCACAACTTCAAGCCGTCACCTGGCCTGATCAAGTCCTTCGTAGCGCCTGCCGGCCCGGGAGTTCGCTGGGACAGCCATGTCTATCAGGGCTACACCGTGCCGCCGCACTACGACTCGATGGTCGGCAAGTTGATCATTCACCAGCCAACGCGGGCGCAGGCGATCGCGGTTGCCAAACGGGCGCTCTCGGAATTGCAGATGGAAGGCATCGCCACCACGGCACCGCTGTTCTTGCGCATCCTCGAGCATTCGGACTTTTGCAACGGCGACATCGACACCGGCTTCATTGACCGATACTTCACGCCACGGTAACGCGCGAACTGTCAATGGCTGCTAAGCGACGCTGGTCCGAACGCATGCTGTTGGTGAGCAATCTCATCGTTGCCAACGCGATCGCGGCTTTGTGGATTGCGACGTTCTTGCAGCCGAGCGTGCTGGGCACGGACCTCGGCAAGGATGCCACGGCAATGTCGGGCACCAATCGCGCGATGGTCATGTCGCTGCAGACGCCAGCCGCGTGGCTGGCGTTCTTTGGAAGCGTCGGCCTGCTGCTGTGGAACTTCTCTTGGCTGGTGCGTCGCCGAGCTGGCGAAGTGCCGAGCAACTGGGTCGTCAGTGAAACCGTCGCCGGCACGGTGCGTGTTGCCCGCGAAGCGATCGAGACGGGACTTCGCGTTGCCGGAGAGGTGCTGCCTGAGATCACGCGCTTGCGGGTCCAGGTCAAGCTTCCGTCAAGTAAGCGCATCCAGATCACTGGCCAGTTCTATTGCGCCGATGGCCAGAACCATCTCGCCGGCAGCCAACGGTTGCGACAGGCGTTGCTGCATCGCTTCGGTGAGTTGGTCCAGCTGTCCGACGGCACCCGCGCCGAGCTCGAACTGGAGTTCCAAGGCTTCTTCGGCAAGCTCGACAAGAACGCGCCGGAGCCACCCGAACCAACTCTCGCACCTGCACCAGATGAAGAAGTCGAGCCGTTCCGCGGCCCGCAGTATCCGATCGATGACGAACCCATAGGTGGGAACCAGTGACCATGCGAGTAGGTGTGATGACCGGTGGCGGCGATGCGCCGGGTCTCAATGCAGCGATCTGCGGGCTCGGGCGACGCTTGATGGAAGCCAACTGCGAGCTGGTTGGCTTTGCCGATGGTTGGCGCGGCTTACTCGACGACGAAACCCGCGACATCAAGAGCTGGAACTTCCAGCACTTGTTGGTGCACGGCGGCACGATGCTCGGCAGTAGCAGCGCGTATCCGTATCGCGATCCCGAGGTACAAGTACCAAAGGTGCTCGCGACCATTGCGCGGCATCGACTCGATGCTCTCGTTGCGATTGGCGGCGAAGGCACACTTGGCGCGGCCGACCGGTTGTTCCGCGAGCACAACGTTCCGGTGGTCGGCATCCCCAAGACGATCGACAACGATCTCGACGCGACCGACTTCACGTTTGGCTTCTGGTCTGCCGTCGAAGTGGCTATGCGCGCCATGGATGATCTGCGCAGCACTGCCGAATCCCACAGTCGGGTGATGGTGGTGGAGTGCATGGGACGCCACGCCGGCTGGATCACCGCCTATGCCGGGATCGCAGCCGGTGCCGAAGGCATTCTGGTGCCAGAGCGCGAGGCCCACATTGAGGCACTCTGCGAGCGCCTCGCCCAGGTCAAGAAGAGCGGTGCCCGCCATGCCATCGTGGCCGTGGCCGAAGGCACGCAGGTGTTCGAGAACAAGCAGTCACTGACGTCGACCCAGCTGGACGAGTGGGGGAACCCTAGGATCGGTGGCGTGGCGGAGTTGATCGCCGGCAAGGTCCGCGACGTGCTCGGGTGGGATGCCCGATCTCTCGTGCTCGGCCACCTACAGCGCTCTGGCAGCCCGCTGGCGTTTGACCGGATGTTCGCCCTGCGACTCGGGGCCCGCGCGGCGCGACTCGTGCTGGAGAAGAAGTTCGGTAGGATGGCTTCGATGCAGGCGGGTTCGATTGTCGACGTGCCGCTGCGTGATGCAGTGGCGGAGCGAAAGGTGCTATCTCCAGATTTTCTGGACAAGTACGAGTCGTTCTTCCTGCCGATGGGAGATTCATGAGCCAACGCAACCGCAAGCGAAACCTGCTCGGACCAGCCGCCCTTCTGGTCGCGGTGGCACCAATGCTGGTTGGCCCTCTCGCTGCCGAGACGAACTTCGGCGCTCAGATCCCGGGCTCGAACCAGCCTGGCGCGCAGAATCCTGGCGTGCTCCGCCCGGGCATCCAAAACCCCGGACGGCTAAACCCGGCCAGTGCGCCGCCGAATCTGCCGGGCCAGTTGCTGACTGGCGGAGCCGCGCAAGGTGGCCAGCAAGGCAGCCCCGACGAGTTCTCCTCGATCTGGTCGGTGCCATCCGCGCCGGCGTTCGCAGGCTTCCCAACGTTTCCTGCCCGACTGCCAGGCTACGGCAACTACCCGCTGCCCCCGAACCAAGCGACCGGTGCCTCGCCAGTAGGAACCGAAGTCAACAACCCGTTCGTCGTGCCGCTAGCCCCAGCCGAGCCTGAGCCAACCGGTTGGCCAACATGGATTCGCACGCAGGCGAAGAAACCACTGCCGTACGCTCTCGACCTCGGCCTGCTGGTGAGCCAGGACGGACGCATTTGGCATCGCGATCGTGAGAGCGATCCGTTTGAGCCGATACTGACCTACGACAAGTTTGCGTCGTTGCCTATTGGCGGCCAAGTCGAGACCCGTGGCGCGGGTTCGTTCGAAGTCCTGCTGCACGAGTCCACCCGCGTGCAAGCGCGGGGCATGACGGCGATGAAGGTCATCAACCTCGACGAACAGACGGTGCACATCGCGTTCTCCGAGCTGAGCTGGTTGCGTCTCAGTGCGTCACACCGCACCAACCGCTTCACGTTGCCAGATGGCTCAACCATTGAGTTTGCTGCAGCGCCGCCACCGGTGATAGACATGACCGCCATCTTTGGCGGCCCGGCGACTCCATCCGATCTGCCAAGACAGCCTTCGGTGGAGATTCGACGCATCAACGAACCGGCGTGGTATGGCGGCCGCGCGACGATGACCAATCTTGGTGGTGCCGATATCACTTGGACGCACGCGTTTGGTAAAACGACGATCGAACCAGATCACCGCGTAACGCTGTTCTTGACCCCACCGAAGGCTCCGACCAGTGCGAGCCTGCAGCCGGGTGATACTCGGGTGACACGCGCAGAAGAGAGCGTTACCTGCACCAGTGACATGGCAACCGAAGTGCAGTGGTGTGGTGCCAAGATCCAGCTGCCGAAAGGCGCCAAGGTGACGTTCGAGTCGCTTGGCGGCGCGTTCGTTGAGGCCGAGAAGACGGTGCCAGCAGACGACACGGCGACGACTCCCGTCGCGGATCCCAAGGCCCCACTCACAACCCCGACCGGCGGCTAAATCGCCCGCGCCGATGAGTGCAACCGCATTGGATCGCGACGGCATTGCCTCGCAAGTCATCGCCGCCGAGCAGCGCTTGCGCGGCAACGTGCTGCACACGCCACTGGTGCCGTGTCCCTGGATGTCCGACGAGCTGTCTGCGGACATTCGCTGGAAGCTCGAGAACGTGCAGCACACCGGTTCGTTCAAAGTACGCGGCGCAAGCAATGCACTGCATGAACTCAGTGAGGAGCGACGCAAGAAGGGAGTGGTCGCCGCCTCGTCCGGCAACCACGGTCTAGGACTCGCGCGCGCAGCCAAGCAGTTATCGATGCCGGCGACGGTGTTCGTGCCCTCGACTACGCCGGCGTTGAAGCAAGAGTCCATTCGTCGTTACGGCGCGGAAGTGCAAGTGCACGGCGATGACTGTGTGCTCACCGAGCGGCATGCGCGCGAAGTTGCCGCAGAGCGCGGCCAGACCTACATCTCGCCATACAACGATGCATCGGTCATCGCGGGCCAGGGCACCGTTGCCCACGAATTGCTTGCCGACTGGGCCGACGTCGAAGTTGTCTACGTCGCGTTGGGCGGGGGTGGCTTGGTCAGTGGCATGGCGGCCTACGCGAAGAGTGTTGCGCCGAATATCGAGTTCGTAGGCTGCTCGCCAATCGCGTCCCCAGCGATGGCTGAGTGCGTGCGCCAAGGCGCGATCGTAGACGTGCCTTGCGGCGCGACGTGGTCGGACAGCACTGCAGGCGGTGTCGAGCCAGGTGCGATCACGTTCGCTCTATGCCGCGACTTGGTAGATCGCTTCGTCAACGTCGAGGAACCGGCCATCGAGCAGGCTATGCGGGACTCGCTGGTCTTGCAGCACCAGTTGGTCGAAGGTGCCGTCGGGGTGGCGATCGCCGCGTGCCGCGCCGACACGGAACTGCGTGGTCGCCGCGCGGCAATCATCGTTTGCGGTGGCAACCTGCCTTACGACTTGCTGCAAAAGCTGGTGCAAGCGTAGCAGCCGTTAGCGCGCGGCATCAACGCGCGCCGCGCGCTGCAGTGTGGCGGTGGCAACGGCGGCCAGCACTACGGCAACTACGGATGCATACAGGCAGTTCGCAAGGCCTTCGCCAGGCGTGGCGCTCACCGCATACAGATACCCTGAAAGCAGTGTGCCAAGCAGCCTGCCGAGTGCGTTGGCCGCATAGTAGAAGCCAACCCGTTCGGCCGTTCGCCCATCGTTGTGCAGCGAAACCGCGAGCCAACTGTGCAGGCTGCTAGTGATTGCGAACAACGCGCCATAGACACAGAGTCCGACGAGCAACGCCGGCATCGCTTGCACATCGCGGGCAACCAAGATCGCAGTGGTGAGCAGCGGCACGAATAGCAAACTCGTGAAGTTGCGCACCGAACGAATCCCGCCGGCATGGCTGTCTCGCTTAGTGATGCTTGGCGCGAAGCCTTGCACGACGCCATAGAGGATCACCCAGACAGCGAGCGCGGCGCCCACCGACAAAGGCGGCCAACCGTTGGCAACCAGATAGAGCGGCAGCGCCACGGCAAACCAGGCATCTCGCGAACCGAACAAGAACGCGCGCGCGGTGCTGAGCCACACCATGACGCGGTCTTGCTGAAACAAGGTGCGCAACGAACTCTGCCGTCGCCCTTCGATGTGCGGCACCATCGCAAATGCAAACACGGCGATGATGCCGAGGCCAATGGCGAGGCCAAGGTTGGTCTGGGCAAACCCGCACCACGTCAGCAATGCACCGCCAACGAAGAACCCAAAGCCCTTCATCGTGTTCTTGCTGCCGGTCATCCAGGCGACCAGCCGGAACAATCGCGCCCCGGAATCACTCGGCGCCAATTCGCGCACGTAGCTCTTGGCGCTGACTTTGGTCAGGTCCTTGGCGATGCCCGACATCACTTGCGTGCCCATCACATAGACCAGGGTCAACTCCGCTGCGTTGACTGTGAGCATCGCGCACGCGCCGGCCTGGAGCGCGATGCCCAGCACCAGCGGAGCCTTGAGTCCGAAGCGTGCCCCGAGGAACCCGGACAGTAGGTTGGTGACGACGCCGGCAACCTCATACGGGACCAGTAGCAGCGCCAGTGCCCAGGCAGTCTGACCTTGTTCGTGCAGGTGTAGCAGCACCAGCATGCGCAGGGCACCATCACTGATCGTGAAGGCCCAGTAGCAGATGGTGACTAGCAAGTAGCCGCGTAGGTTTGCGGCTCCGTTCGCCATAAGTCCACCGGCCATAAAACAACGATAGTCGACAGGTCTTCGCGGGAGCAAGTGTTCGGCCTGCACGTAGACTGAGCAAACTCAATGAAGATTGCATCAAGGCTGCTCGTCCTCGCCTGCGCGGTGGTGGCGATTCCCGGTATGACCCTCTGCCAACAGGGGGCCAAGCGCAACGTTTCTGGCGGCCCGCTCCGTGCGGATCAGGCGTGCTATGACGTGCAGCACTACGCGCTCGAACTTCTCGTTGAGCCCAGTGAGAAGTCGATTGCTGGCGAACTGCAGATGCGGGCACTGGCGACGGCAGCGATCACGAGCTTCGCGCTCGATCTGGTCCAAGAGCTGAAGGTTGAGTCCGTCACGATCGCCGGCAAGGCGGTGAAGTTCATTCACGCAGATGGGCGCATCGTGATCGAGCCGGCGAGCTCGATTGCCAAAGACAGCGAGTTCGTCGTCGCGGTCAAGTATGGCGGCCAACCAACGGTCGCCAAACGACCACCGTGGACGGGGGGCTTCACGTGGTCCAAGACGAAGGGGGGCCAGCCGTGGATCGCGACGTCGTGCCAGGGGGAAGGCGCCGACCTTTGGTGGCCCTGCAAGGATCACCCGTCCGACAAGCCGAATAGCTTCGACTTGCGCTGCACGATTCCGGAAGGATTGACGTTAGCCAGCAACGGCACGTTGCAGAGCGAGCCCGTGACCAAGGATGGGCGCACGACCTTCCATTGGCGGTCCGCTTCGCCGATCGCGAACTACAACGTTGCGCTAAACATCGCGCCCTACATCGAGCTGAAGGAAACGTTCGAGTGCATCGATGGCACCAAGATGCCGGTCACGTTCTACGTGCTGCCGAGCAGCAAGCGGAAGGCGAAGCGGTGCATGCCGGCGTTCCTGGATCACATCAGGGTGTTTGAGCAGCTGCTGGGTCCCTACCCGTTCCGCCACGAGAAGTATGGCATTGCCGAGACGCCGCATCTTGGCATGGAGCACCAGACCATCATCGCTTACGGCAACGGCTTCCGTGACGAGCAATACGACTGGCTGCATAACCACGAGTTGGCGCACGAGTGGTGGGGCAACTTGATCACGTGCCGCGACTGGAAGGACATGTGGTTACACGAAGGGTTTGGCACCTACATGCAGCCGCTGTATCGCGAGGTGCGCTTTGGCAAGAAGGCGTACTACGATGAGATCCACGCCCACCGCACCATGAACCGCTTGCCGTTGGCGCCGCGCAAGCAACAGAACTCTGCGGAGATCTACTTCGGCGGCGGCAGCAACGACATCTACTACAAGGGCAGTTTGGTGCTGCACACGTTGCGGTGGCAGTTGGGCGACAAGAAGTTCTTCGAGGCGCTCCGTCGCTTCGCCTACCCGAGCAAAGAAGCCGCTGAGAAGACCGATGGCAGCCAGGTTCGCTTTGTCGACACCGAGGACTTCGTCAAACTGTGCAGTGAGATCGCCGGTGAAGATCTGGGTTGGTGGTTTGAGGTTTATGTGCGCACGGGCGGGTTGCCGCGCATTGAATACCGACACGTCGATGGAATGCTGCATCTGAAATGGGTCACGCCGAAAGACCTGCCGTTTTCGATGGCCATTCCGATCAGCATCGGGGGCACCGAATACGTGGTGCGTATGCCCGGCGGCAAGGCCGAGATGAAGATCGGCAACGCGGAATACAAGATCGATCCGGGTGGTCGCCTGCTGATGGCGAAGACTCGCAAGCTCAAGTAGATCGCGGCCGCCAGCCATTACGGCTAGACTTGGCAGCTCATGTCGCGCCTCCTCGCCATCGCCACGCTAGCTATTGCCACCCATGCCTCTTGCGGGGCATCACTGCGTGCGCAACGCATTCCGGAAGGCGCAGAACCCAACGCGACTTCTGGCAGCGCCACGTTGCTGGCCTCAGGCCAAGAAGCTATCGCCAACCTCTCGTCGGTTCTCGACGAAGACTGGTTCCGCATCGTTCTCACCGCGACGACCGACCTGCGCGTGCAGACCGGTCCGACTTGGAGCGGCGAGATCGGCGACACGGTGCTGACACTGCTCGACGCGTCGGGCGGCCCGCTTCGTGCGAACGATGATGGCGTCGACGCCGGTTACTACTCAAACCTCTACGCCAAGAACCTGTCCGCTGGCACATACTACCTTGCGGTGACTGCTGGCACGAACGCAGCGCCGACCGGTGGCTACCTGCTCGACATGCGCGCGGAACTCGCGACGAGCCCAGGCAGCTTGTTGATTGCCAACGAAGGCGCGGAGAACAACGACCCGCGCACCGGTGGTACCGCGACCAATATCCTTGCCCCGATTCGCTGCAATGGCGACTTGGCGACAACCGGTCACGCGGGTGACTGGGACTTCTGGAGGGTCCTGTCGTTCGGCGACCAGATGCTGCGCATTCGGGTCGCGGGCACGGCCAACCATCCCAACGCGCCCGCCGACGACGTGGTGGTCTACCTCTTCGATGGCGCGACGCCGCCCAACCAAGTTGCGGGTCCGTTCTTCGCGAGCGATCGCGACACTTGGGATCACGCGATCGATGTACGCATCACCGGTGGCTTCCATCACCTCGCGGTGCGCGGCGTCGAAGGCAGTCTGCCCGGCAGTTACTACGTCGACTTGGCGACGCGTGCCGTGTCGACCGCGACCGTCTTCGCTGGTGGCTGTGGCGGCCGCACGCTGGGCTTGCCAGTAACCTCGCTGGGAGCAGGCGCGCCGCTCTCGCTCGAGTCGGCCTTCCTCGGCATGAGCTATTCCGTCGAGGGAGCCAACCTCGGCAGCAACGGCTTCGCGTTCCATGTAGTCGGCTTGGCGCCGACGTTCGTTGACCTGACACCATTCGGCGCTATTGGCTGCGCACTCGAAGTCGTCTACGTCGACACCGCATTCCAGTTTGCCGACCTGATCGGGCGGGCGACTTGGACAGTCGCGGTGCCTGATCATGGCAGCTTGATCGGCACGACGCTGCACAGCCAAGCGGCCGTGCTTGATTTGTCTAACCCGCTCGGTATCACGATCAGCAACCGCGTCGCGACCACGATTGGCAACTGATTCGGCATGCTTCTGATGGCGAGAGCCCGCCACTTGCGTCCGCCTATAGCTTTCTGATGCGAAGGTTGCGGAAGGCCACTTCGTCACCGTGGTCCTGCAGCGCCATGCGGCCTTCGGATGCCTTGCCGAACGGCCAGTTCTTGAACTTGCTGCTCTGCACCATCTCGGTCCACTTGGGGCCAGCGCACGGGCAGTCGACGACCTTCACGCCGTTCAGGTAGTGGTGGAGTCGCCCCTCGTGAACGACGATGCGACCAGTATTCCAACTGCCTGCTGGCAACGCCTTCTTCTTGGTAGCAGGCACCATGTCGTAAAGCGAGCCGACCGCGTGCCGCGCAGATGGCTTGGCGCCGATGTCATCAATCACTTGGTACTCTGGGCCCGAGAAATAGGTCTGCTTGCCTTCGTCGGTGACGTGCCACATGACGCCCGAGTTGGCACGCGCAGTCACGCGGAACGAGAACCGGAAATCGAAGGCACCGTAGCTCTCACGCGTGACCAAGTCGCCGCCGCCACCCTTGGCTTCGTGCACGATCGCCGCGTCGCGCACGACCCAGCCCTTCGCTGGCGGCGCATCCTGCTTGAAGCCGGTCCAGTGCTCGATCGACTTGCCATCAAACAGACTCACGAAGCCCTGCTTGGTTTCGATCGCGCTCAAACGATTGAGTGGTGTCGGCGACAGCGTGGTCTTGCCGGTCGCGGCCCATTCACTTCCGCGGGCCACCAGGCGTCGCAGTTGCGGATCAAACCAAGTCGCGTGTGAGGGAACGTTGTTGCGCCACACATGGCCAAGCGGCGTGTGGAAGACGTTGCCCTTGCCAAAGGTGCTAGCCGTGACCATCGGTTCGTGTCGGCCGGTGCCGCCAGTCTTCGGATCGCTGAACGCACTCATCAGCACCTGATACTTCGCACCTTCGGCATGCTTGAGCCGGTGGTAGAGCTCGTCGGGGTGCATGACCAAATTGTCCATGCCGAGCGTGATGGGATGGTTGTGGTCGACGACCACGACATTGAATGGGTGGTAGCGGCCGTGGCCGGTGCCCTTGCGCCACAGCAAGCCAACCATCTGCTCGTATTCCGTCCAGCCGGTGAACGCATTGTCGGCGGCATGGATAATCGTGACGCCACAGCCCTGACGAACCGCCTTTAGAAACGATGCGTCGGCGGTCGCTCCCCAGCGTGGCCCGTTGTAATCGAGCACGATTAGGTCGAGTTTTCCGTCGGCGTGCAATTGTGCAACGTTTTCCAGGTCCTTCTTGGGTTCATTGGTAGTCGTGACGGTGAACCGTCCCGTCTCTGTCAACACCTTGGCGATCTCTGGCGACGTCCACTGCCAATCGTGGTTGTTGGCGCCCGACACCAACAACGTCTGGATCGGTGGTTGCAGAAGAGGTGGTTGTTGGGGAGTAAGGGCCGCGGACGCAGCGAACAGAAGGGTGGCGACGAACATATGGAAACACTAGTCGTTCCGGCCCGCGCTGGCGATGCATCGCGTGTTGCTGTATCCGTTGCAGCATGCAACTGAGTGTCTTGCCGGCGCTGCTCCTCGCCTCAGCGCTATTGACTCCGGTGCCGGCGCAGGTCGCGGCACTGAAACGTGCCGTCGCCGACGCCGAAGCCCGCGCCGTGCGCACCGGTGTCGCTGTCTGCGATGCGGACGGTGCGGTGCTCTACCGACATCGCGCATCCGAAGCGTTCGTCCCGGCTAGCAACATGAAGTTGCTGACTGCTGCGGGCGTGTTGCACGGGCTCGGCCAGGACTTCGCGTTCTGCACCGTGTTCCGCGTCGTCGATGGCGAACTGCTGGTTACTGCCAGCGGCGATCCAAACTTGCTGCACGGCACCGAGCACGATCCGGTCACGGTGTTTGGCCACGTTGCTCGCGAGCTGCGCTCCCGCGACATCCACAGCTTGCGCTCTGTGCGGCTACTGGCAGGAACGTTCACGGGACCCACGCGACCGCCGACGTGGCCGCAAGATCAACTGCACACGTACTACTGCGCACCGACGAGCGGCTTCGTGCTTGAGCAAGGCACGTTTGTCATGTCGATCCAGCGCAGTGGTGGCCGCAATGCCCTGGTGCAACTGGTGGCGCCGCCATCCGGCTATGCGATCAAGGGATCCATCGCCGAAGTGACTTCGCGCAAGGGCGCAACCTACGGCGCCATTGATCTCGGCGGCGGCCTCAAGGTGCGCGGCAAGTTCTATCGCAAGTCGCCGCGCGTCGAGATCCCAACGTCAGTGAAGGACCCGGTGCGTTGGTATCGCGACACACTCATCCATCGGCTGGCAGCAGGCGGCATCCATGTAGTCGCTGATGCGAAAGCCACGTCGCCGGGCGTCGTCTATGAACATCGCAGTCGCCTGCAACCGGCGCTGCGCCGCATGCTCGAAGACTCGTCGAACTTCGACGCAGAGCAGTGCGTTCGCGTGCTCGGCGCGATCAAGAACAACGATGGCAGTCTGGAAGGCGGCCGGACCGCGCTTGCCCAACAAGTGAAGAAGCTCGTTGGCAGCATGCCAGCTGGCGTCGTCATCACCGATGGCTCCGGCTTGTCGAAGCAGAACCGCGTCACCCCCGGTTTGTTGGTGGTCGCGATGTTCCAGAGCTTCGGAGGTGCTGACGGTGCTGTGTTACGCGACTCGCTGGCGGTCTCGGGTCGCACCGGAACGCTCAGCAAGCGCTTCCACGGCAGCGACTTGGTTGGCCGTGTTCGCGCCAAGACGGGTTGGATCCGCGGCGCCTCATCACTGTCCGGATTGGTCGAGATGCCGAACGGCAATCGCCGCTGGTTCTCGATTCTGATGAACTACGAGCGCAAGCGCAACGGCGTCAACAAGGACCTGAAGCGCATTCAAGAGACCATCGTGCGCGCCGTTGCGGGCATCGCAGCAAACGGATGAGCGAGTTCCAAGCATTCGCTGTCGAGGCCGAGCGACTCGCGTTGCTCGCAGGTTTGGATCTGACCAAGCGCAGGCAGAGCACCATCGCCGTCGAATCCAAAGGACGCCGTCGCGAATTGGTCACGGCGGCGGATCGCGCCGCGGAGCACATCATTGTGGGTGGCTTGCAAGAGCTCTATCCCGAGCACGGTGTGCTAGCCGAGGAAGGCGTGCTGACGACGCAAGGCAAGCCGAGCAACGAATCAGACTGGTTGTGGATTGTCGATCCGCTCGACGGCACAACCAACTTCGTGCATGGCATCCCGTTCTATTGCGTCGCGATCGCGTTGGCGCACAAGGGCGTGCCAGTGGTTGGCGTCGTGCATGCGCCGGCGCTCGGCGAGACGTTTGTTGCGACCAAGGGCGGCGGCGCGATGCGACGCACGCAAGACGGTCGTGAGCATGCGTTGCACGTTTCGACAACCCGCGAGTTCGCCGACGCGTTGCTGGCAACAGGCTTCTCCTACAACCGCAACGAACCGGGCCGCGACGACAACTCTGGCAACATCGCGCGCATCCTGCCGCATTGCCGAGATCTTCGGCGCTTGGGCTCGGCCGAACTCGATCTCTGCCTGGTTGCGAGCGGCCAGATGGACGGCTACTGGGAGCGCTACCTGGCGCCTTACGATGTCGCAGCCGGTGCCGTGATCGTCCGCGAGGCGGGCGGTGTCGTCACCGACTTTGCCAACGGCGAAGACTGGTTGTTCGGCGACTCAATCATCGCCAGCAACGGCGCAGTGCATGACGAGCTGCGCCAGTTCTTGGCGCCTTCCGCCCAAAGCGAGGAATGAGACCCAGACCGGCAATGAGAGCGGTCAACTAGAGCGAAATGTTCTCGCGCTTCATCTCGCCGCCCGGGACTTCCACGAGTCGCACGAAGTGCGCGCCCCGTGCGTAGCGAGAGTGCTGAAGAAGCTGCCGCAGGAAGCCGAGTAGCTCCATCTCATCCGGGCCGCAGAAAAACAGGATGCACTCGCCGCCGCCGTATTCGTCGCCGTCGTATTCGCCAACTCCGGCCTCTTCGACCGCGGTCGCTAGCTCGTCGGCCAGCAGCGTAATCGCGGCGCGCTCTTCATTCGTGCCCATTTGGCGGTTGCTCAGGCGCAGCACGACAAGCAGATCCCGCTCCTCAGCGGCCTCGTGCTGGGAGTCATCCGCGGAGTCATCATCAGGGCCTAAATCAAGATTCATTCGTCCCAGCCTAGTTCCAGTCCAAGGCTTGTGCCAACAGCTTGTTCGGGCGCTAGCCAACTGGACCCAACGCGCTATGCTGCAGAGTTCGAAACTTGGCCACCAACTCCAAAAAGCCCCCCCGCAAGGCCGCAAAAGCCGGCCCAAAGAAAGCATCTGCGAAGGCTAGGGGTGGGGTCCGAACACAGGTAGCTACCAGTCATTCGGCTTCGGATCATGCGGCTTCGGGGCAGCCGACCGTCCCGCACGTGATCGTCAAGGGTGCCCGCGAGCACAACTTGAAGGGTGTCGACCTGTCGTTCCCGCGGGACACACTGACGACATTCACCGGTGTCTCCGGATCGGGTAAGTCGAGTCTGGCCTACCACACGATCTACCAGGAAGGGCAGCGGCGCTTCCTCGAGAGCCTAAGTTCGTATGCGCGCCAGTTCCTTGGTCGGATGGAAAAGCCGAAGGTCGACCTGGTTGAAGGACTGTCGCCAACAGTCTCGATCGATCAGAAGTCAACCAGCCACTCGGTGCGTTCGACCGTCGGCACGTTGACCGAGACGCTCGACTTCCTGCGCCTGATGTGGTCACGCCTCGGCGTGCCAAGCTGTCCGGATTGTGGCGCCCAAATTGAGTCGTGGTCGCCGGATCGCATTGTCGACGCGATCCTCGCCGATCACACGGGTGAAGCGGCGATGGTGCTCGCGCCGGTCGTGCGCGAACGCAAGGGCGAGTATCGCAAGGAACTTATCGAGTGGGCCCAGAAGGGGTTCGTGCGCGCGCGCATCGATGGCGTCGTGAGACGTCTCGATGAAGACATCCAACTCGAGCGCTACGTCTACCACACGATTGAGTTAGTCATCGACCGATTGACGATCAAGAAAGACGTGCGCTCGCGGTTGGCCGAGGCGATCGAGCAAGCGGTGCAACTCGGCGATGGCTTGTGCGCGTTGGTCGACACGAAGGGAGAGAATGATCGCTTGTTCTCGACCCAACGCAGTTGCCCGAACGGTCACGGCGCGTTGCCCGAGATGGAGCCACGGCTGTTCTCGTTCAACAGTCCGATCGGTGCCTGTTCGCGCTGCGACGGACTGGGCGAGACCTTCGGATTCTCGCCGGAATTGCTGGTCAACGATGCGGACCTATCGATTCGCGAAGGCGCGCTGCACGTATTCACTGACCAGGGTCGACTGGTCTACGGCCGCTTGACGATGGACCATTTGGCGGAGGTTGCCAAGGCGTTCAAGTTCAGCGTCGACACGCCGTGGAAGAAGCTCACGAAGAGCGCCAAGAAGATCGTGCTGCAGGGATCGGGTAAGCAGAAATTCGAGTTCGCGTGGCAGCGCAAAAGCGCGATGTTCTCATCATCGGGCAGCGACAAGATCGCGTTCCCCGGCGTGCTCGGCCACCTCGAAAACGTCTATCGGCCGTCGCGTGCTCGCCACCTCGATCGCTACCGCGCAGCGACCGCCTGTCCCGAATGCGAAGGCACGCGTCTGTCTGCCGCTTCGCGCGCGGTGTCGTTCCAAGAACGGGCGCTGCCAGAGATCTTAGAGTTATCGGTCGACGATGCGTTGGCATGGGTGCAAGCGATCGAGCTCACGGGCAACCAAGACAAGATCGGCTGTGACATCGTCAAGGAAATCGAGCGGCGACTGGTATTCTTGACGGACGTCGGCCTGGGCTACCTGACGCTGGCGCGGCGTGCGGCGACGCTTTCTGGCGGCGAGTCGCAACGCATCCGGTTGGCCGCCCAAGTCGGCGCCGGCTTGCGAGGCATTCTCTACGTGCTCGATGAGCCCAGCATTGGCCTGCACGCTCGCGACCAACAGCGATTGTTGAAGACGCTCGAAGCGCTACGCGATCGCGGCAACACCGTCGTCGTCGTCGAGCACGACGAGGAGACCATGGAGCGCAGCGACTTCTTGGTCGACGTCGGTCCCCAGGCTGGCGCGCATGGCGGCGAAGTCGTCGCGGCGGGTACTCCTGACGAGGTACGCGAGACGCCCGAGTCGTTGACTGGCCAGTACCTGCGCGGTGAATTATCGGTGCCGATGCCCGATCACCGCCGCAGCGAGAAGCTCGGCGCCCTGCGCATAAAGAAGGCCCGGCATCACAACCTGCAGGGACTGGACGTCGAGATCCCGCTCGGGCGCTTCACTGCGATCACTGGTGTTTCCGGTTCCGGCAAATCAACGCTCGTGCACCACGTGCTAGTGCCGACACTCAAGGATCACTTGCAGGAGAAGGGCGTCGCCGCGGCACACTGCAAGGGCATCACCGGTCTCGACCAAGTCGACAAAATCGTCGAGATCGATCAGGCGGCGATCGGCCGCACGCCACGCAGCAATCCGGCGACCTACACCGATCTGTGGACGCACGTGCGCGACCTGTTCGCGATGCTGCCCGAGTCGCGACTGCGCGAATACAAGAAGGGGCGGTTCTCGTTCAACGTTTCTGGCG
>JBNMND010000112.1:0-15653 GCA_051274975.1 Planctomycetota bacterium | reverse complement strand
CCGGTTCCGGTAACGGTCTTGCGCGCCGCGATGATCATTGGTTCGGGTTCGGCTTCGTTCGAGATCCTGCGCTACTTGGTGGAACGGCTGCCCGTCATGATCACACCAAGGTGGGTGAGTACACGTTGCCAACCGATTGGGGTGTATGACGTGCTGACCTACCTAGTGCAATGCCTCTCCAAGCCGGCAACGACCGGGCAAACCCTCGACATTGGCGGGTCAGAGATCGTCACCTACAAAGAAGTGATCCAGATGGTGGCAAAGGCCATCGCGATACCACGGCGTTGGATTCTGCCAGTGCCAGTGTTGACGCCGAGGTTGAGTTCTCTCTGGATTCACTTGGTTACTCCGATCAGTTCGCGCATTGCCCGACCGCTCGCTGAAGGGCTGCGAAACGAGGTCGTCTGTCGCAACGGGGTTGCAAGCCAGTTGATGCCCCACACGCTTCAGACTGTCTACGAGAGCATTGAGGCGGCTGTGGGCAATCACGAGGCTGGCCGCGTGGAGACCAGCTGGTCTGATGCAGGCAAGATGCCAGGCGATCCGGACTGGGCGGGCGGCAAGGTGTTCGAGGATCCACGATCCATAGAAATTGATGCGTCAGCAGCTGAGGTATACCGCGCGGTATGTCGAGTTGGTGGTGGTCATGGATGGTACGCAGCGGACTGGCTGTGGCGCTTGCGTGGCTTGATGGATCGCCTTGTCGGTGGCCCCGGGCTACGACGCGGTCGCCGTAACGCGGAGAGCGTCGCCTACGGTGATGCTCTCGACTTTTGGCGTGTGACGAATGCGGTTGCCGATCGCCGACTCGAACTCCATGCTGAGATGAAGTTGCCGGGCGTGGCTACCCTGACCTTTGAAATAGAGCCAGACCCGAACGGCGCCCCCAAGTGTTTGCTGCGTCAGACCGCTCGGTTCAAGCCGCGTGGATTGGTCGGGTTGGCTTATTGGTATTCGGTTCTGCCGCTGCACGGGTTGGTGTTCCGCGGCATGCAGAGGGGTATTCGTCGAGCAGCTGAGTCAGCTACCGATTCGTTGCAGTCGGTCTAGTTGGAGCGAGTTGTAGCCCTGCGATGCGCGCTATCGATATGCCGCGATCCAGTCGATTTCCAAGGCGAAGGCCCCGCTGCAGTTGTCGCCAATCAGTAGGCCGATGGACTGCACGTTGGTGGCCACCGGTGGATTCTGGCGCGGTCGACGGCCCCTCATGTTGAAGCGCATCTCGGCGAATGGCAGTCCGATGGTGAGCCAAACTCCGGGCGTGGTCTCGAACTCGATGTCATAGCAGCCACGGCCGGGCCGGTCGTCTTCGGAAACTAACAGTCGATAAGCGCGCCCGTCACCCCGCACGCGAACCGCAATGCCTCCGGTGTCGGCCATGGGGCGTGAATCGATCTCTGCAAGAACCGAAGCAAAGCCGCCGCGATTCTCGAGGGATGTAACTCCGATGAATGCAGCATGGCCAGGTCGGGAGTAGTGCAAGCGGCTGGTTGAGCAGCCGCCCATGACGGTGTCATTGAGGGGCTTCCACTCAGTCACTTGGCTATCGGACTCGAAGTCGAACAGGATCGACGCTTGAAGGGATGTTTTCATTGGCGATGGAGCGTTGCGATGTCCGGCCAGGCTGCGCGTAGCAAGTCGATGGGCGGTTGTGAGTGGATGCGCGCCTGATGCATTTGGGGAAACCAACTTGGCCCTGTCGCCGCGCCATATTCCTGCATCCATGTTGCCTCAGTGATCGAATGATTTTAGGAGCGCTGAACAGGCGGTGTGCTTGCTACCCATTGCTCCAACCATCGAGAGAATCTTGGTTACATCACATCGCCTGTCGAGAGAGTTGCGAGTCGCGGCATCTCTAGATGAGGTGTTCGCATTCTTCGCGGACCCCCGCAACCTTGAGCAGCTAACGCCTCCTTGGCTGCGATTCGAGGTTTTGACACCTTCACCAATCACGATGCGTGTTGGCACGCGGATTGACTACCGGCTGCGGATTCACGGCTTGCCGGTTCGCTGGCAATCGGAAATTTCTGCTTGGGAACCGCCCTACCGATTCGTCGATGAGCAACGCCGTGGTCCCTATAAGCGTTGGCACCATGAGCACATCTTCGAGTCGATCGAAGGCGGCACCGCCATCCATGACGTTGTCGACTATCGAGGGCCGGGATGGTTCTTGGAGCCCTTGGTGAATCGGTTGTTCATCAGGCGCGACGTTGAGCGCATCTTCGCCTATCGCCATCAGGAGCTGTTGACGCGCTACGGTTCGTTCCCTGCCGGGATCTGACCTATGGTGCCAATGGCGTTCTAGTTCGAACCCGGCGACAGCTGCTCACGCTGGCGAAGACTTCTTCGCAGGATGCTGTAAGAGTCATCAAGCGCGCGGCGGAATGCCCACGCTCGAGTGCGACCGTTCGCCGATGCTGCTTCCTTGCGGCTTCGCAACAGGCGTTTGATGACGCCGTCACCGACGCGATCACCGCCGAAGCCAATCATCGTTTCGACTGCGACTTCGTAGATTGCGGCACAGGCGTCAGGGTTGCCGTCATTGAACAGCTTCGCCCCACGCTCAACTGCCAGTGCATAGATGCGGCCGAACTCTTCGGTGGCATTGTTGGCTTTCGCTGGCGACGTAGCTTTGGCTGTTGCCTTGACGGCTGGTTCCTTCTGAGGGGGCAGCAGCACGGTGTCGATCAGGTGGATGACACCGTTGCTGGCCTGAATGTCGCCTTGGATGATCTGCGAGTTCTCGCCAATGGTCAGCTTGCCGTTCTTGAGCGCGAAGCCGAGGGGTTGCCCCAGCAGTGTTGTGGCTTCCTTCTTTGCCAGCAACTCACGCGCTGCAATGCGACCGCGCACAACGTGCAGGCCGAGGATCTGCGTCAGGCTCTTTACGTTCTCACGCTGCAGCAGTGACTTGACGGTGCTTGCGGGCAGTTTGGCGAAGGCTGAGTCCACTGGTGCAAAGATCGTCCACGGACCGTTCTTGCGGTCGAACTGAGGCGCGAGATTGGCGCTGTTGACAGCTGTCATCAACGTCGCAAGTCGTTCTTCGGATGAAGCGATTTGAGTTACCGAGCGCTGCTCCGGCATCATCACCTTGTTGATGACGTGGACTACGCCACCTTCGAATGGCACGTCGACGACAGCGATGCCGGCTCCGGCAATTCGTCCCGCCATCGCATCGACCGTCAGTGGTTGTCCAGAGAGCGTTGGCAGGCTACGAGCATTGAGCACGCTGTCTGACGAACGCAAACCAGGCACGATGTGGAACATCAGAATCTGGCGCAGTGTGTCACGCGATTCGGGTCGGAGTAGCTTCTCCAGAGTCTTCTTCGGGATGGCGGCAAAGGCTTCGTTGGTTGGTGCGAAGATCGTCACAGGCGATTCCGGAAGCTTCAGCTTGGCGCTGGTAACGAGGTCGAGCAGCGTCGTAAGCCCCGCGGACTTGGCAACAGAAACGAGATCGTTACCGACGCCAGCGTCACCGCCTGTGGCAGCCTTTTCGGTGCCGGCGGTCAGACCTTTGATGCTGCGCAACTCCAGCTGAAAGTCGCCGGGCTTCTTGTCTGAAAGCGTGACTCCAACCGATTCGATCAAGCTTGGGTTGAGTTTTGGCGCGCGCTTGATGATGCGGCCGAAACTCTGCAGCTGAAAGTCCTCGAACGGCAAGGTGACTTCGACCCACTTGTCGGCAACGGTCTTGAACTGCTGTTGAAAGCCGCCAGCCATCATGCGCGCATTCGCAACACGAATATCGAAGTTGTAGGTGCGCCCGTCGCCGCGGACTTCGAGCACCAATCCATCAGTGTTGGCGAGTTGTTCACCTTTGACTTGTCGACGCATCTGCGAGAAGCCACCGTTGTTCTCAAGCGACAGTTTGCCGGCAAAGGACACGGTGCCTTCTGGAGTGATGCGGACACGTCCGGAGGAGCGCCCACCCATGACACCGTCGAGAACCGTTTGCCACCCGTCTTGACCTTCGTTCGTCAGGTCGAGAGTCGGTGTCTGGGCTACGGATGTTGCCGCGAGGCAGAGCGCGAGGGATGCGGACAGTGAAGTGCGTTTCATTGTGTGATGTGGACTTGGTTGCGGTGGGATTCGCTTGCATCCACATCCCGGATTCATCCGGATCACGTTTTGGCGCGCTTCCGTTGCGAGGAGGTGTTGGCAGCGATTGCGTAGGCCCGCTCATAGCTACGCGCGCTGATCGGCAAAGGATCAACGGGAGCTGCTCAACGTCACTGCGCCCAAGGCGCAGGCGGAGCCGCTCAGGACTGCTTGCGCAATTCTTGAAGTTGCGCGTTCAGTCGAAGCAGGGTCTTGGTTGAGTAACCACGGTCGTGGAAGAACGCGACCTTGCCCTGCTTGTCGAGCAGCACGACACGCGCCGGCAGCGGCGTCTCGTTGCCCAGGAAGCGCGCAATGGCATCCGCATCGTCGTAGACCGTGGCAACGATCGCCCAGTCCTCTTGCGGAATGCCCGAGCGCATGCCGTTGTTGATCACGTTTCCGAACATGCCTGGGATGAGCCCCGGGATAGTCGGCAACTCGTAGACAGCGACGTCGACTTTCAATTGGGTCAGCGCCAGTAGCCATCGGTCGATGTCAAACTGGGTGTCCATCTCATAGCCAATGAATAGCAGCACCTCCTTACCAACAAAGTTGTCTGGGATCGCGACGATGCTCTCGTCGAGTGCCGCGGCCCGAACCGTCGGAAAGCGTTCGCCAACTGGGTTGCGACGTTCGTAGGTTGTCGAGCAACCACTGATCGCGACGACTGTCGCGATCAGGATTGCAGCGAGACTGAATCGATAGGTTCGTTTCATCGGGCAAGTTCCACGAGTGGAGCTAGTTCTTCGCAGCCGGCGGCATGATGACTTGGTCAATCACGTGCACGACGCCGTTGGATGCGTTGATGTCGGTTGCAACGATCGTCGCGTTGTTGGCCATGACCTTACCGTTCTTGGCGGTGATCTTGATGGCGCTACCTTGCACCGACTTGACGCTGGTGACCTTGACAACATCGGCGGCGAATGCGCGACCCGCGACGACGTGGTAAGTGAGGATTTGGGCGAGCTTCGCCTTGTTCTCCGGCTTCAACAGCATGGCAACCGTTCCGGCGGGCAGCTTCGCGAACGCAGCATCGTTTGGGGCGAGCACCGTGAACGGGCCCTTGCTCTTTAGGGTGTCGACGAGGCCGGCGGCCTTGGCCGCCGCGATCAAGGTCTTGAACGTGCCGGCCTTGCTAGCAACGTCTACGATGTCGCCCGTCGCCGGCATCATGACTGCGTCGATGACGTGGATCACGCCGTTGGAGCACTGGATGTCGGTTGTGACGATTTGGGCACCGCCGATGGATGCCTTCTTCTTAACGAGCGCAAGCGCAGCGCGCTGTCCGTTGAGAGTGACAAGGCCGGTGTTCGTCAGGACCATCTTGGCCGGCATTTCACCAGCGACGACGTGGTAGGTCAGGATGCTGGTCAGCGTCGGCAGGTTCTTCTTCTTCAGCAGCGTTGCAACCGTGCCCTTCGGCAGCTTTGCGAACGCAGCGTCGGTCGGAGCGAACACCGTGAACGGGCCCTTGCCCTTGAGAGTGTCGACCAGGTTGGCGGCGCCAAGCGCGGCTGCCAGCGTCTTGAACGAGCCTGCGGCGACTGCCGTGTCGACGATGTCAGCCTTCTTGGTGGCGTCCGTGTGGTCTTGGGCGGCAATCGGGGCTGCGAGGAGAGCGGAGAGAGAGATGATAGTGAAGCGGTTCATGTCAGGTGTGGGTTGTTTGTTTGGTCGTTTCCTTCGGCCGCCACTGGGTTCGCCTCTCGCTGCCGGCTGGATGCGTTGCATTTCGAGTTTTCGGACCGGTTCTAGGCTGTCTAGATTCCTTGCATCTATGGCCCTCTGGGCAGCGAAATTAGGCTTGTCGCTTGTGACACACGAACACTGATGAAACTCACAGCCCTGACTGTCAGCCTGATGCTGAGCCCTGTTTTCCTGGTGGCTCAAGATGCGGCGTCTCCTTCCGTCGACCCGGTCGCGAAGGCGTATCCAGGTGAATGGAGCCAATGGCGAGGCCTCAGTCGCTCAGGGCACGTTCGCTCGGGTGACTGGCCGTCACGCCTGAACGGTGACAACTTCAAGCTAGATTGGCGTGTAGATCTCGGTCCGAGCTACTCGGGCCCGATTGTCAGCGACAGACTGGTCTTTACGACTTCGACAGAGGGTAAGAAGACTGAGGTCGTGACGGCGGTCGATCGCCGTTCCGGCAAGGTTGCATGGCGCGTCGAGTGGGAAGGCTCGATGAAGGTGCCTTTTTTCGCTGCGCGCAACGGCTCGTGGATTAGGTCGACGCCAGCATATGACGGCAAATCGGTGTTTGTCGCGGGCATGCTTGATGTGCTGGTTTCCCTGGATGCCAAAACCGGGAAGGAGAACTGGCGAGTCGACTTCCCGAAACGATTCCAATCCAACCGGGAATCCTTCGGGTTCGTTTGTTCGCCGCTAGTTGACGAGGATGCCGTCTACGTGCAGACCGGTGCTGGTGTTGTCAAGCTAGACAAGAAGACTGGCGAGACGATCTGGCTTTCAATGAAGGACAAAGGTGGCATGAATGGTGGCGCCTTTTCGTCGCCCGTTCGCGCCACACTTGCGGGTCAAGATCACTTGCTTGTGCAGTCACGCACCGCTCTCAGCGGGATCAGCCCTAAGTCTGGTGACGTCTTGTGGTCGCAGAAGGTGAAGACGTTTCGCGGCATGAACATCCTGACGCCGCTGCCGTTCGGCGATGCAGTATTTACGTCAGCCTACGGCGGTCGGGGGCACCTCTTTGGAATCGAGCAGCAGGAGGGCAAGCTCGTTTCCGCCCAGAAGTGGACCAACCGTGTGCAAGCCTACATGTCGACGCCGGTGGTCATTGATGGCCACGCTTACGTCTACCTGCGCAGTAAGCGCTTTTGTTGTGTGCACCTCGAATCTGGCGATCTCAAGTGGACTACGCCGTCGATTGCAGACGAGAACTGGTCCATGGTTGCCTATGGAGATCGCTTGCTCGCATTGAGCGAAGCGGGCGAGCTCTATCTGATCGCGGCCAACACTAAAGAATACGAGATGATCGATGTCATCGCGGTGGGCGAGAGTGAAACCTGGGCGCATCTCGCGGTAGACGGAGACCAGGTTCTGATTCGAGAGCTTGATGGGCTGTCGGCGTTTACTTGGAAATAGCCGGAGCTTATCGATGACTTCTTGTGCCATAGTTGGTGCCAATCGACATCCGCGCGGGCCGAGGCGCGGAATCGATGCAGTCTCGAAAGAGCGGCCGATGATCAACGCAATCGATCAAATATTGACTGATGTTGCGGCGGGCAAACCAGCCGCTGTTGAGGCTTGCTTACGCCATTTTACCGGTTCGGTGTGGAATCTCGCTCGGCGCTACCTCCACAACGATAGTGACGCGGAGGACGCGACGCAGGAAATCTTCGTGGACCTGTGGAAGAGCGCGCACCGCTTCGACCCGGAGCTCGGCTCGGCAATGACGTTTGTCATGACGCTCGCGCGGCGCCGGCTGATCGACCGCAACCGTAAGCGTGGTCGCACGCCGACCTCACATTCACTTACGGATGCTCAGGAGATCGCCGAAGAGAGGCAGCCGGACACGCTGGAGCTTGATGATGAGGTCCGCCGGGTTTCTGGTGCCATGCAAGAGTTGCGGCCGAACCAGCGCGAAGTGCTGGAGCTTGCCTTGGTGCATGGACGATCTCATCAGCAGATTTCGGAGACGACGGGCATGGCGTTAGGGACAGTGAAGAGCCATGCGCGAAGAGGCCTGATGCGTGTTCGAGAGCTGCTTGGAGTCAAACCATCGGAATCGGGAGGTGACTCATGAGCGTTTCATACATGACCCGTTTGGAAGAGTTGCAGGCAGACGACGCAATCTGGGGCGTCGATGAAATCGCACAGCAGGAGTTGGCGGAGGCGCTTCGTGAAGCTGATCTCGAGCTAGATGCTAGCTGGGAGCGAGCTGCTGCTGTCGCGACGGTCGCTTTGCAGCAGCGTTTGCCAAGTGGACCTTCGCCGAAGTTGATGAATGCGTTGCGAGTGGCGGCTCCTGTGGCCCAGCTCCAGGCACCGAGAACTTGGCACTGGTTGCAGCCCAACATGGTTTTGTCAGCTGCATTGTTAACGCTGTCAGTCGTTCTGTGGTGGACCAGCGGCTCGTCGATGGGGGCCGATATGGTGGCTCCACAGGCGCTGCGGCAGGAGCTCATGCAAGTTGGTGAGACAGCAGTGTGGAGCTGGTCCGGTGGTGCTCCGGAAGGTGATGTGGTTTGGCACGGACCTTCGCAGCGTGGTGCGATGACGTTCCGTGGTTTGCCGGCAAACGATCCCCAGCAGCACCAGTACCAGCTCTGGATTGTGGACGGCAAACGCAATGCAGCTCATCCAGTCGACGGCGGTGTCTTCGACATGCCGGAGGGCCAGTCTGAGGTTGTCATTCCTATCGATCCCAAGGTCCTAGTTCACGAAGCACAGGCGTTCGTTGTGACCATGGAGGTTGTTGGTGGGGTCGTGGTCTCTGACCGTGAGCAAATCGTAGTTCTCGCCAAGCCGCATTAAGAGTCCGCCATGCATGAGAAGGGATCGTTTGCCGCCGCCATCATTTGCAGTTCCGCCAAGGTTTTGGCGACAGGTATCGTTGAGCGGCAAGCAGCTAGGCACCCGGATTCTGTAGGCGAGTATGGCACGGGCGCGGCGGCTCTGACGATGGATACCGAAGTGCGGCTTGGCTATCTGGCGGAAGCGCTCGCGACGGATCGTGTGGCGTTGCTCGTCGAGCAGTTGCGCTGGGTTAAGGTGCTGTGTTCCGCTCGCGGAGTTCACGAGGCGGCGATTCGTGCCAACCTCGAGTGCATGGTGGAGGAGCTGCAAGCGCGCCTTCCCGAGCCGGTGGTCGACCGGGTGGTCGCGATGGTTCGGCTTGCGATAGAGCAGGTTACCGCAGCACCGGCGGAGACGCCTAGCTACTTGGAAGCAGACGACGAGCATGTTGATCTTGCTCGTCAGTTCTTGCTCGCTGTTCTGGAAACGCGTGAGCAAGATGCTACGCGATTGGTCCTGGAGGCGTTTGATAGTGGTGCCACGGTCTTCCAGCTGTACGAAGGCGTGCTGCATCGCGTTCAAAAGGAGATTGGACGCATGTGGCAGATGGGCGAAGTCACCATCGCCGAAGAGCACTACTGCACTGGCATCGTCACAACGATCATGACGATCATGCGGTCGCACGCCAAGCCGGCGGCGGCGAATGGTAGGCGCGTCATTACCGCGACGGTGAGCAACGAGACGCATGCACTCGGCATCGTGCTGGTGTCGCAGGCGTTCGAAGCCAAAGGTTGGACCGCGATTTCTCTCGGAGCCAACACTCCTGCGGCGGCCATTGCGGATGCTGCGCGTGACTTCGGATGCGATGTGATTGCGCTGTCGGCGAACATGGTGCTCTACGTGCGTCAGACTGCTGACTTGATCGCGTCACTTCGAACTCACCCCGCGACGGCAAGCATTCCGATTCTTGTCGGGGGTCAACCATTCAACGTTGTGGACGACTTGTGGCAAGTCGTCGGTGCGGATGGCTACGCGTCGAATGCGATGCAGTGCCCGGCCGTGGCTGAGCGACTCCTGACTTCGCGCAGTTAGCCCAAACCGGCTGGCTGCTCGGCCTTAGCGGTTGGTCAGGCCGAGAGTGCCGGGGATCTTCGCGTCAAGCATGCCGAGGTAGGGATCGGCGAGGTCCGTGCCGAGGATGCCCTTGTAGATCAACTCGGTGCATTCGCTCGGGGTCGGGAGCGTCTTGTGCCTCCCCAACATTGCGCGAACGTGCGGGCGGACTATGTAGCGGTTATTCATCGAGTCGGATTTGACCAGCACCTGGCCGAACTCCTCGGGCGTCTGCTTGCCGAAGATGGCCTTTGGTGATTCTAGATACCGAGGGCCGCGGGCGTTTCGCGGGTCCTTGCTGAGGTCGTGCAGCGGTGCGTTCGCGCCACGAATGTTCGCCCTCAGAAGCACTGGGCTCTCCATGGCGCTCTTCCCGATAGCGTGAACGCCACCCACTTGTAGCCACTTGACTGCATCGGAGTGCATTCGCAAGAACCGGGCATCTGTCGTTGATGTGTGGCCAGACGCGAGCGCGTCGAGCGCCGACTTGGCTTCTATCAGGAAGTCGTCCTTCGTGTGCACACCTGGGAACGCATCCAAGACGGCGCCATCGGCGCGGCAGATGTAGATCACGGTGTTGCCGCCGATGGTTCGCTTGAGGGACTTGCCGTCGGCGAAGTCGATGGTGACCTTCGCCGTTTCATGAACGGACTCCCAGGAAGGCACGAGGTCGTCTTGCAGCAGTGCCTTGATCGACGGGTCCGAGAGCAGCACGGCTCTCAGGGTTCGCGCGTTCGTTCAACAAAGCTGTTCGTTCAAACGACCAAACAGTTGCAGGTGGAAGATGCCCTTGCCTTCGGCTTTGGCGCGTTCCTTCGCGTCGTCGAAGGACGTCTCCCAAGCGATGCCGTTGTTGAGCGGCGGCGTCGCAACGACGGCGCCGAGCAGCAGCGACCCGATGCAGATGAGTGCTTTCATGACTGCAAACTAGCCGCGCTAGTAGGTCGGTAACGTCAGCGAGCCGTAAGGCGCATCTGTTGCGCAAACCCGCACCAAGTGAACGCTCGCACAAAGAGCGGTGCTATCGCGAACCGCTTGAACCATTGGCCAGCAACCGCAACCTTGGCGAGGTTGCGGCCGACGCCCAGCTCGCCGCCACGGAGCCGGGGCTAGTTAATGCGGTCGAGGCTCGCGACGAGTTCGACGTGATCGGTGTGCGGGAACAGGTCGCACAAGCGAATCGCGGTCAGCTTGTAGCCGTTCGCCGTCAGTGTTTTGAGGTCCAGCGCCATTGGCTCTGCGGAACATGCCGCATAGACCAAGCGCTTGGGTCGCGCCGCGAGCACCTTGTCGACGCCGAAGCGCTGCAAGCCAGAACGTGGCGGGTCGACGATCATCAAGTCGACGTCCTTGGGTAGGTTCGCCTTGGTGAACGACTCGCGCATGACCTTGACTTGCGGCAGCTTGTTCTCGATGGCGTTGTGTTCGGCATCGCGACACGACGACGCGTTGTCTTCGACGACGAGCACTTCCTTGGCGCCAGCCTTCGCTAGGCGCAGGCCGAAGGCGCCAACTCCGCCGTACCCGTCAACGACGGTCTTGCCAGTCACGTCGCCGCACATGGCGATCGCCGGTCGATACAGCAACGCACCTGCCCCGGAATGGATTTGGTAGAAGCTGCCGGCGCTGACGCGGAACGTCAATCCGTCGCGGCGGTCGACAACGTGGTCGCGACCGCGCAAAGGCAGGTGGCGATCGCCGAGCATGAAGTCATCGGTTCGATCGCTGATCGAATGCATCACGCCGACGAGCTCACGCGGGCGACCAGCATTCGGAATTGCCTTGGCGCGCTCGGCGAGTGCCGCGGCGAACTCTTGGCCTTGGGCGAACTCACCTGGTCGCGTCACTAGTCCAGCGAGTACTTCGCCGGTGCCGCTTGCGAGTCGAGCCCAGAACGCCTTCGCGATGCCGCGACGACGATGCATGTTGAAGCCTTCGATGCGCATTTCACGTAGGATGCCTTGCACTTCGCGGCCGAAGTTCGTTAGCCACAGGTCCTGTGTCTGGCACTCTTCGATCTCGACGACGTGATGACTGCGATACTCGAAGATGCCGAGCACTGCTTTGCGGTCGGCGTCTTGCTTGACCGGATACAGCAACCGCGAACGGAAGTAGCGCTGTGGTCGCTCGGGTAGGTCGTATGCGATGCGCATGCCGTTGAGCACCGGTTCCATCAAAGCTTCTGTGCGACCGACCTTGTCGTGCAGTTGCCACGCGATCGGTTGCTCAAGCAACGAGCACCCGCCGCACGTTCCAAAGTGCATACACTCGAACGTCTGCTCGGCGGGCGATGGTTGGCTTGGTCCTCGCCGTTGGCCACCACTGGGGCGGCGGCGTTCCTGGCGGTTCTGGTCTTGGGGGTAGCGGGTCACCCCAAGGACTCTACGCACGGAACGCCGCGATTGCGTGTTGCCAGTTGCGGCAACTACCGCTTCGCCCGAACTAAGGCCTCGGAATCGTCGCTTGGCACGCGAGCGCCAACATCGCAGTCGAGAACACGCGGCCGCCGCTCTCTGCCCACACGCCGAGCGGATCCCACGAGCCAGCGAGGTTGCCCTTTTGGCGCTGATGGCCCGATGTTGCCGCCTTTAGGTGCTTGGACCACTTCACCCATTCTTCGCCGCCAGCACGCTGCAACGCGAGGGTTCCGAAGAACCAGTAGCACTCATCGATCGTGCCAGCCTTGACGTCCCACTTAGGTGGCTTGCTCAGCAGCAACGTCGCGGCGAGCGCCATGACCGGCTTGGTTTTCGGGGTTTCCTTGAGGTGGTAGCGAGCCAATAGGGCGGCCGCTGTCATCGCCTCGCCCTGGTCGTAAGGGAACTCGGTCGGATGCATGCCAGGCTTGCGCGAGCTCGGTTCGCCGCGTCGTGAGTAGCCGGCGTGGCCGTTGGGACTCGTAACCTGGTCCATCCAGACCGAGCCGAGCTTCAGCGCGCCTTCGTTGACCTTGATGCCAAGGTCGTTGGCGGCGGAGTACGCGAGCAGGCACCACGTCGTAACCGACATGTCGTTGTCGTTGTCGCGTGGTTGGTAGCGCCAGACGGAGTATGGGTTGCGGTGCCATTCGAGGTAGTTGATTGCCTTCGCCAGCATCGGCGTCATCAACGCGTCCTGGGGCCCGAGAACCTGCATCGCGCGGCAGATGGCGTACGTGGCGACCGCGTGGTTGTAGATGAAGTCGTGTGAGGCGTTGGTGCCGAACATGCCGGCCTTGTTCTGTTGCTTGTGTAGCCAACTGACGGCGCGTCGAACTTCCTTGGCGTAGTCATCACCAGCGCTGAGCAACGCCATGATTGCGAGTCCCGTCACGCCGACGTCGTAGACCGCGTTGCCTGGACCGTTGCATATCTCGAGGCCCCGTCGGTCGTGCTTCATGAACCCGTCGGTATCCCACTTGCCGTCTTTGTCTTGGTGCGTCTTGAGCCAGGTTAGCGCTAGCTCGACTGACTTCTGGGTGTCAGCAGATGACGGCGCAACTGGTGCGGGTTGGCTAGTGGTTTTGTCGAACGCTTGCTTCGCAGCGGCCGCAGCCTTCTTGGCGCTGGCTTCGTCCTCGAGCATTTCCTGGGCTCCAGTCAGGCGCGTTTTCTTGCGCAGCTTGAGCGTCCTGATATCGAACTGATGCAGCACGCCGTCGTGAACGACGAACAAGTACTGCTTCGTCGCGAGCATCTGGTGGCTGTCCGTAGCGCCGGGTGCGCCTTGCGCGGTCAGCGTCGACAAACAGCCCATGACACTGATGGCAGCGATCAGCATGGCAGAACGGATCGGGAGCATTTGGAACATTGGGTTCTCCTATAGAAAGTGGCTCCGTCGCGAACGACTCCACGGCGGGCTGGTTCAGAGTCAGCAACGATTCCCGTTCGCGAAGGTGATCTCCAGGACGCAAGCTTGATTCCTTTGGTCCAGATCTAGTTAGAGTCTCCGCCAATGTTCCTGCGCGCACCTTCCTTCCTAGCGTTTGTGGTCATCGCTGTCTGCTCGTTGCAGACCAGCGAGCCGGATGTCACTCACGGCTTCCGCGACTCCCATTTTTTGACTTCCGAAGCGTGTGCCGCTTGCCACATCGCCGCGCCCGGGGCGACCGCGATGAAGGACAAGGATGGTGAGGACATCTCGCCGTACTACACGTGGCAAGCCACGATGATGGCGAACTCGTTCCGCGACCCCTATTTCCGCGCGCAGTTGCAGAAGGAGTCGGAGTCGGCTGGTGAGCAGGTGCAGGAGTTGTGCTTGCGCTGCCACACGCCGATGACGCATCACGGCGCGCTGCTCGATGGTGAGGCGCCGCCGCGTTTGGCGCAGGCAGTCGAAGACATGGCGGCCGATGACGGCGTTTCCTGCACGGTTTGTCATATGATCTCGGCCGAGGGACTCGGCACCCAAGGCACGTTCTCCGGTCGCCCCAAGTTCAACGACGAACGCAAGATCTTCGGCCCGTTCGCGGACGTCGAAACGCGGCCGATGCAGGGGCAGGTTAACTACACGCCAACGCAGGGTGATCACATTCGAACCGCTGGTTTGTGCGCGACGTGCCACACGCTGTTCACGAATCACCATGGCACGGCGTTCCCTGAACAGACGCCGTATCTCGAATGGCGCAACAGTGAGTTCAACAACGAACGCGAAGGCGCGGACCCGAAGAAGACTCGCACGTGCCAGCAGTGCCACATGCCGGAGCAGGCCAAGGTGCGCATTGCGCGTTCGCCGAATGGCTTCGACTACCGCATTCCGGAGCGCGAAGGCTATCGCTCCCATGCGTTCATTGGCGGCAACGCGTTCATGCTCGACATGCTTCGCGAGCACCGCGACGACCTCTACGTCGAAGCCGAGAACGATCAGTTGCGAGCTATGGCCAAGGCGACGCGCCAGCAGCTTGCCGAGAGGACCGCGCGACTGTCGATTTCCGACTCGGTCAAGAAGGACGGCGTGCTGCAGTTCAAACTGAGTGTCGAGAACCTGACGGGCCACAAGTTCCCGACCGGCTATCCGGCGCGTCGCGCCTGGCTGAAAGTCGAGGTGTTGGTTGGTGGCAAGACGGTGTTCGTGAGCGGTGATGTGAATGACGAAGGCCGCCTTGTGGGAATCAAGGATGAGATGCGCGTGCCTCACGTTCGCGCGATTGAAAAGCAGTCCGATGTTGTGATCTACGAGATGATCGCGAATGGTCCTGATGGTCAGCCGACGACCTACCTGACGAAGATGGTCGGGCGGCGCAAGGACACGCGTTTGTTGCCGCGCGGCTTCAACATGCTTGGTCCACACATCAAGGACATCGCGCCCATTGGCATCGAGGGTGACGATGACTTCGCGGCTGGTGGCGACCGGGTTGCCTGCCGGATTGCACTGCCTGAGGGCGCGCAAGGCGAGTGCGAGATTGTGGCGACCCTGCACTACCAATCCGTGCCGCCGGTGTGGGTGGATGCGCTTCGAGGGGTCAAAGCCGAAGAGGCTCAGCGCTTCGTCGGCTACTACGACGCGGCTACGAAGACACCGGAGATCGTCGCCACGGCGCGCCACACCGTGAAGTGAGCCGGGTAACGAGCTTAGGCCGTCTTCTTTTTGTCGCATCGCGTGACAGCCCGTGACGCGGTGTTCGCTCCAGCGTGGCAAGCTGATTCGGCGCGTCGGTTTGGGGGATTTGGGAGTTGAGCCGTCGGGAATCCGGCAATCCGAAGTCCCGCGGGTAACCAGCGGCCACGTGGCATCTGCCCAAAGGCCCCGCACTAGGCCGGGATGAGGTCCCCCAAACGGCTTACGGTATTCGGCGGAAACCCGCCACCGAGACCGGCGGTGTTCTGGGCCCCTACGCGTCTAGGCCCTGTCATTTGAGCCAAGTTCGATAGTCGCCGCGGTTTATATCGCACATCGATTCGTCCGGCCGTACCGTTGTCCATGCTTGCCGGAAGCCCGCTCATGGTTATCCTCCGCAATCTCGCCGATTCCGATAG
>JBNMND010000111.1:0-15675 GCA_051274975.1 Planctomycetota bacterium | reverse complement strand
ACAAAAAAGCACATCCTCGCCGTTGGGCGAGGATGTGCCTTCTTGTCCTGGCACCGCGCCGACATCTAGTTGGTTAGTTCGCCGGGCTTGGGCTTCCACCAGGAGCCGTCGGGGGCGTCCTTGAGGTTCGAATGGTCTGGGGCGGGGCCGCTTCGGTGTCGTCCTTCTGCCGGGGGGTGGTGCGGTTCGACGTGTTGTGGGAGGTCGATGAAGACTAGGACGCCGGGTGGCAGGTTGAGCGCGTAGGCGGACCAGACCGCAGCGAATGAGGCGACAAGCGCGGGGTTGTGGTTGGCGGCGACGATGGCGTCGTGCCAGATGAGTGCGCGTCGTTGTGGCTTCTCGCCGGCTAGATAGGTCAGCAGGGCGCGCACCTTTTGGCGGTCGTCGGCGGGGAATGGCATCGGGCCGATCTGCTCTTGCATCGAGGTGGCGAGGTCATGCCATGAAGTGATCTTGGTGCCGTCGAGATGGATCGCTTCGTAGTCATGGTTGGCCAGCACACTGTCCAAATCGGCGCGCGGTGGCAGTTGCGCAACGGTGACTGGCTCGGCGCCAAACCATGGCAGTTGCTTTTCAAGCGCTAGGATTGTGCTTAGTGCCGTGTGTCGAGCCTTCATGCGTATCACGGTGAAAACCACGGCCAAGGCGATGCCGAGCACTATCGAGATCGCCACCGACACCGAGCTCCCTGAGAGCGGTATGGGCCACCCACCTGACTGAGGAATCAGCAGAATCAGCAACAGCCACGAAGACGTCGACAAGAACATCTGTGGTGCTGCTATCGCAATCCCATACGGCGTCGCCTTCGTGAACATCGCCGCGTAGCGATTTTGCTTCTTACTTCCCTGATTCATGGAGGCTCAGCTTCGGGTGAAGCGTCGATGCATTCACATTACCCATTCTTGGTCCTGCGCGCCGGGCGTTCAGGCGGCAAGATGGAGCGCGCCCCCAATGCCTGAAGAGATATTCGTAAGTACCGACATCGAAGCCGACGGTCCGATCCCTGGCCCCAACTCGATGCTCAGCTTCGCGTCCGTTGCGTTGCGCCGCGACAAGACTGTCATTAGTGAGTTCACTGCGAACTTGCAGGTGCTCCCCGGTTCGCAACCACACCCGCGCACGATGGTGTGGTGGGAGGGATTCCCCGAAGCTTTAGCGAAGGCGCGCGAGCACCCAGAGGATCCCGCCGAAGTCATGCCGCGCTACGTTAAGTGGGTGCGCAGGCTTCCCGGGCGTGTCGTCATGGTCGGCCAACCTGTGGCCTACGACTTCATGTGGATCTACTGGTATCTACAACGGTTTTGCAACGAGAGTCCGTTTGGCCATTCGGCGCTCGATGTGAAGACTTACGCGATGGCGATGCTCAAGAAGCCGTATCGCGATTGCGTTAAGCACACTTTGCCAAAGGAGTGGAGCGACGACTTGCCGCACACGCACGTCGCGCTCGATGATGCGCGCGAGCAAGGTGCTATGTTCATCAATATGCTGCGGAGAAACGAAGTCGAATGATGCACGCAAGAATAGTTCACACGGCCTACGCGATTGCAGCGTGCCTCGCATCGTTGACAGCTTTGCCGGCGCAGTCATCGCCTGCAGAAACACAGTGGCAGATGCAGGGTGGTCGCATGCGCGGTGTCGCCGTGATGGCGGCTGATTCCGGCGCAAAGCGTTCGAATACGGCAATCGTACCAGGCAAGCAGGTGTCGCTTGTCGACGGCAAGACGAGTGTGCACTTCCCAAGCAACGCGAACGGCAAACCGATGTCGCTGCAGTTCGAGACAAGCAGGTCGTCGCGCGTTGACGTGGCAGTTGCCCCGGCTGCCGCAGCGACGGCGCGCAAGCTTGAACCGTTTGGCGAGCAGGCGTTCCAAGGTGCGCTGGTTACCAAGGCGCGCGAAACGCCGATCCACGTTCACACGATCGGCGCAGCCGGCGTCGAGCTGCGCGACTACCGCGTCTCCGTCACAGTCAACTCCGGCAACAGCAACTCCGACAACAGCAACTCCAACAACAGTGCTGAGGCCTTCGGCATCGTTGCGCGCCATCACGAGAAGCACGGTTGCTACCTGTTCTTGATCGATTGGAAGGCGAACAAGATTCGTCTCGAGCGCTGGATGGGCAGCGACCACATGATCGTGCGTCAGCTCAACGCGCCATGGTTGTCCGCGCAGCACACGCTGACGATGCAGGTCGACGGCTTTCGTCTGAAGTGCTCCGTCGATGACGAAGTCGTGCTGCACTCGTTCGACGGCGCCCTCGGCGGCGGCGCGCCCGGCGTTGCGTGGGTTGGCGAACGGCCGACGATCGGCGACCTGATGCTCGAGCCGATTGCCGCTCCGCTGGCGAGCGCCGCGTTGGTGCAAAACGGAAACCGCGCGCACCTCTATGCTGCGACCCCAGTCCCACCCGGCCACCTACACGTGTTGGAGCTCGCTCTCGACCGTCCGCATCCTTGGGTGCCGCGCAGCCCAGCTGGCTGCGAGCCATACTTGGATCAGGCCTGGTCCGCCCCCACGGTGCTTTGGGGCGACTGGCGTAACTCCTTGGGACCAAACAGTATTGGTGAAGTCGGCGTCGATGGCACCTTGACCAGCGAGCTCGTTCTGCCCGACCTGCCAGCGCTGCGACTTCACTGCGTTCTCGCTAGAGCCTTGCTCATAACCCCTGACGGCGAAAGCATCGTCGGGGTCACTCCTTCTGTTCGCGTCGCCTTCTAGGGGATCTTCGGCAGAATCTGGCCAGATCGGAAAGAAGTGTGCGTTACCGCTCATGAGAGCCGTGACTACAGTCCTCACACGTCATGGCTCAAAACCTCCAACACCTGTCGCTGGTCACGCTGCTTCTGACCGCCAGCCTGTCTGCCCATGGTGGTCAGTACCGCGGACCTGCCCCGGCGCGGCTCAGTACCCCCGGTCTTGTGCCAGGAGTGTTGCCACCCAGCGTGCGCGGCCGCGGCGCCGCGCCCACCCCCGCACCGATGACTGGTGCCCGCGACATCGTCGCGTTCTCGCGCACGTGGCAGACCTGGTGGGAGTTCAACAAGGAGCCCTACCTGAAGTCGCGCATCAAGGGCATTAGGCCGACGGTCACCGGATCGGATGACTTCTATCTCGGCCAACGTCGCGGCAAGAAGCTGATCGACGTGCTGAAAGCGACCAAGAAGGATCGCCAAGAACGCATCGTGCCGGCATTGATCAAACTGCTTGAGAAGGATCGCAACCGCGACATCCAAAGCGCGTCTGTCATCGCTCTCGGCAAGGTCGGCGTCGACGGCGCTGGCATCCAGTTGGAGAAGGTTATCTCCGCGCGCATCTCGCGCGATGACCAAGAAGTGCGCGAGAGCGCTGTGCTCGCACTTGGCATCATTGGACGCCGCGAGACGTTCGCAATCCTGGCGGACCTGCTGATCGACGGGAAGGCCTCGCGCAAGTTGGTGGGGCGTGAGAAGCTTCGCAAGCGCACTCGTGCGTATGCCGCATACGGCCTTGGCTTGCTCGCACGTCGCGTCGCCGATCCGGCACTGTCGCAGGAGGTTCACGACCTGCTTTGGGCGACGCTGCAAGACAAGATGCTCAAGGATCGCGACCTTCGCACGGCGATCGTCAATGCCCTTGGCGTGATGCGCAGCGACACGAAGCGTTCGTCGGACAAGCGACTTGCATGGCAAACGGTCGAAGAGCTGCTCGACTGGTTTGGCCAAGACCTAGGTGTGACCAGCGAAAGCGTGCAGGCGCACGCCGCCGTCGCAATTGGCCGATTGCTCGGCCGCGGTGACTCAAGCCTTCACCGCCGTTGCAAAGAGGCGTTCGCGAAGACGCTCAACGCCAAGAAGCGCCGCGGCAATTCGATTCTGCAGTCGAGTGCGATCGCGTTGGGCATGCTGACGATGCCCGAGGAAGCCAACCGCGACGAACAAGCCTACAACGAGGCGCTTCGCTACAGCTGGCAGAAGGGCCGCGATCAAACCGCACGACAGCTGAGCGTCATGGCGCTCGGTCGCATCGGCGGCAAGACCAACAGGGATTGGCTGGCCAAGGCATACACGCGCGGCAACAAGAGCAGCGAACGGCCGTGGCTCGCGATTTCGTTGGGTCTTTTGACCGAACCGGCGGCAGCCAAGGGCAAGCCGGATGAGTTCATCGGCGACATGCTGCTTGAGGACCTTCTATCGGCATCGTCCGATGAGAACCGTTCGGCCCTGGCGATTGCTGTCGGCCTCAATGGCCACACCGAAGCCGCGCCCAAGATGTTGCGCATGCTGCGCGAGCACGAAGGCGACAGCCGCACCGCTGGCTACCTCTGCATCGGCCTTGGCTTGCTTCGCGATGATGGTGCGACGCAGATGCTGACTGACGTGATGCAGCGTTCGACGCGTCGTCCGTTCTTGCTGCAACAAGCGGCGGTTGGTCTAGGTTGCCTTGGCGACCGTCACGCCAATCAGCGCTTGCTGCAACTGATCAAGGAAACCGACAGTGTCGCCGCTCTCGCAGCCATCGCCTCCGCAGTCAGCCGCATCGGCGACCGACGTGCGATTGACACGTTGATCGAGCTGAGCGAAGACCGCTCGATGTCCAAGCTCGGCCGCGCTTTCGTCGCGGCGGCACTTGGTGGTGTTGGCGACAAGGATGAGCTGCCGTGGAACGTGCCGCTGAGTGTCGATACAAACTACGCGACCGGCATGGATACCTTGACGAACGGTTCGACCGGCGTGCTAGATATCCTCTGACGTGTTCGTGCGGTACAGGGCACAGAAACAATCTGTTCGTCAGGCGCGAACATCGAATGCGTTGTTTCTGTGCCTGGCACCGTACTGCTGCCGCCTAGCTGCAACGAAGGTTCGGTTGGCCAATGAAGCGGCGCAGGTCGCACTTCCGATTGCTTGTGACTTCTAGTCGTCGACGTGGAGAAGGCCGACTCGCCGGCCGGCGGATAGATCGCGCTTCAGGGCTTGAATGGGGGAGTTGGTCCGGCTCACGTACCGTTCTTAGCCCGCTTGCCCAGGCTTTCGAAACCTGATGTAGAATGCGCGCAACGACGCGGTATCGACGGCGCTCGCGCCGCCTCGTTTTTCCGATCACGCCTCAGGATCCCGATCATGCTGGCCCGTCTTTCCTTCCTCTTCCTCGCCGTCGTGTCCTGCTGTCTTGCGAGTTGCGCGACGCCTCGAACCTCGCAGGGGCTTATCGCCGCCGACGTCGATGGTGATGGACTACCTGATTCCGTCGCATTGCTTAATCTGGTGGAGGACAAGGAGGCGGTGCTCCTCCATCTGCAGAAGATCGACGTCCGCAAGAAGGCCCAAGTGCTTGCCGATCAGGGCTACGCGCGCGTCAAGCAATTGCATGCTGGGGGCCGAGTCGGCCCACTGGAACTGCTCGGGAGCGAAGCGCGACTAGCGACTGCGAGCATCGACCTGATCGATGCGAAGGTGGCATTGGCGCGAACGGGTCTTCTGTCCGACCTAACGTTTATCGATACCGATGACGATGGCATACCCGACCTGCTGCACACGCCCATCGACGCGGACGAGCTGCTTGACGAGAAGGTCAAACTCTGTCGCGCGCTCTTCGAGCAACGTTCGCACAGCCACGAACAGGCGAAGTCATTGCATAAGACTGGCGTTGCCTCGTCCGATGATGTGGATCAGGCCGCCCAGCAGATGTACGAGGCGGAGCTCGACTGGCTTAATGCGCGCATGGAGCGGCAGCAACTACCAGATTCCGACGCTCGTTAGTCTGGAAATAGTTGCTGGGCCTTTGCGTATCGACGTCTTGTGACCCGCGAGCGCCTGCGTGCCCGGAGCAGAGTCAATACGCCATGGATAGCAAGCAAAGCCTGTTCAGCCAGAGAGTCATCGCCATCTTGATAATGGCTTGGGGTGCTGGATGGCTTGGCCGCTACTCGGCCGCGGCTTCGGATGACTGGTTCATGATCGGGCTCGCAGGTGGGCTAGGTGTCGCCGCCCTCGCGGTCGCACTTTCGGTGTGGCAGTCGAGCCATCGCGCTCCCGCTGCATACGTCGCTTGGGCGGCTGCCGATGTCATCGGCCTCATCACGTTGGATGTGCTCTCGGATACGGAAGTGTGGAAGGTGGTTCTTGGCGGCGCGCTAGCGGCAGCGTTGCTCACCGCGTTTGGCACGGCATTGGTTTCCGTCCGGCGCCCGCAACAGCTTGCGGCTTGAGCTACAACAGCTGCCATGAACGTCGTTCGTGGTGACCTCATCAAGCTTGCACAAGAAGGCGCGTTCGACGTGATCGTTCACGGCTGCAACTGCCGGTGCGCGATGGAGAAAGGAGTTGCGAAGGGCATTCGAGCGGCGTTCCCCGAGGCCTATCAAGCCGATCAGGCGACCGGGACTGGAGATCGTGCCAAACTCGGGACGATTCGCGTTGCCGAGGTTGAGGTTGGTGATCACGCGCTCGCGGTCGTCAACGCTTACACGCAGTTCGACTACCATGGGCCGATGCCTCTGGTCGACTACGATGCAGTTCGAAGTGCGTTCGCCGCCATCAAGAAGCGGTTCGCTGGCCGACGGATCGGCTACCCGATGCTCGGCGCCGGCCTGGCAGGCGGTGATTGGAGCGTGATCGCCGCGATCATCGAAGAAGAGCTCGCCGGCGAAGACCACACGTTGGTGGAGTTCACTGGCTAGGAGTTGAGCGTCTGCTCGCGGCCGGCGAGCGCCAAGAACACGGTGGCAAGGAGCGAGTTTGTAGTCGAAACAGAGCGCATGGAGCCGGTGCTAGTTCGGGCATGCTGGAGCACGTGCCGGTGCTCTACCTCACGCCGTTGGCGTAGTTACCTTGCGGCCGATGATTCGGACGCATGCGCCGCTCAGTTTTTCACGCCGCGCAGTTAGTAAGGCGGCTTGGGTGCGCTGCCTGGCGTTAGCGGCCGGCGCCATCGCGAAGTTCGTCGACGACGCGCGTCATTCCGTAGACGTGTTGCAGCGCTTCGATGATCGCGTCGGTGTGCACGTTGACGGCACGCGCGATGTCTTGCGTGAAGTAGAAGTCGTTAGGCAGCGACTCGATGTTGCCGTCGAAGACCAAGCCGACGATTCGCAGTTGGTCGTCGACGATGCATGAGCCGGAGTTGCCGCCGACGATGTCGTTGGTGCTGGCGAAGCAGACCTTCTTCGCCATGTCGATCTTGGCCTGACTCTCCAGCCACGCAGCAGGGATGTCGAATGGGTACGCGTTGCCGAACTCGATGCCCCGGCCATACAGGCCGTAGAACGTGGTCGCCCACGGTGCCAACGTGCCATTATACTCGTAGCCCTTCACGCGGCCGTCAGAGAAGCGCAGGGTCATGGTAGCGTCGGGACTGATGTTGCTGCCGTAGACCTTGTGCAGTGCGCGGCCAAGTCGTGTGCCTTGCTTGGCCAAGCCGTCGTCGAGCACCTTCTGCTGCTTCTCGGTCGCTTGCATCAATGGCCACAACACGCGAGCTGCTCGCACGCCGGGGTCATCGCTCTTCTGCCATTGTTCTTCGCCGCTGGCCTCTGTGAGCAATAGTTGCACGAAGCGATCGCGGGTCAACTTGCTTTGGTTGAGGTCGCCGATCGCCGCTGCCCAATCCGTGCCACGAGCGCTGCGGTGTTCGCCACCGACGGCGACCAGGTAGGGATCGTCGGCGCGCAGCCACTTGCCGGCTCGTTCGAACTGGTCGATCAACAGCGCGTGCGTCAGTGGGCTACTGCCGCCGGCGAAATCGAGCGCGATCTTCTTGGCTTCTTCGCGAGCCGCGGCATCAACAGACTTATCGAAGCTCTCCGCGATCAGCAAGCCGCGCTGGATCGCACTCGAGAATCCAGGTTGGTAGAACATGCCTTTCGGCATCAACTCGCGTTGCGTGCCAATGAGCTTGTTGAACTCGCGCCACAGGTCGCCGTACTCATGGCCGAGCACCTTGTCTTCTGCAACGACGCCGCGGAAGTGTTGTTCGTAATCTCGCTTCTTAAGCATCAAGGCAGGGTCCTTGAGTCCGTCAAGCATGCCCTTGATGGCCTTGTAGCTGTTTTGCCAGCCGAGCAGTGTTGTCAGGAACTGCGGCGCGCGATCCTTAAACGGCTCGAGGATGGCAATGCTGTTCTTAAACTGTTCGAGCACCAGTGGATACTCAACTTCGCGCTGCACATTCAGCTGCTGCATCGTCATCTGCCGGTTGGTGTTGCCGGGGTTACCGGGCACGAACACCAACTCACCGTCCTTCGCGCCTTCCTGCCGCCACCGGAAGTAATGCGCCGACGTGTCAGCGGGCTTGTCGTCGATGTAGGCGCGCACGAACGAGAAGTCGATGCTCCAACGCGGGAACGTGAAGTTGTCCGGGTCACCGCCGAAGTGCGCGGTTTGCAGGTGCGGCGCGACGACCAAGCGCAGGTCGTCCCAAACGCGGTAGCGATACAACTGGTAGACGGCTCCTTGGTAGAGCGACACGACTTGGTGCATGGAGTCTTCATGCGCATCGTCAGCTGCCCTCTTGATCGCTTCGATGTTGGCCTTGCGCTTGTCGGCGGTAGTGACGTCGTCGTCGCTCGCCTCGATGCCCTTCTCGACCTGTGCGGTCACATCTTCTTGCGCGATCAACTGGTGAACCGTTAGTCCCGGGATCGGCACTTCGTCTTCGAGTGCCGTCGCCGCGAACCCATTCTTGACCCAGTTGTTGCTGCCCTGCACCTGCGCGATCTGATCTCGAACGCAGTGGTGGTTGGTCATGATGAGACCCTTCGGCGACACGAACGACGCCGAGCACCAAGGGTTGTCCCGTTCGCCAAGTCGCAGCGCACCAAGCCGCAGCGAGTCGAGCCACTTCTGATCGGGCTTGAACCCGTATTCCTTCTCCAGGTACGCAAGCGGCGGGTTTTCGAACGTCCACATCTTGCCCAAGGCAAGGTGATCCACCGGACGCTGCGCAAAAACAGAGGAGCTCAGCAGCAGGGCTGTGAGCAACGACATGGCCAATCGGTTCATCGGTGCAGAACTTCGGATCTGAGGGGGAGTTCGATGTTAGTACGGCACATCCGCAAGAAACAACATCTTCAGGTCGCGCCTCTGTTATCGGTCGAAACCGGCACTACCCCGACTGATTTGGCGAGCTCTTACGAGCCGGTCGGGGCCGAGGTACTGCGTGGTCGCATCAAGTAGTGGGACACCAGCCACTCGCGCCCGTTGTCGAACCCCCACAACTCTGAGCAAGAGAGGAAGAAGACGCGCCACAGGTTGGTCATCTTGGCGGCTTGTTGGCCGTAGGGACGGCGAAGGATCGTGGTCGCTTCGTCGCGATTGGCGTCGAGGTTACGAAGCCACGCATCTGCCGTGCGTTGGTAGTGCCGACCGCTCACGCGCCAGTGTGATTCGACCTGAAGGTGGTCTTGGAAGTGGAGTAGCTGCGAGTCTGCGGGCATTTGGCCGCCCGTGAAGAAGTGACGAGCCATCCAGTCATCTTCGCTTTGCGAGGCGAATTCGTAGCCAACCGACCGATGCGTAAACACATGCACGAACATCCGTCCATCGGGCTGTAGCCACCCTGCCGCGCGTTCGAGCAGCTGTCGCCAGTTGCGAGTGTGCTCCATCATCTCAATCGAAACGATGCGGTCGAATGGGCGTTCGCGTGTCTCTGGGAGCTCTAGCTCATTGACGTCGGCAGTGATGATTTCGACGTTAGCAAGACCGCGATTCTTCGCCTGGCCGAGGATGAACTCGCGTTGACTCGCTGAGTTGCTGACGCCGACGACGTGACAGTTTGGGAACTGTTCTGCTACCCAGAGTGACATGGACCCCCAACCGCAGCCGAGGTCGAGTACGCGCATGCCATCTTTGATACCGGCTCGCTTGCAGGTTTGTGCCAGCATCGCCGCTTCCGCTTCGTCGAGCGTCGTTGTTGGGGTGCTCCAGAGTCCGCAGCTGTACTTGCGGTATTTGCCCAATACGAGATCGAAGAACGCCGCTGGCACTTCGTAGTGCTGCTGATTGGCAGCGTCTACGGACACGGCTATCGAGCTCTCGTCACACTGGCGAATCCAGTTGGCAAGTCGGTGTGCCGAGGCCTCGGGATCGTGGGTCATCTCGTTGCGAAGCCGTTTGCGTAACAGGCGGCGGATGCCTCCGCGAACGATGGCGTCTGGGAGGAGGCCTCGTTCGAGGCAGCGTTCGATCACTTTGCTCATGATTCGGTTGGGTGTGTGGCGGTGGCTCGACGCGGCGGCCCAGGAAAGAAGACGTTGGTCTCAGCCATGTAGCGCCGGTAGTCGTCGCCGCGCGAAACCAGTGCGCGCTTCTCGGTAAACGGCACGCCGGTGAAGAAGCGGATTGAGAGCAGCATCGCGACGGGGGCAATTGCCGCCGCCCATCCGACTGCTGCGAATTGGGCGAGGCCAAAGCCACACCAGGTAAGCCACTCGAAGAAGTAGTTGGGGTGGCGGCTGTATCGCCATAGGCCGCCCCGGCACGTTCGGCCGCGTAGGGCCGGATTGGCGCGGTGCTTAGCCAGTTGTTGGTCAGCCGTGGACACGAGGACTTGGCTGCAGACCGCCAGTGCAATGCCTGCATATTGCAGAGGAACTACGGCCGGCTCGGATGAGTAGGCAAGCAAGATGAATGGGGTTGCGAAGCCCAAAGCCAGCAGTGCCTGTAGCTGGTAGACGAAGAAGAACCCAATGGCTTCGCGTTTGCCCAGCAGGCGACGTAACGCTTGGTAGCGGCCATCTTCGGCGGACTCGGTCATCACCCTGTGGGCCAGCAAATACCAGCTAAGCCGGGCGCTCCACAGGCCCGCGAGCGTTGCTGCGAGCAGGCGTTGCGGTCCGCTGCCGGTTGCGATAACCGCCGCCAGCACGCCAAGTGCTCCGATTGCTGCTGCCCAGGCGAGATCGACGGAAGTCGCGTTTCGGGTGCGCAGCTGGAACAGCCACAGAACGGCAAAGAGCGTCGTGACTGCGATCCAGGCCCAGAACAGCAAGGGCGTAGCAAGTTCGAGCAAGTTCATTGTGGAGGTGGTCGACCTGATCAACCCTTCGCCGGGAGCAGTCAACGAGATGCAAGTTTGTGCATCTAGCGCGCAGGACGTTGCGAAGCCGGTATAGTGGAGCCTCGCACGTGACAACTAGCACTCTAGCTGAATCGGCCATAGCATCGGATGACCGCCAAATTGAGTGGCGGCGCATCGCTCCTTGGCTCGTCATGCAGGCTGCCTGCCTGTTGGTATTCGTCGTCGGTTGGAGCCCCGTTGCGGTAGCGGTTGCCGTCGCGCTGTACCTGATCCGAATGTTTGCGGTGACGGGGTTCTACCATCGCTACTTCGGTCATCGCAGCTACACGATGTCTCGGCCGATGCAGTTCGCTGGTGCCTTGCTCGGGGCAACTGCCGTGCAACGGGGGGCGCTTTGGTGGGCTGCACACCACCGTAAGCACCACCGCGACCCGGACGGTGAAGGCGACCCTCATTCGCCGCACAAGCACGGCTTTTGGTGGTCGCAAGTTGGGTGGTTTGTGACTCGCGGTGCTTGGCGCACCGATATGTCGCAGGTCAAAGACTTCGCGAAGTATCCAGAACTCGTCTGGCTCGATCGCCACGATCGAGTGGTTCCGGCGGTGCTACTGCTCTCGCTCGCAGTCCTTGGTGGAGTGTTGGAGCGCTTCTATCCAGAGCTTGGCACCAGTGCCGTGCAGATGCTGGTTTGGGGCTTCTGCATCTCGACGACGGTGCTGTTTCACGTGACCGCATCGATCAACACGGTTGCTCACATGTTTGGTCGGCGTGCTTGGCCTACGCAAGATCAAAGCCGCAACTCCTTTCTGTTGGCGCTCCTGACCCTGGGAGAAGGTTGGCACAACAACCATCACTGGCATCCCGGCTCCGTTCAGCAGGGCTTTCGTTGGTGGCAGATTGACATCACGTACTACGTACTACGGGCGATGGCTGCAGTTGGTCTTGTCTCTGGCATTAGGCCGCTACCTGCGCGGGTTCGCCGATGACACGCGCGGGTGCCTTCATTGGGCACGGCCGCAAGCGTGTTGCCGTAATCGGAACGGGGATCTCAGGCCTATTGGCGGCCGAGCGCCTGGCGACCAAGCATGATGTGGTTGTGTTCGAGGCAGACTCGCGGATTGGCGGGCATACGCACACCGTTGACGTGAAGACGAGCGACGGGGTGCTCGCCATTGACACTGGGTTCATCGTCTGCAATGACCTGAGCTACCCTGAGTTCTTGGGCTTGATGTCCCGATTGGATGTGCCGGTGCGGGCGTCCACGATGAGCTTCAGCATGCAATGCGAAGCATCTGGCGTTGAGTATTGCGGGGGATCCGTTGATGGCTTGTTCGCCCAGCGCCGCAATCTACTGCGGCCGGCATTCTGGTCGATGTTGCGTGGCATTCGCCGATTCCACCGGATGGCGGAGTCGTTCCTGGATAGTGATCTGACACTCGGCGAACTGCTGCGTGAGGCTCGTCTTGATGGCGCGTTTGCGCGTTGGTACTTGATGCCGATGATGGCAGCGATCTGGTCAGCCAAGCCCGTTGCTTTGGCTAGCATGCCGGCGCGCTTCTTCATCCGGTTCTTTAGCAACCACGGCATGCTGCAGGTTAAGAATCGGCCGCAGTGGCGCACCGTGGTCGGAGGCTCACGCAGTTATCTCGGTCCTCTGTCCGGCACATTCTCGGATCGCATCCGACTGAACGCGCCTGTTGTGGAGATTCGCCGGCAGCCTGGTGGCGTTTTGGTGCGCGTCAAGGGTGGTGAACTGGAGTTGTTTGATGCGGTGGTCTTGGCAACGCATAGCGACCAGGCCGCGCGCATGATTGCCGACGCTTCGCATGCCGAACGGGCCGTGCTTTCGGCGATTCCCTATCAGGCCAACGATGTCGTATTGCACACCGACACAAGCCTGATGCCAAGACGGCTGAAGACGTGGTCGGCGTGGAACTACCGGTTACCGGCGAGTGCTAGTGAGCATGCGACGGTGACCTACGACATGAACACGCTGCAAGGGCTCGAGACTACGGAGCGCTATCTCGTGAGCTTGAACAGTTCCGCGATGATCGACCCAGAGAAGGTGTTGCGCCGTTTCTCCTACGACCACCCGGTGTTCGATCAGCGGTGCCTGCAAGCTCAGGCGGACGTTGGCCAAGTCAGCGGTACCGGCCGCATCTGGTTCTGTGGTGCGTGGTGCGGTTTCGGCTTCCACGAGGACGGAGTTAAATCGGCGCTGCGCGTGGCGGCAGACTTCGGAGTCGGGAATGGAAGCGCGACTACGCCGTTGGTCGCTCGTGCAATGCGTGGAGTGGCGTCGTGAACTCAGCCTGCATCGTTCATAGCGGTATCTATCGCGGCAGCGTGCGGCATCGTCGTTTCGACGCAGTCGATCGCTCGTTCTCGTTGCGGCTTGATCTGGCCTATCTTGACGTCGACGAGATCGACCAGGCGTTTCGAGGCCGGTGGTTCTGGTCCAATCGTCGACCGGCACCGGTCAGGTTTCGCCGCTCGGACTACTTTGGCTGCAAGGATACGCCACTACGCGAGGCCGTCTGTGACGCGGTGCAGGAGCGTCTTGGCTTCCGGCCGGACGGTGCCGTTCGGCTGCTGACCGCGCTGCGTTGCTTTGGCTATGGGTTCAACCCAGTGTCGTTCTACTACTGCTTTGACCAGCAGGAACAGCTCGTGGCAGTGCTCGCGGAGATCACGAACACGCCGTGGCGCGAACGACACCACTACATCCTTCCAGCCGATGAGAAAGGACAGGTCGTGGCTCGGTTCACCAAGGACTTCCACGTCAGTCCGTTCCAGCCGATGGATCACGATTACCTGTGGCGATTCTCTTCGCCCGGTAAGCGGTTGTTGGTGCACATGGAGAACCATGCTGCCGGAGGCAAGGCGTTTGATGCAACGCTCGTGATGAGCAAGCAGCCGTGGCGAACCGGAACGTTGGTGCGCAGTTGGCTCCGTCATCCGTTGATCGGCTTGATGATCACCGCATCGATCCACTGGCAAGCATTGCGCCTTTGGATGCGACGTGCGCCCTTTCATGCCCACCCCCGTCGTCGCGCAAAGACATGAGTCGTTCCAACTTGGTTTCCCCCCGAAGCGCGCTGCCACTGCATGCGGCGTCGCGGTCTGCGACTGGTTGGCAGAGGTTCTTGCGTGCACGAGTTCTCAAGCGTCTAGCTGGTCTGCAGAGCGGCGCCTTGGCGATCAGCGACAGCTCCGGGGCCGCAACGGTAGGCAATCTTGACGGGGCCCTTGGCGTTCATGATCTGGAGATTCACGACCTCTCGTTCTTCAGCGCGCTAGCGGCCTCTGGTGCCGTTGGTGCCGGTGAGGCTTACGTTGCCGGCAAGTGGGACACGGACGATCTGGTCTCGGTGTTGCGACTGATGGTGCGCGATCGGGATGTCTTGTTGGATGTCGATCGTTCGCTTTGGTCGCTGCCACGACGGCTGTTGCTGCGTCTCGGCTACTGGCAGCGACGGAACAGCCGCGAAGGCAGTCGTCAGAACATCGCCGATCACTATGACCTGAGTGATGACCTGTTCGCGCTGTTCTTGGATCCGTCGATGACGTACTCGTCAGCTTGGTTTGAGTACCCCAACCAAAGCTTGGCGGCCGCTCAGGCAGAGAAGCTGCGGCGATTGTGTCTTCTGGTCGACTTGACGCCGGGAGATAAGTTGCTTGAGATTGGAACCGGATGGGGCAGCCTCGCAATTGCCGCTGCCGGCACGTTTGGTGCTCATGTCACGACAACCACGATCTCGTCCAACCAGTTTCAGATGGCTTCCGATCGCGTTCATGCGGCGAGCCTCGGGCACCGGGTTGAGCTCCTGCAGAAGGACTACCGCGATGTCGAGGGCACTTTCGACAAGCTGATCTCCTGCGAGATGATCGAAGCTGTTGGCGCACGATACCTCCCCGAGTTCTTGCGTTGTTGCGCGGCGCGTTTGAAGCCGGGCGGGATTCTTGGTCTGCAAGCGATCACGATCGCGGACCAGCACTATGAGACGGCGCTGAAGTCTGTTGACTACATCAAGCGGCATGTGTTTCCGGGCAGCTTCATTCCATCGGTGACGGCGATTACGAAGGCGGCGAGTGAACACACCGACTTGCGATTGGTGAAGATGGAGGATTTTGGTCTCCACTACGCCGAGACCCTCAATCGATGGCGGCAGACTTGGCTTGCCAGGCGCGAGCAGGTGGCTGCTCTCGGTGGCAATGACTCCTTCCTGAGGGCGTGGGACTTCTACTTCGCCTACTGCGAGGCAGGGTTCCGCGAGCGACACATTGGCGTGTGCCACCTTCGCTTCGAGCGGACTGGTACCAAGTAGCGCGCGCCAGGGCCGCTTGCGTGCCCTCCCATCGACTGCTAGCTGCTCTGTTGCTTGAGTGCGTCGATTTCGTCGGCGACCTTTGAGGCTTCGTCGGTCGCCGTCGCAAACGCCTGAATGTCCCCTTTGCGCTGGAGGTCTCGCGCGGTCGTCAACAGACCAAGGTGCTTGCTCTCGAGTTTCTTGATGGCAGCTTTCTGACGTCGGGTCAGGCGTGTTGGCGCGGAGCGCTGGGGCCCAGAATTCAATGCTCGCATGGCGGCGTCGAGATCGGGTTGCTCGCCCGCATGGCCCGCGCGATGTTCCCAGAGCACCTCTCGTTGACGAACGAGGAAGGCACCTGGCATCTGCGC
>JBNMND010000110.1:0-15941 GCA_051274975.1 Planctomycetota bacterium | reverse complement strand
TGGGCTCCGGCATGCGCAGCGGCTATCAGAAGAGGGAGTTCAAGACCCTGATCATCTGGCTCTGCCGGGAGCAAGACGCGCTGACTAAAGCCCCCGACGCACAGTTCCCGAATCGATTGCACCGATTGCTGATGGCGTTGGTATTCACTCGAGCCGGCCTTGATGCCAACCACAAGATCCTCTCCGGAGTCATCGAGGAAGGCCTCAAGACCGCAATGCCGAGGTTCGAGGAGAAGGGAGCAACACCACCGACGACTGAGGAGACCGTGCTTCTGGCAATGCTCGCGCAGTCGCTCAAAGGCTCGGAGTTCGCCCGCCAGCAGAAACAGTTTCTCGACTTGGCTAAGCGAGGCGCCGCCATAGCGCCGAGAACCAAGACGCGACTACACGCTGCCGCGCGGCATTACGTGGAGCTCGTCGCCGGCACGCCACACCCACCAGAGCTAACCATCGCGAATTGCTGGCCAGACGAGCCACTCGCCAACCCACTGCACGCGTGGCTCGGCGCGTTCGCCGTGCGCTTGCTGCCGGCAAGCGTTCGCAAGGCACACTGGCAGCGCGTGGCGCCGCTGATCGAGCAACGCCCGGCCACGGGCTTGTGGCCGGGCGTTGGCAAACAAGACTCCCTGAGAACGTCCGCCATGATGCTGGCAGTTGTTGGCATGTGCGCCCGCAAGGCACCGCTGCCGAAGGCGATTGCAGATCAGCGGCCCAAGCCAGGCGACCCGTGGCAAGGCCCAATCAGGTAGCGCAACGCTAAGCAGCGGCCGACAACCACACAGCGAAGCCGCCGCACGTCGCGACCGACAGCACCGCGAGGCACGCACCAACGCCACGTTGCTTCGCGAACCACGGCGCCACCACAATCCACATCGGCAGCGGTGTAATCCACGCCAACACGAACGGCAACTTCAGCAGTTCTTGTTCGCTGCGGCCGCAGATCAGCAAACCGGTGTGCGCCAGCGTGATCGTCAACGCTGCCCCCGAACCACAGACAAACGGGCGCCGCCAAATCGTCGTGATCACCGCGAAGCCAAGCGCCACGGCCGCGACACCGGCGAGCTGCCAATCCGGCCCACCAGCGTTCTCACGCAGCAGCCACGCATCGACGCCGAGCACAATCGTCATCGCCAGTGGCACCGGCAAGCCCGGCTGCGCCTTCGCCGAGCGACGCAGACCCAACCACAACCCGGCCATCAGCAACCACCCGACGGCCAGGTAAAGCAGGCAGCCCTCGAAGCTCCACGCCTCGCGCAACGGCGCCGACAGCAGCCACGGCAGCAGCAGCACCAACCCGACTTCGAGTGCAAAGTTGAGGACCCGCGGCAGCACCTTAAAGTCATACATGGTGCCCAGCAACCCACCGAGCAAGAGCGTCCACCAAAGTGCCGGACGCGGCTCACCGTGCATCAAATCCAGCTTCCAGAACCAGTTCGGCCAGCCATCCGCCATACCGAACGGCACACAGATCGCAATCGCCAGTGCCAAGGCGAGCCAGCGCGGTCCGCCCACGCCTACGCCGAGCAGCATCGCGGCAATCGCGGGCAGCAGACCAAACAGCACCCAGAGCAGCACGTCCACGCGCGGACTCTACGTTTCCCGTGAGCCCAAGCGAAGGCTACTCTTCGCAGCACCCCACATGTCCCTAGCAACCCTGACCTCCCTGCACCGCGGCCTGCAAGAGTGGACCACCCGCGCCGGCAACCAGAAGTTCCTGTGCGACGAGCAGGAAGCCCAGCTGCGGCGTGTGCTCCGTGACCCGACTCGGCGCACCCAGGCAAACGTCGCGGCGTGGATGCTCGGCTCGTGGCATCTCGGCAATGGCATGCTGCGCGTACTCAACGGCGACAGCGAAGGATTTGACGAAGCGCGCCAAGGCCAGACCTTGCGGCGCACGGCGCTCTTGGCACGCATGCGCCAACAGACCGGACCGCGTCGCGGCAAACACGCACGCCTGCCGTTCTCGCTGCTGCACGGCGCGTGGACATCGCTGCTCGGATTGGCACTGCACGACCCTGGCGCGGAGCCGCTCTACGAGTTCATGATGTCGCTGCCGGACATCGCGTTTAGCGAGCATGACAGCGTCGCCTTCTTCACGCGCGAACTGCTGGCGCTGCGCGCCGGTCGCCGACCAAACATGTCGTCGCGCCTCGGCCCGTTCGAAGAGATCATGCTGCATTGGAAGGGTGATGGACGCCAGCTCAGTCGCGCGATGGCCGACCTGCTCGACTGGCACCTGAAGGAAGCACGCGGCGCCGGCAAGAACTTCGACGACCCTGCGTGCCGCATCTATCCAGTCGAAATCATCGCGATCCAGAACGTTCGCGAGTGGACGGAGCTGCCGCTGCCGCGCATCGACCACCCACTGATGCACGGCAACCTCGCCAACATGAAGCCTTCGCTGTCGTGGCCGCGGCACGAGTTGGCGGCGGCACTCGAACGACAAACCCGTTCTCGCTAGCGGCACAAGGGTCGTGGCAGGGCGTGTGTTGCTCTAGAGTGCCGACATGAGTGGCAACGTAAATATGCCGTTCGCCGGCCAGAGAATGGTGTGCATGGCGCTCGTGTTTGGCATGGCGATGTATGCGATCGTCGCTGGCGTGATGCTGAAGATGAACGATGGCGTAGGGCTGTCCGAAGAGCCGATCGAAGTGCTCGATACCGTTGCTCTGATCGTCGGCATCACCTTCGCGGTTAGCGCGGTTTTCGTGCGCAGCTTGATGACCAAGAAGGCCAAAGCCGCCGACAAGGACCATCGGGCGACGCCGCGATTCCTGTCGCGCATCGTGCCGCTCGCGATCATCGAAGCGGGTTGCTTGTTGGCGATCACCGTATGGATGCTGAACGGCAATGCGCTCCCGGCTCTCGCGGTTGCCTGCGTGCTGCTATCGATCGCAATCGCGATGATCCCGACTCAGGATCCGGACGCTGACGCGGTCTAGCGCGGTGCTTGACGCAGCCGCGCAAGCAGACGGCCAACCGCTTCATCAAACGCCGCCGGCAACTCCAAGAAGGCGCGGCCGTGGCCGACGTTCGGAACCTGCCACAGTTCTTTGGTGCCCTCGTGCTGGGGCATGCGTTCGTAGAGGTTCTTGACAGTTTGAGGTGGCGCGCGATCGTCGACTTCTTCGCCGACCACCAAGACCGGCAGGTCGTGCGGCAACGTTGCCAACACTTCGATCGGCGAAACATCCGTTGTCGAGAAGTCTGACCAGGCGCCGAGCGACGTCAGGATCAGCGAACGCCACGGTTCGTAAAGGTAAGCCGCCGAGCGTCGGTCCCCAGGTCGGTTGAATGCCATCATGCGATGCGCTGCCGCGGTCAGATCGTCGATCGGGGCATCGAGCAACACGCCGCCAACATTGTCGATGCGCGGCAAGGCCAGAGCTACGGCGATCGTGCCGAGACTAACGCCGAACAACACCAGCGGCGTCTTCGCCCGCCCCGGCTGCGAACGCACATAATCGACAACCGCAACGATGTCGTCGCTCTCACGCAAGCCGCCAGTGAACGGAGCTCGCGTGCTGCGACCATGGTTACGCTGATCGACCAACCAACACTCACAGCCGCGGTCGCGCAGCATGTTCGCGACTGGCTCCAACTCCATCGAAGAACGGAATAGGCCGTGCACGAGCACCGCGACGGCCGCCGGTTCTTCGGTCTTTGCTTCGAGGCGATAGGCGCGAATGGTCACACCATCCGAACTCGACACACTGTGCGCTCGCTTGCGCGCGGCGGCGGCGACATCTTCGGCCACGGATGGCTTGCCAGCATCCCGTTCGGACTCAAGCGTGTCCCAGGTCTGCATGATCATCTTGCCGTCGGCGGCAACACGCGGTCCTTCGTAGAGCCGCTCCAAGCCGCGCGACTGCAACTGGCGCGAACCGAACCAACCGAGGAACGCTGGGAAGGTCACGAACAGATGGATTGTGAATAACCCGAGGTGACTCCATCCAACGATGCGCCAGAAGCGCCGTTGCGGTTTGCGCAACAGCCATCGCACCAGACCGATGATGAGCGCCAGCACCATCGTGACTGCAGAGAAGAACAGTGCCGCGAGCACCGGCAACATCAAGAAGCGCAAGCCGACGGCAATCACGCACATGACAGCGATGACCCTGGCGCAACCGCGTAGGAATCCACCAATTGGCCGCTGCAATCGCCGCAGAATCAACCCGACCACGATCGACAGGGTCGTGACGGCTGCGGTGAGATTCAGCGCGAGTTCCAATGGGTAACTCATGCGGAATCCTCCCGGTAAGCCGAGCAACCGGCAGGTAACAGCCCGGCCGTTCGCCCGCGGCTCAGTAGCGCGTCGATCGCTGTGCGACCGACGTCGCCAAGATCTTCGCTGAAATCGTTGACGTAAAGCGCGATGTGCTGGTCGCAGACGTCGTCGGCCATTTCTTGCGCGTGCTCGCGAATCCACGCCCGTGCCCGTTCCGGTTCACGTCGCGCCAATCGAACCGAATCGCGCAAAGCGGCCTCGATGGCGAAGAAGTCCTCGTCACTGAGATCGCGTCGGGCGCAGATCACGCCGAGTGGCAACGGGCCGTTGGTCTCGCCTTCCCACAAGACGCCGAGGTCGGCGAGTTCGCGCAGGCCATGATCGGCATAGGTGAAGCGGCTCTCGTGGATCACGAGTCCGGCATCGCAAGCACCCGAGACGACAGCCGGCATGATCTCGTCAAACCGCATCGCGACGACTTCGGCCGCTTTGGGAAGCAGGCTCGCCATCAATAGGTTGGCGGTCGTGTGATGACCGGGAATCGCGACGCGCGACTTCGACAAGTCTTCGAGCGTCATCGCTGGATCGCGGCAAACGACCAACGGCCCGCAGCCAAAGCCCAGAGCCGCGCCGCTGCTTAGCACCGCGTAGCGATCGACGCAGCGCGCCAACGCCGGCAGGCTCAACTTGGTCACTTCAGGCGCATCCACACCGGACACCGCCCGTTCGTTGAGCGTTTCGATGTCAGCCAACTCCGGTTCGAACACAATCGACGAATCGACCGCACCATGGACCGCCGCCCAAAAGGAAAACGTGTCATTAGGGCACGGCGAGAAGCCGAAGCGAAACCGGGGATCACCACTCACGAGTGCAGGCTACGGACCGCCCGGCTGTGGGTCCATCACTCCTCGCGCACGCGAACACGACTTGCCTCGATCGTTGCTGGCCCAGTCGCCCTCCCTCGAATCCAAACACGGTCGATGGCCGGTTGGATCTGCGACAACGAAATCATCTGGCGGCCACCGGGGGCACGCCGCTCAATCTTGGTATTGGCGCCCACGAGCACGGTTGCCTGCGTTACGGACTCGCCACCGATGCGGATCGGCTTGCCGTTGCGGGGTTCGATTACGAAGGAGTGGTTGGCGACATCCACGGATGTTACGCGGGCCTGCCATTGCGGGTGCGGACGGGCACTGTCGCCGCCGGGCACCTCCACGGACGTCGCAGAGTAAATTAACATGCCGCCGGGGCCGACTTCGAAGGAGCGCCACTTCACCTTGACTAAGCGGCCGACGGCGAGTTCGGCGAACGCCAGACTGTTTCCGTTCGAGGCCTCGATGCGGGCACCGCTGGTAACGATCCAAACCTCGACCGGCGCCTCCAAAAGTGGACCCGCCCCGCGCGGGTTGACCGCTTGGACACGAAAACGGAAGCGATCACCGTTGGCGCCAATTTCCAATACGCGACCAATGAAGCGCGACTGTGCGTAGCGAGGCTTGCGGCAAATCGTGTCCGCGTCTAGATGACCCTTGCGAGTGATTCTGCCAAGGACACACACATCGTCATCGAGCGTCAACTCGTCGAGGAACGCCTCGCGCGTCGGGTAGGCGATGCCCTCTTCATTGCGGTAGCCACTCTGCATCGATTCGCGAATCGTAAGCACGGAGTCGTCTGCCATGGTCGCCGTGACCGTGAGTTCGCGGCCTCGTACGACCGGGTATGCCAGCGGATCCAGCGTGACCTCTGTGCCATCGGGACGCCCGGACATCTCCGGCGACCAAGTTGCGTTCGTGCCCTGGATAGTCAACGCCGCGTTGTCGTAGCCAATGACCAGCCAGCTGGCGGTCGTGGCATCGTGCTGCAGGCCATCCATGATTGGCACGCGAACATCAATTGGTCCCGTCACCGTGAAGCTGTCTCCAGCTGCATCGCGCCCGACGCCGGTTCCTGGCACGAAGACTAGGTGCAGGGCCTCGTAGTTCGCTGTTGGTGCGACACGAAGTCGCAGGCCGGTCACTTCGCCACTCGGATCGGCAACGGTCAGGATGCGCGCTTCACGCAGCAGGTTGTCCGTCTGCAGACCACCAGGGCCTTCGAGAGTCGCGCCCGCCAACTGGAACTGCACCCACGAATCGCTGCCGGCGCGGGTGTCCAGGAGAACGGTGACGCTACCCGGCTCACTCGCCGCGGTGGACGTCGCCGCCCCGCCGCCAGAGCCGCTGCCACAAGCTGCGAGCAGGAGAAGTACCGGAAGAACGAATTGGAGGTTTTGGCGCATGGCAGCAATCGGCCGGGAAAGCCGGCCCTACAAGGTCCACAGAGAGTAACTGCTCATGACTCCCGAGTCAGGAGTCGGAACGCGCGCTCAGACAGGTAGACTCGTCGCGCAATGCGACTTGAGCTGACCCGACCCGACGACTGGCACGTGCATCTTCGCGATGGCACGGGCCTCAATACGGTGACTCCCGACATCGCCCGCCAGTTTGCGCGTGCGGTCGTCATGCCCAATTTGAGACCTCCGATCACGACCGTGGCGGAGGCAGCGAGCTACCGCGAACGCATTCTTGCAGCGGTGCCTGCTGGCGCGCAGTTCGAGCCGTTAATGACCCTGTATCTGACCGACGGCACCAAGCCGGCCGAGATCGAAGCGGCAAAGCAATCGGGATTCGTGCACGCGGTGAAGTTCTATCCAGCTGGCGCGACGACCAATTCTGAGAACGGCGTGACCGATTGGGGCAAGGTCCACGAGACGCTGGCGATGCTTGAGCGTGTCGACATGCCGTTGCTGCTGCACGGCGAAGTCACCGATCAGGACATCGACATCTTCGACCGCGAACGGGTCTTCCTCGAACGGCACCTGGCACCGCTGCAGCGCGATTTCCCCAAGTTACGCATCGTGCTCGAACATGTCACGACCAAGGACGCGGTCGACTTCGTTCGCAATGCGGGCCCGAACGTCGCCGCGACGATCACCGCCCACCACCTACTGTGGAACCGCAACGAGATCTTCCGCGGCGGGATTCGACCGCACGCCTTTTGCCTGCCGGTTCTGAAGCGGGAGCTCCACCGCGAAGCATTGGTTGCTGCAGCGACCGGTGACGACCCGAGCTTCTTCCTCGGCACCGACAGTGCGCCGCACGCACGCGGCAAGAAGGAAAGCGACTGCGGTTGCGCTGGCATCTACACGTCGCACGCGGCACTCGAACTCTACGCAGAGGCATTCGAACAGGCGTCCGCACTCGACAAGCTCGAAGCGTTCGCCAGCCATCGCGGCGCCGACTTCTACGGACTGCCGCGCAACACGGACAAGGTCATGCTCGAACGGCGCCAACTGAGTGTGCCGGCTGAATTGCCGTTCGGCGACGAGATGCTAGTGCCGATGCGCGCCGGCGAGACCATCGCCTGGCAGCAAGTCGATTAGTCCGTACGGACTGCTTCCTCTACTCCTGGACGTCGGATGGCTGCTTCTTCTTGAGCCAGCTCTTATCGAACTTGGGGTTGGCCGTGAGGATGTCGCAGGTGCTGCAAACGTCGGCGTAGTCCTTGGCGTTCATGTTGCGACGGAACTCGCGGTACTTGTCGCCGTTCCAGATCTCGGCCATCGAGTTGTCATTGACATTGCCCATCAACAACTCGCGCGGGCCGCGGCAACACGGGTAGACCTCGCCGTTGGGCTCGATCTTGGAGTAGTTGCTAGCCATCGAGCAGAAGTGCGGGAAGCGGTCGCGCACTTCGTCGACCATGACCGACAACACTTCGGGCGTGATCTGACGCACCGTTGGGGCGCGTGGCGCGACGGTGCGACGGTAGGGTTCGTCCATGTCGACATGGAAGATCAGGCCGCGTTCCTCGGCGCGCTTGCAGGCCTTGTCGAACGACGCGCTAATCTGCTCTTCGGTGTAGGCGGCGAAAACGTTTTGGTCGCGGCAGCGCACAGCGTTATCGAGCATCGGCTGGATGCGCAGGTCACAACCGGCCTCGACAGCACCGAGGTCGGCGACGAAGTCAACGAGCTCGTCGATGTGCTCAAGGTTGTCTTTGACCAACACCGCCACGAAGCCAACCGGAATCCCTCTCTCGATAGCGATCTTCAGAATATCGCGCACGTTGGCGACGACTGTCTCGAAGTTCGCGCGTTCGCGCAGCATCTCGAACACATCCTTGCGCGGGCTATCGAACGAGACCCACAGCTTGTGCACCCGGTCCGCCATGTCTGCGAACTTCGCGCCGGTGAGCAGCGTGCAGTTCGAATACATGTTGAGGTAAACGTCGTGCTCGCGGCACTTCTGCAACACCATCGGGAAGTTGGCGAGCATCGGCTCTGACAACGCCGACGGCGTCCACACGGTCATGTCCGGCAAGATCTCATCGAGCAACTTGACGGCGTCACCCTTCTTCATCACCTCGACCGGCAAGCCATCGGCTTGCTGGCACATGATGCAGCGAAGGTTGCAAACGTTGTTGGGAGCAAACTCCAACCAAGCCGGCTTCGACGTCCACTCTTCTGCCTCCGTCGCGAGGTCGGCGATGACGGAGTAGTAGTTGCGTAGTTCTCGAACGATCTTGCTCATTGTGCGTGGTCCCCGAGGGCGATCGGGAAGGCGAGGTGGTCCTGCATGCTAACCCCTGTATCGGTGGTCGCGCCGTCTTAGCTCGCACTTCCTCGAACTGCCCGTGCCATGGCGCATATCAGCCGCCCGACCACCGTCGCAAATTAGCTCGGACGCCCACGCACGAACTCATCGCCCTTTCGACGTCGGTAACTCGACCTGCCACTGCACTCCGTTGCGAATGCCCTGGCGGCGCAAACGGCGCGTATCGACGGCCTTCGGATTGTGCTTGGCGGCGACAGCGAGCAACAGTTCTTCGAGCTTCTCAGCCGTGACGCTAGCCTTGGCGGAAGCGACAATCTCGCCGGTCAACCCGTATTCGTCACTGCGCGCAATCAGCACGCCGGCCTTGGGCGCCTTGTCCGCATTCTTGAGCGCCTGCCAGTCGGTCTTGTCATCGGCGACCGCATACAGGAATCGGCCGATCAACTTGCCCGACCAGCTCAGCTCAGTGAGCTTCCTGCGCATCACCTTCACTTGCTTGTCGTCGCCGCGCAGGATCACCAACATCTGCGCATCACACTCGGTGACGTTGAGCGCAATGCGAACATCCTCGAGAACAGGCAAGCCCAGGTCCTGGGCAACAACCTTCTTGCGACCGGGAAATCGCATTGCCACGGCGGCCATCTTATTGGCCATCGCCGCCGCATCGTCAAACGCCATCTTTGGAGAGCGTCCGGCACGAACGAGCGCGCTCTTGCCTTTGGGATCCATGATCGTGAAGACCGTGTTGACGAGTCGACCACCGCCAAACAATCGATTCATCAACTTAGCTTCGTCACTGTCTTCGAACGTGATCAAGCGCGCACAGACGAACTCACGCGAAGCCTCGACGACTTGTTGGTCGGACAGGTAACTCCTGTCCATCGCTTGCTTGCCGGGTCACCACATGCCGGGCACGAGCCCGCAATGCGGCGCAGCAAACACCAACAGGATCGGACGCCCCGAAGCTTCCGCAGCAGCGAGGGCTCCAGTCCAGGTACCGTGCCAGGCAATGCGCGCTTCGACATTGGCCCAATCCGTCGTAACACCGGGCCTAGGGCCTTGCGCGACCACAGGAGCTGCGAGAGCGAGTCCTAGTAGGATGCGATTCCAGGCGTTCATGTTCGAAGATTACGGCGCTCGTCACGCCATCCCACTGATGCAGTCCAGTTCCTCGTTCGCTGAAAACTGCGTCCCCAACGGCAACCGGCGAACAATGCGTCGCGGCTTTGGCGTTTACTCACGACCGCCAGACTTGGCGGCGGGGCGCTGTATCGGAAGTGCACGCGCGCGTTGAACTTCTTGGCGGCGAGCTTGATGACTTCTTCGCGCAACGCATGGTTGCGACCATCGAGCGCGCCATACAAGAACGTCACCGGGTTCGACTGGATGCCATGCAGCATCGACAACATCGGCGTCAACCCAACGCCACCCGACAGCAACAAGATCGGCGTGCGCGCGCCTTTGAGGTTGTCACTGTTGTGTTCGCAAGTTGGCACGCGAACGGCCAGGTATTGCCCCGGCTTGAAGCGTGGCGATTGCCCGCCATCCGGTGGCCGCAGATAGAACGAAGTGATGGAGTCGCTCTCGCGCTTGCGTTCGATAACCTCCAGCTGGCGAAAACCCATCCAGCCGCCAGGCGCCGCTTCGTGCGCCGCATAGAGTTCCCCTTCCGTATTGGCCAGGATCGACACCAAGACGCCATAGGCCTGCCCCCACGCCTCCGGATTACGGAAACTGCCACGATCCCGGCTCACCCGCCCCCCATAGGAGAGTGAGATGACGACCAGAACCGTAGAAGAAGTGCTCCGTCCGGAAATGCCGGAGCTCGCAGCATCGACCGCATCCATGGATGAGTAGTTGTTCTGCGCAGTGGCACTTGCCACGCAACTTCGGGACGCCAAAGACGCATCGCCGGCGTTGAAACACTAGGTGCTTGAGCTGTCTCAGGCATGTTCGCTCGGCGAGGCAACCGACTCGGAGGGCATCCAAGCCGCAAGCCAGAAGCTGGACGGCGCGACTAAGGCCGAGACCCCAGCTCGCTACTGGCGGATGTTTGAGGCGGCGGATCCCGAGCAGGGCAAAGAGACGCTCAGTCGGTCGGAATTTGTTGCGGCGACCACTGGCACTGCGCAGGTAGCGCTGGCCGCAGGGACCGCATCAGCGGCGAGCCAACCTCCGGTGCAGTGCTCGTACGACGGCCTGAGTTACGACGGTGGCAGAACCCAATGCATCAACAGCACGATCCACGATCGAACGGGGCCTGAGGTGACACGGGAGACCCGTGTTAACGACGGCTGATTTCGGCCGACGGCAGCCTCTCAACACCGTGCTGCGTCAGGAGCTGCGGCAGAACGTCTCCGGAAAGTCTCCGAAGAAAGCTTCCTCACCTGCCATTCCCAGTGGGAACAGGCAGGGAGGAAATTGGAGCGGGTGATGAGATTCGAACTCACGACCATCACGTTGGCAACGTGATGCTCTACCACTGAGCTACACCCGCATCCTAGTTCCCTGAAGGCAACCGCTGCCCGAAGGCAACCGCTGCCCAGAGGCAACTAACTCGTCTGGAGCAACCTTACCACCAGATTCAGCGTGAGCGAATCCAGACTTGAGGGTTGACCCCGCGACCGAGGGCGCACATCTGTATGGATCTGCACCACGGTTGTCAAGCGTCTGAATTCGCTTCCTTGACGCCTCCCAGGATGGTACCAGAATCCTCGCGCATGTCCTCGATCCTATCGACGTTCCCGAACCTGCTTGATCAGCACGTCCGCCCCCGTGGCGAACGCATTTTTCTCCCCCGCCGATCGGCCCGGGATGAAAGCCCGATCTCGTTCTCCCGTGTCTCAGAAGACGTCGATTCTCTGGCCGCAGCGATCCTGGAACTGGGGATTGGGCACGGCGACCACGTCGGGCTAATCGCCGAAAACCGCTACGAGTGGCTGCTGATCGACCAGACCCTGGCCGGCCTCGGTGTCGTCGATGTGCCGCGAGGTTCAGATACGACGCCGACGGAGTTGCAGTTCATCCTGGCTCACAGCGGTTGCTGTGCAGCGTTTGCGGACACCGAAAAAGTCGCCGAGGATCTGATGGCGATGAAGGCCGAGCTGCCGAAGTTGCAGCACATCATCGTCATGGCCGACGAAACCAAAATCGATGGCGTGCTCGCGCTCGGAGACCTGATCGCGGCCGGAGCCAAGAAGAAGGCTGAGATGGCCGCCACGCTGCAAGAGGCGCGCGCGGCCGTGCAACCCAGCGACTTACTGACGATCGTCTACACCAGCGGCACGACCGCCGAGCCGAAGGGCGTCATGCTCACCCATGACAACGTCATTTCGAACATGCGCATGGTGCAGGACGTGCTGCAAGTGACCGAGAACGACAGCTTCCTGTCCGTTCTGCCGGCGTGGCACATGTATGAGCGCATGATGGACTACCTGGCGCTCTTCAGCGGCGGCGTGCTCGTCTACACCGACCGACGACGCCTCAAGGAAGACCTGCCGAAGATCAAGCCGACCGTGTTCGCCGCGGTGCCGCGCGTCTGGGAGATCCTGCACGACGGCATCGTCAACCACTCGCTCAAGCTCAAGGGCGTGCCCGGCAAGTTGCTGCGCAAGGGCCTGACGCTGTCGCGCCAAAAGGGCCGCGGCAAGCTCAGCATGTTGCAACGATTGCAGCACAAGATCATCGACGGCATCGTGCTGAAGAAGATTCGCGGCAGTGTCTTTGGCGGACAGCTGCGTCTTTGCGTCAGCGGCGGTGGCGCACTGCCGCAGCACGTCGACGAGACCTTCCTCGGCATGGGCATGCCGATGCGCAACGGCTACGGCCTGACCGAGACCAGTCCGGTCGCGTCGATTCGATTGCCGCATCAATTGGAATCCGGCCACATCGGCCCGCCGCTGCCACATACGCGCATCGAAGCGCGCCAGGAAGACGGCACGCCATTGCCGAAGGGCGAGACCGGCATTCTGTGGATCCATGGCCCGCAGATCATGCGCGGCTACTACGAAAACCCTTCGCGCACCAAGGAAGTGCTGACGGACGACGGCTGGTTCAACAGCGGCGACCTCGGCCACTGTGACGCCAACGGGAACTTCTGGATCACTGGTCGCGCCAAGGACACGATCGTGTTGGCGGGCGGCGAGAACGTCGAGCCGGAGCCAATCGAGACGTTGATCAAGACGTCGCCGTTGATCGAACAAGCGGTCGTTGTTGGCCAAGACAAGAAGGCGCTCGGCGTGCTGATCGTTCCAAGCAAAGACGCGCTCGAACACGCGATTCCAGAGAGTGACTGGCAAGTCGAAGGCGACGTGTTGCGCAGCGACAAAGTGCGCGCGCTGTATCGCAAAGAACTCGATCGCTTGGTCACGCGCGAGAACGGTTGCCGCCCCACCGACCGCGTCGCAACGTTGCAGGTGCTCAGCGCAGCACTGACGCCCGACAACGGCATGCTGACGCAGACGATGAAGGTGCGAAGGCACGTGATCACCGAACGCTACGAAGGCGTCATCAAGTCGCTGTTCGATCGCAGCTAGGACAGGGTCAGCCCAAGCATTTGCTGCGCGCCATAGCGCAAGATCTTGAAGTCCTGATCCTATGCCTGCTGCACGGCAGCATAAATCCTCTCCGACGCGACTAAGGCCCGACGGCCGAGAGCGCCTGTGACGGCCCCTGAGCCGCTAGACTCGACTAAACGGCAAGTAACGCGAGAGACCGCTCGGGCGCGGCTTGACGCGGGCTAGCAGCGCGCTGAGCCAATCGCCTGATGTGCGGCAGGCATCGAGCAGACTGCGCTTGTCCGCCAAGTGCGTCGCGATCGCGCTGGCGAGCGCGCAACCGGTGCCACGAACAGGGCCACAGTCGAAGCGCTGGCGCTGGAACCGAAACGGCGACTCACCTGCGGCCAGCTCTCGGGTCCACAGTTCGTCGATGGCCTCGGGCCCTTCTCCGTGGCCGCCCTTGTGCAGGACCGCTTGCGCTCCGAGCTCAAGCAACGACTCGGCGCGCCCATCGGCGAGCGCCGCGAGTTCCGGTGTATTCGGCGTGACCAAGTGCGCGAACGGCACGAGGTATTCGCGGTAGACAGCCACCAGTTCGTCGCCGCTGCTCATGCCACCGGCGGTCGCCGACAACACCGGATCGACCACGATCTTCACGACATCCCGCAATGGTTGCAGCGCTTCGGCCACGGCAACGACCTGCTCGGCACAACCGACATAGCCAATCTTGACGGCGCGCACCGGACCATCCGCGAGCACGGTGCTTATCTGTTCGCGAATCACCGCGGCATCAATGGGCACCGAGCGCACGAAGCCACGTAGACCTTGCACCGTCGTTGCCAACGCAATCGGCAACGGCTCGCCGCCGAGCAGCGACACCACCGTGGCGTCGACCGTGATGCCGGCACCGCCACTTGGATCCAACCCGCCAAGCAGCAGGACGCGGCCCATCAGAGCACTTCGACCAAGCCGTTAAAGACGGCCTGACCATTGAGCGTGATGACAAGTTCTTGCAAGCCGACCGGATGATCATCGTCGACACGCACCGACAGTTCTCGCGGCATCGAGCGACCAATCAACAACGAACGGCCACCGAGCACCGCCTGCACCGAAGCGCTGCTCGGCAACAAGCCACGCACCAACAGCCAATTGTTGCGGGCGATCTGGTTGGGCACCAAAAACACCGTGGCGCGGCCGAGCACAGCCTGCGCCGTCGCAGCCACGTCGATCGGAGTCAGTACGCCATCGCCATCAGTATCGGCCGTCAGATTTGCTGTGCCGACTTGGTTGGCCAAGCGGCGAACATCGACAACGTCGCGCGTGCCACTGCCATCGATATCGCCGACAATCGCGCCGAGCACGCAGACAGAACCAATTGCGCGGCCCAAGCCGCTGACACTGACCGTCGGACCACCGCCGAGCCCCAGCGCGTGCAGCTGCCAAGCCGACGCATCGACGATCGCCGCGGCCACTTCGTAGCTAGCATTGCTCGACGCAACCGTCGCCATGACCACAAAGCGTGTTGACGATTGACCAGGCAACGTCACGCCCGATAGCGCCACGAACGTCTCCGTTCCAGGTGACGCCATGACCGGGCCGCCAACTAGGTGGGCTGCGGTGCCATTTTGCTCGGCGCGCACGACGCGCAAGCCTGTGACATTGGCCGGAGTCGCCCCCGCGCCACTAACCAGCACACGCACCGAATCGACGGCGAGCGTGCGGTCACTGATGTTGGTCAGGTCGAACTCAAGCAGCTCGACTTCGCCGCTCTCAACGATTTCGATCTTCGCCGAGCTGATCGGATCCACCCGCATCGCAGGTCCGATATCGGTCAGCATGTCGAGCTGTAGCACGACGCCATCTTCGACGCCGAGCAATTGGCTCTGGTAGCCTGCCGGCGCAATCGGGAAGTCGGACGAGTAGCTGTAGCCAGCGATGACCGCGATGCCGTTGTCATTGAAATCGACCGCCTGCAGCGAGTCCTGAAAGACACCGCCGAAGTAGCTCGACCAAGCGATCGTCGAGCCGTTGTTGGTCAAGTAGGTCGCGAACCCATCGATGATCCCAGACGAGAACTGCATCTGCACAGCATCGACGGTTACCGGGAAGCCTGGACCAGCTTCGCCGACAATGAATAGGCCTGGCGCAGCTAGATCGATATCCCGCACCCGGTCCTGCCCTGGCCCGCCAAGCAGCGTCGAAAACACCAGCGACTGACCAGCCGACGAGATGCGTGAAACGAAACCGTCATTGGCGCCGCCAAGCGACTGCTGTGGCGCGGTCAGCGTCGCGGGGTAGTTGGTCGAATCCGTGAAGCCACCGATCCACACCGAGCCATCGGCATCAAACGCAACCGCTTGCGCGGCGTCTTCACCAATGCCGCCCATGTAAGTCGAGAACACCGCGACACTGGCATTCGAATTGAGCCGGGTCAGAACGCAATCGATGTCGCCGCTCGAAGACGGGCGCACGACACTTGGCGTGGTCGGGTAGTCCGCGCCCAGCGACCAACCAGCCACGGCGAGGTCGCCACTGATCGGATCGCGGTCGACACCGAGCAACTGTTCGCCAAACTGACCGCCCAAGAACGTGCCGAAGCTGAAGCTCTGGCCGGTTTGG
>JBNMND010000109.1:0-15944 GCA_051274975.1 Planctomycetota bacterium | reverse complement strand
CGTGGCGACGCGCAACTTCTGGTTGGCGTCACGGAAGTAGTGTTGCTGGTTACCCTGGCCCTGCCGCTTCATCGCGCGCATGCCGCTGTGCACGAACGCCGCGTCTTCGGTCCAAACCAGCCCGTCACCATCGATGGCGGCGCCGGCGGGCAACTCGTCATCCAGCCAAACCAACTCCTGTCGTTTGCGCATGTTGGCGGCCACACCGGCGACAGCAACTGGCTCGACGTATGCGATCTCCGCTAACGCCGCGGCAATGCGAGTCTCTACCGCTTTCGCATCATTGCTCAGCTTGGCCAGCTGCGCAGTGTTCGCATCACTCGCGATCTTCATCACCGGCGCGTGCGCCTTGTTGTTCCCATCCATCGGACTGCCGTCCAGATTGTTAAAGAACGCAAACAGCTGATAGAACTCTTGCTGACTGATCGGGTCGAACTTGTGGTCGTGGCAAACAGCGCAGCCGACCGTTAAGCCTAGAAACACCGTGCCCGTCGTGCTGACGCGATCGATCACGTTGCGCACGTAGACCTCTTCCGTGATCGACCCACCCTCGTTGGTCGAGATGTGGCAGCGATTGAATCCCGAAGCGATCAGCTGGTCTTCGGTTGGCTCGGGCAACAAGTCACCAGCCAATTGCTCAGTGATGAAGCGGTCAAACGGCAGGTTGTCGCGGAACGCGCGCACCACCCAATCGCGGTATGGCCACATCTCGCGGTAGTTATCGAGATGCAGCCCGTGGGTATCGCCGTAGCGCGCGGCATCGAGCCAAAACCGCGCCATGTGTTCGCCATACTCATCCGTGGCTAACAGGCGGTCGACTGCGCGCTCGTAAGCATCTGGCGACGTATCGGCGAGGAACGCTTGCAGCTCGCTCATCATCGGCGGCATGCCGGTCAAATCCAACGTCACGCGCCGCAGCAACGTGCGCCGGTCGGCATGTTCGTTCGGCTGCAAGCCCTCTCTATCGAGCCTGGCCAATACAAAGTGATCGATCGCATCGCGTGCCCACGCAGCGTTTTTCACCTCAGGTTGCTCTGGCTCGACCGGCGGAACGAACGACCAATGCTCGGACCAGTTCGCGCCCTGCTTGATCCACTGCACCAACAATTGCTGCTGCTCTTCGGACAGCGGCTTGTTGGCCTCCGCTGGCGGCATCTGCTCATCACCATCGTCGCTACTGATGCGATGCACGAGCGCACTAGCATCGACGTCGCCCGCAACGATGGCCGCAACACCTTCTCGCTTTGCGAACGCATCGTCTTTGAGGTCGAGCCGGAGCCCGCCCTTGCGATGCTCGCCGTCCGGACCGTGACACTGAAAACAATGGTTGGACAGGATCGGGCGGATGTCGCGATCGAATACGATCGGCGCATCACCACCAGTCGACTGCGCAGTCACGTTCGTCGCCAACAAGACTCCAATGGAGCAGGCGGCGAGCAGCGACCAGCAGCTTCGACCCAAGAGCAAGGTGTGGAAACGAAGCATGAGGGGTGGGCAGTGTAGCAAGTCCACGTGGGAAGCCTCGCACGAGCATTCATGGGACGGTGCTAGTCTGACGGTCTGGTCGCTGCCAACGACGATCCGGCGCGCCGTTAGGGCAGTGCCATTGCCCAGATGGTTATCTAGGTGCCGGCGAAGCGAAGCGGCAACAACCACCATAGCGCCGCCAACAATGCCGCGGACGCAGCTACCTGCGCTGCAAACCAGCCGAGGAAGCTTGCCAGTCGTTGGCCCGCAGGCGATGCGGCGGCCGCAATTGCCGAAGACGTCACCGCGCCAATAGCGCAGACAATCAACAACGCAACGTAGGCCGGAAACGCCTGCCAGTTGCCGTCGCGCTGTCTACCGACGCGCTACACAACGCGACATGCGTAACGAAGAACGCCAAAGCCCGATGGCCCACAGCGCCACGCAGAAGTTCACCGCGATCACGTGTAGGAAAAAGAAGCTGAACATCGAGATGTTCATGGCCACGTGATCCCACGGATTCCAATCCCAATGGTGCCAGAAGAACCAGGCGAGCTGCGCCCAGGACATAACGAACATCGTGTGGATAAAGAACGCCGAGACCCCGCAGAACAAACTGCCGAGACTCACGTCGATCGGCCAGGACTCGGCATATCGACCAAGAGGCTGGCTGCGATGATGGGGTGCTGACATCGTCATTGGGGCTGCGATATACGCGACTCCAGCACGACTATTTGCCCGGCGCGTCGTGACCGTGCTTTGCTGAGCCACTGCCGAGCGCAAACCCGACGCCGACTCCGACTCCGGTCGCATTGCCGATCGCGACCCCGAGGATCAAGCCATCGGCGCTGGCAGGTCTCGTGGTCTTCTTAGGTTCGGGGTCGTTGTCGGGATGCGGGTCGACCATTTACGCACCTGCTCAGCGAACGGGCTACTTGCCTTCGATCTTCGCGAGCAACGAATCGACGGCCTTATCCATCTCCTCGCCACGAACATCGCGGAAACGGATGACACCGTTTTCGTCGAGCACGTAGATCGTTGGCCAACCCTGAACGTTCCAAGCCGTCGAGATCGGGCCAGTGGTGCTGCCGCCGTTCCAGAACGAACGCCACGTCAGCCCCTTCTCCTTGAGGACTTCCTTGACCTTCTCGCGATCACGATCGGAGTTGATCCCGAGCAGGGCGAAAGGCTTACCGTTGAGACGCTTCACGAGCGACCGCTCGTGTGGGTACATGGCCCGGCATGGGCCTCACCAATCACCCCAGAAGTCGAGCACGACCACCTTGCCGCGATAGTCCGACAGCTTCAGCGCCGTGCCATCGATGTCTTCCCCAACGATGTCCGGGGCCACCTTGCCGACTGACAAGTTGCGCAACTCGAACAGCGTGCGCTCGGCGCGATCGCCAAGCGTGCCGCGGAAGTAGTCGATCGCGGCGAATTGCTTGTCGGCAATCACGGCTTTGAACCACTTCGCCGAACGGGCCTCATGCGCTGCCGGATCCTCTGTCTTGAGAACGTCAATTGCCTCGCGCCCCAGAGCCGCGACGAGACGCTTCCGCTCGCCGTCTCCGGCCGTCGCGATCGAGCGCACCATTCGCGCCCTCGACTTGAGATTCATCGCCAACGCGAAACAGGCGCGCCCGCGAATGTCGACCGACGTTGACGCCGTTTTGATCTTCTCGAGAAACAACGCGATGCCCGGCGACGCATTGCGCGACAACGTCAGCATCACATCCTTGAGCTGAGTCGAATCCGCGTGGTGTTGCTGCAACACATCGAGGGCTTGGCCTAACTCCGCACCTTGCACGCGCGCGACGCGCAGCATCCAGATCGCGGCCGAAGCGCCATCCTCATCAGTCGGCTTGGCCTTAATGACCTTGAGCACGCGCCCCAGGTATGCGGCGCCATCCGGCCGTTCTGCACGCAACTTTGCGACGACGTCCTTGTCAGCACCCGAAGTCATCGCTTCGCGGTACGCCGCCGACCACCGCTGGTAGGCGTCGTCGTAGTCCTGCTGAATGACGGCGAACGGCTCCACTTTCGATGCATTCCCGCCCTGCGCGAACAGGGGCTGAGGTGCGAACAGGCATGAGGCAAACAGGGCCTGCACAACCAGGCTTGGTCTTTTCCGCATTGCGATTCCTCGGGTAGGTAGGCACGCAGCTTACGCGAGTCCTATCGGCGCAACCGGCTGCAACGCGTCGGCGACCAAATTGAGACGACTCTCAAGTTATGCTCCCCAACGTGAGCATGAGCCCGGTCAAGAACCACCAACCCGACGCAAGGAAGGCCATGCACGCGGTCCATTCATTGGGACAATGAGCCGCTGCGGGTACGGTTAGCGTCATGACCGTGGCAGCAACTCTATCGAAACTCGGAGCGCTCGGAACCGAGCAGATGCGCAAACAGAACACCACTTACGGCGCCGGCTGGTCGCTAACCGCCGAACGCATCGTGAAGAGTCCGGATGGACTCGATCTCGGAGCCCTTCTTGATCGCATTGAATCCAAGATGGCGACTGCCGCATCCGAAGCGCAATGGACGATGAACTTCTGCCTCGCCGAGATTGGCATCCACTTCAAGAAGCATCGTAAGCGCGCGCTCAAGATCGGTGAAGCGCTTGGTGTCGATCGCGACTTCCCGACTTCGAATGGCTGCACTTCGCCGTTCGCGCCGACCTGGATTGGCGTGATGGTCAAGCGGCAAGGCTAAACTCTGCGCGCACACGACTAGCCCAACTCCAACCACCGTGAACTGCCAACTCCAACGTCACCGACTCCTGTGGGCAACCGCCTTCGTCATCGCACTTGCGCTGCCATCGGCAGCATCGGCACAGCGCCAGACAGCACCCGACACCGCGCCAAACACCGACTGCGACGTCGTCGTCTACGGCGGCACCTCAGCTGGCGTCACCGCCGCCGTGCAAGCCGCCGTGCTCGGCCGCTCCGTTGTCCTGATCGAGCAGAGTTTGCACATTGGCGGACTCACATCCGGCGGGCTGGGCGCAACGGACATCGGCAACAAGACGGCGATCGGAGGCCTGTCGCGACGGTTCTACTCACTGCTCTGGGAACACTACGCAGGAGACACCGCGTGGCAATGGCAGCAACGCAGCGACTATCGCAGCGGCCGCCTTCGCGCGACCGACAAAGCCATGTGGACGTTCGAACCACACGTTGCCGAACAAACACTGCGGCGCATGCTCGCCGAGCACGAGATTCTTGTCGTAGTCGGCGAGCGCCTCGAACTCACCGCGGGCGTTTCGGCCGCGGGATCGCGCATCACTTCGATCCGCATGGAATCGGGCCGCGAATTTCACGGCAAGGTGTTCATCGACGCGACCTATGAAGGCGATCTGATGGCGAAGGCCGGCGTGGCGTTCACTGTCGGTCGCGAAGCAAACTCCCGCTACGACGAGACGCTCAACGGCGTGCAGGTAAAGAATGCCGTGCATCACCAGTTCGTCGTGCCGGTTGATCCGTATGTCGTGCCGGGCGACGCGAGCAGCGGACTGCTGCCAGGGATAACAGCAGGACCACTACCTACTGATGGCACCGGCGACCATCGCGTGCAGGCGTATTGCTTCCGCATGTGCATCACGGATGTGCCTGCGAATCGGGCCCGCTGGGTCAAGCCGAAAGACTACGACGAGCAACTCTACGAGCTGCTGTTCCGTAACTTCGAGGCGGGAGACATGCGCATTCCGTGGAACCCGATCTGGATGCCGAACCGGAAGACGGACACGAACAACAACTTCGCTATCTCGACTGATTTCATCGGCCAAAACTATGACTGGGCGAACGCGGACTACGCGAAACGCGCGGAGATCTTCGCCCGCCACCTCTCCTACCAGCAGGGTCTGTTGTGGTCGCTGGCGCATCACCCGCGCGTGCCGAAGAAGATCCGCGACCACTTCCAACGGTTCGGACCGGCCAAGGACGAGTTCCAAAGTCACGGCCACTGGCCACACCAACTGTATGTGCGTGAAGCTCGACGCATGGTCTCCGACTACGTGATGACACAGCACGATTGCCAAGGCCGCCGCGAAGTCGATGACGCGATTGGACTCGCGGCGTACACGATGGATTCGCACCACACCCAACGCTACGTCGACGAGCACGGTCACGTTCGCAACGAAGGCGACGTAGAGATCGGCGGCTTCCCGCCATACCCGATCTCTTACCGCTCGATCCGGCCAAAGAAGATCGAGTGCAAGAACCTGTTGGTGCCTATCTGCCTATCCGCTTCGCACATTGCCTACGGCTCGATCCGAATGGAACCTGTGTTCATGGTGCTCGGACAATCCGCGGCAATGGCAGCGGTGCAGGCCATCGAGAAGAAGATCGCCGTGCAGGACATCGACATCGACGAACTGCAGAAGCGCCTGCTCGCGGACGGTCAGGTGCTGCGATGGACCGGAGGCCGCCGCAAACCGGGCATCGAGGTGAAGTCGTTGGCGGGCATCGTGATCGATGATGAGAACGCGAAGTTCACGGGTGCATGGACGAATAGCCATTCGACGCAGGGCTACGTCGGGGTCGGCTACCGACACGACGGCAACGCGGCGAAGGGAAGTAAGACGGCCGAGTTCACGCCTGCCATCCCGAAGAGCGCGAACTACGAGGTTCGCATCGCCTACACCCCGCACGGCAATCGGGCGTCCAATGTGCAAGTCACAGTCAAGCACGCCGATGGAACTGCGGTTGTGTTCGTCAATCAGAAGCAGCATCCGAGCAATGGTGCATTCCACAAGATCGGCAGTTACCGATGCGCTGCAGGCAAGCAGGCGTCGGTCACCATCTCGACCGAAGGCGCAGATGGCTACGTGATCGCCGATGCCGTGCAGTTCGTGCCCGTTCGCTAGCCGGGCACCGACTCGACTATTCGGGGCGACGAGGGGGCTTGGATCGATATGCGCTTTTTGCCACAAGACGGCATGCACACGGCCGACCGACGGCGCGCAGCGGAGATCGCCAAGGAATATGCCGCCGACCATCGCGGTCGACGGCGCGACATCCCCGGCGAGAACAAGCACGACAAGTAGGCGCCTCTAGCGCGGTAGCCCATTCGCGCGGCACCTCGACTAACTAAGTCGAGTCGCCAAGTACCTCGCTCGACTTCTGGCCGTCAACACTGACGACCTCAAGCATCGCCGCACGGCGATACTACTTGCCCTTCTTGAGCAACTCGACCATCGCCTCACCCATCGCCAACCCAACGTCCATGTAGGTCTTGGCATTGCCGCCGTAGTGACCGTTGGCGCTACCGCCGTGACAGAACGGGTTGGCATACACCGACGCGACGTTGCCTTTGAACTTCTTGTATTTGCCATTCTTGCCGTCGACCGCGAGCTGCGCCTTGAGCACCAACCCATCGTTACCACCAGAGCTCTTCGTAACGTGCCCGAGCGTGGCGCAAACGAACTTGGCCTTTGGTGCCTTGAAGTCCTTGCGCAGCTGATGAATCAGTCGCACGAGGTTCTGCTCGTAGCGTTCAGAGTGCGCCGCGTTGCCGCAATCCTTCGCGCCTTGCCACCAGAAGAACCCAGCGATCTCGTAGCCCTTGCCGCCAGGGTAGTACTTGTCCAACTCATCGAGCACCTTCTTCGCGTTGGCCGTGTCGTCGTCGTACTGCTTGCCGGCATACCACCCAATTGGCTTCGGCTTCGTGCCCTTCTTCCACTTGTCGGGCGAGTCTTTGTAGCCAGCATAAACATGGCCATCCTGCTCAAACTGCTCACTGCCCGGCGGCAACAGGTCCCACCCGAGACTGCGATTGCCGATGCAACTCTTCAGGATCATCACGGGCTCATCAAGCAGATTGCCGAGGTGATGACCGATTCCGTATTCCGGGCCAATGGTGCGTCCCTTGACCGTCATCCACTCGTTATTGAACACGCGCATGCCACCACCGCGCCCAACCATCACACGAACGTTGCGCACGTCCTTCCGTTCGGTCCACGCGCCTTCATCATCGACGAGGAACGGGTAGAGGCTCTCCGTCTTCACCGCGTGCTCAAGACTTCCCGCCTTCGTCGCCGGCCCAATCTTGCCAGCGCCCAACATGTTGGACTGCCCCATCAAGACGAACACCTTGACCTTCTTGCGCATCTTCGCGCTCTTGCCGTCGGGGTCAGGCAACTGCTTGCTGACCTTCTGCTTCTGCGCGGTGAGGTCGGGGGTGGTGATGTGAACCGCTACTAACAAGCAGCTCACCGTGCATAGGATCTTGATCATGGCTTCGTTCCGTCTCAAACGGATGACCGCTGACGGTAGACGAAACCCGATACCACAATTGTCCCGAACCCGAATCGCTAGCCCTGATCGACAACTTCGCTCGACCCTTCGCTAGCGACAGATCGGCGCAACTGCGCTTGCTCGCGATCACCGCGCCACCACAGCAGCCACTTGGTCGGCCTAGCGCCTCACAGGCCGCTGACATCCCAGACGCCCTCATCACCCAACCACACACGAAGACTCCCACGCAGACCAGCGCAGCGAGATTGCCTAACAATCTCTAATCGGCACGAAAGCCGGCAACGCAAACACAACTGCGAGCACTCGACTTCCGACCACTAACGCGTAGAAGGCGCCCACAGCTATCGCCTCGAGCCTAGTCCTCACGCTCGATTCAAATAGCGTGAAGACCATCATCAAGCTGCCGACAAGTATCGACCAGGCCAAGAAGCACGACGGCACTTCCGCGTGAGCATCCGTGCCTTGGTGCTCCGGCCAGACTCCAAGCATCGGACTCGAGAGCATCCAACAGCCAGGCCCCAGCAGCGCAGCGAGGCACAGCAGCAACCAGACTCCGCGCTGGAAGGCAGCTCGATGTTCGCTTGCAGTGGCCATGTCCGCCTAGTCCATGATCGATCAACTGCGATCACGAAGTAATCGTCAGCGACATCGCCTAGCTGACTTGCCACACCCATCACCAATTGAAGAAGGGTAAAATCCGATCACCAAAGATTGCACCCAGGACTCCGCCAGTAGCACTGGCTACTGGAATCAGCCAAGGCGACCCCACCGAGAAAGTGACGGAGCCAACGAGACCTGCAAGCGCTCCTACAAACGCGCAGACAAAACCGTCTCGCCACCAGCGAGACCGCCTATCCGCCACGTCCTGTTTCCTAGACTTCTCGATGCGATTCATGAGTCAAGCCAACGTCTTTGGATGATCAACTGCGACGCGAACCATCGCCAGCTACATCGTCTAGCGGGACAGCCGGAAGATACCGTGACCAGGCATCGGACTCCGCAAGCTGCTTCAGATCTCGCATGCGTCGCTCAAGGAACCGACGCATGTGCCGTGCAACCAGCAACGCATCTGCGACACGCCCGAGCGGTCCCCAGGGACTGGTGAAGTCGAACACATCTCGCACTTGGGTCACGCCATCGCGCTGCTCGAACTCATGATCGTGATCAAAGCGCTTGAACACTCCGGAGACCATGGAGTCGCGAAAGTGCCTCGGCCGATCGAACGCGGTGATGCGGCTGGTTAGCTGCCAACGCCAGCCAATGTGGCGAGCCGACCAAGTGACCTGATCGCCCAAGCCGAGTAGCCCCCTAGTCACTCCGCCAACTGGCCGCTCTCCAGTTGCCCGGGCGGTTGCGACGTGAGCATCAACGCTGCGGCAAAGGTCAAAGACTCGCTCGACCGGTGCATCAATCGATGTGTGTAGCTCGATGAACGGCACAGGAAGGGTATGTCCAACGTCTTTGGTGGCTCAACTGCGATGCAGAGCATCCTCAGTCTGCATCATCTGGTTGGGCAGTCTACCGCAGACCGTCTCGAATCGCGTCGGCGTATCCCGCCGTAGTCATCCACGCGGACTCGGCCTGAAAGACATACTTCGGTCCATCCCAGATCTGTAGCTGGACGTACATCGTGGCGCCGGCATCCAGCAGCGCCAACAGCTCATCCGGGTAAGGCCCGGCGCTCCTCTCTTCGAGATTGAGGGTCAGCACACAAGTCATCTTCTCGTCGCCGTAGACACGAAGGTCGCCCCCAGACAGGTGGAAGTAGGGACCAGAATGCCCCATGCGCGCCTCGCCGCAGATGACGTGCTCGTCTGCCATCGACCAGAAACGAAGGGGCGCCTCGATAAGGAACTGCACGTGCGGAACATTGCGTCCCGGTGCTGCCAATTCCAGCGGAGCCAGCCAATAGGCGCCGACCGTGGCACTCTGCACGGATGCATCGATTCCTTGTGGACGATGGCGCAACAGACCGAACGCCAGAGCGCAACAGGCAACAAGTCCACCAGCAATGAGAATCCAACGCCGCATGATCGGTCCAACATCCTGCCGCTACACCTTCTTTAGCCCCGGACCAACCCCAGGCACGCCCCCACCGGATCCTGAACAACCGCACATGCGTATTCCCCATCGTTCTCCCGTGTCGCCTTGATGATCTCACCCCCTTCCTCTCGTACGCGACGGACACTCTCGGCGAGGTCGCCAACGGGAAGGTAGATCATCCAAGTAGTCGGCAGCCCTAGGTTCACGCCGCGCGCATGGCAGACTCCCGCCGCCGGTTTTCCATCATCGCCGAACATGTTGTAGTCGGCGTAACGCTCGCTTGCGTCCTCCATATCCACGTCCTGCACCGACCAGTCAACGACCTGTCGATAGAAGTCACGGGTTGCCGATGCGTCCGAGACCGTCAGGTTGATCCAGGAGATGCGCCCCACACGCACCGCGGATCCATCAGTCGGGGGGATCTCCTCCGCAGAAGCGACCGGGACGATCCCGAACGCCGATCCATTCGGATCAAGCAGCACCGCCCATTGGCTTTCCCCATCGCCGCCCTGGGAATGCATCAGCTCGTTACCACCCAGATCGAGCGCACGCTTCACACTGGCTGCGACATCGGCGACCTGAATGTGCGGCATCCATTGGAGCGGAAGGTGATCATATTCCGGGCTGCGCGCGCCCAAGCCGACGATCGGCGTGCCCAGGTTGTTCATCAGATCCTCGCGCCAAAGCGGGTTCTCGCCCGTGGTGAGTACGCGTGAGTAGAAGCGCACTTCACGGTCGTGTTCGGGAACGGCGATGTCGGCATTGAGGATGCCGCCGACGCGCGGAACAAAGGGGTCACTCATGGTTCGCTTCATGGTTGGCATCACGAGGGGTGGCACGAAATGGCTTACTTGCCAGACATCGTAGTTCAAATGGGCTCGCAATCGCGGCACTGACTTTCGAAGCAGCCCCCCCCAAAAGACACTCCCGAAGCATCGTCTGCTGCATCGTGTAGTTAGCCATCCTACCGAACGATCAACGCCACAGCAGCATGTCGCCACCTGGCAAGGGCTCGCGCCATTGAATGGCCTCCCGCTTGCGCTCCAGCCACGATTGCCATGCGCGGCCAACCTTGACTGCGGCCTGCTCGTCGTCTCCAACGATCACGTAGTCAGGTCGGTCCGGATTGGCGACAAACTCATGAAGAGTCTCCTGCGCCAAGACCAGCGCCATGCCCATGCCGCGCTCGAGATCACGGAGCTTCGGACTGACTAGCAAGGCGGCAGCCGCCGAAAGCCCCCGAGTATCGCGTTGCCAACAGAGACCGCGCGCAGCATGAGCACGCGATGTGGCGCTCCCTTGGTCTGCCTGAAGGCGCGCGTGCAACACCTCGGCGGACTTTGGGCAGCGCCACTTGCCATACAGCTCCGCAAGGCGTGCGGTTGCAGGAGACAGAAACTCGAACGTCGGACGGCCTACATCCGAGCGGCCATCAGCAGCAATCGACGCCACGAGCCACTCCAGGGCGGCTGGCTCACCGAGGCGCGCAAGGGCCAAGAGCCGCGAATCAACACGACTGCTAGCCACTACTCCTGCTTGCTCGGCAGCACTTGCATCCAGACTCTGCCGAAGGAACTTGCGAGCAGATTCACCACCGCACAGACCCAAGGTCTCGACTGCCCAGCTCCACGAGACGCCCTCTAACTCCGGCGCGCGCTTGAGCAGAATCTGCTCGTATGGGGGGTGGCTTTGCCAGCGCGCGGCGAGGGCCCCGGCGCCAGCCATCGGTATTGGTGACCGCAGCCAACTCTTGACCGTCGCCACGGGGGTGTCCCTGCTCAGACGCGATAGAGCAACCACGAACCATTGCGCGACTTCGGGTGCCAACTCGCCGGCTTGCAGCCGGGCCAAGATCGCAGGAGCAGCATCTACTGCAGCTGCATCGGCGGCGCCCATTGCGATGGCGCATGCGACCCATGGACGCACCTCTGCCTGCAATGCTTCCTTTAACGCTGATCTGGCCTCCAGCGTCTGGCTGCCACAGCGCCCGAGAACTCGCGCCGCCATCGCGGCAACGCCGACGCGCTCGTCCGTGGTCAACTCACGTAGTTGGCGCACGCCAATATCGTCAATTCGCGCGAGCACTCCCAGCAAGCGCAGTGAGTAGCGTGCGTCGTCGCGATCGCTTGCACGCCCGATCACCTTCTGCAACACGGGCACGGCATCCGCGGCGAGTTGCGGCACCTTGTCGCAGATGTCACGCAATAGCGCCCAGTCGGTGCTAGAGGTGTCTAGACTGGCCAATCGCAATTCTAGCGACGCGACCTTTGCCGCTTCGGGGGCGTCCGGAGAACTCTGGGAGGTCAGGTCGGCGGCAGCTACGGCCACCGCGAGAACCATGACGCTAATCCTCGCCGTGCAGCGCATCGACAATTGCTGGCAGCAATGGGCAATGCGGAATCGAAGATGGCTCTCGGCGATAGGCATGGGCTCGGCGATAGGCATGGCTAGAGGCTTTGGACTATCAGGTGCGGCGTGAAGCGCCGCCTGCTCCTGAGACTCGTTAGGCCGCTTCACAGCCCGACCCTCTTCAGCTCTTGGACAAGCTCGCTGAACGGCCTTGTGTGCGCCTCCTCAAAGCGCAGACGCACCTCGCGTTCATCCTGCGTTCGGACCGTGATGTAGAAGTCCTCGAGTTGCTGATCTCGATGCAGGGTCGTGCGGACGACCTCGATGTCGGGGCTGGCCTGGATCCGAGCGACGATTCGGTTGAAACGACCATAGTAGCCGACAGACAGGCCAAGATTCGGACCTATGCCCATCAGATCAAGGACCGCGAGGGCCAGCACGGTCATGAGGGTAAGCGTTGCCGCCAACAGAGCTATCCGCGGCCATCTTCGATGGTTCTTCATACTTGCCTCGTGCGCCTAACGGGGTGGCTGCTCAGCAGCCGGGCGAAGTCCGCTTTGTCTGCAGTGGCTTGTTAGAAAACGCCCCACGCTACTCGTCGCTCCCTTTGAGCCCGCGTGCCCTGCGCCCCTTGACCAGGGCCCATACCACGCAGGCAATTGACGCCACGCCAACAATCCCAGACGCCGTGCGCCACATGAGTTGCTGACTTCTCTCCATAGGTTCAAAGGTAGCAGCAAATCCAAAGGCGCAGAACGCTGCAATTCCAATGAGCATCAATAGCAGGGTGAACTTCATGCCTTACTCCGCATGGCTAACGTCTGTGATCGATCAGCTGCGACGCAGCGCATCGTCAGTCGGCATCGTGTAGTTGGTCCTAACCGCATCCGTCGGGCTTGATCGAATCGAGCAGAGACTGAACGGCCTTGGGATCGGCAAATTGGAACACGAATCGATCCAAGTGATCGTCTGGATTGTCCGAACCTACGCGCCGGATGTAAGCCGGCCGAAGTTGGTAGTCGACTCGATGGCTCCGCAGGACTCGGGCGACGTCTGCTACGAACCAGTGAGGCACATCGACGAACGGCAGGATCCCATCACCTCCGACCGGTGTCGGCGCACGGCCGGGATTCACACGAACACCTGCTCCAGGCCATCTTCTCATCGCACTCTGTCTGCATCGTGTAGTTGGACGGCCATCGTAGCCGCAATCCCCTCGTGCCAGTAGGATGAAGCAATGTCGGCATCTGATGGTCATGCCCCTGGGGAACACCCTAGCTGCGAACACAGCCGTCCAACAGGCTGCGTCTATTGCCCAACGTGTGGTGTGAGGTATCCGATCGAGCAGCAGCACCGCGGATGTCTGGGCTTGCTTACTGCGCCGCTTGAGTTGATCGCGAACATCTACACCCCAACATCGCTCACACCTGATCTCGACGTCACGGCAAGCCTCGAGGCGATACGAAGCGGCGATCCCGAACGAACTCGCAAGGCACTCGGATTCCTACTGGAGTTGGCACCCGACGCTCGAAAGATCCGGAGCGCGATCGAAGACCTACGAGATAACGCCGACCGAGACATCGCTCTGCGAGCACGAGACGTCGTCGCTGTAATGGACGCGTTGTAGCTGACGGGCCAGTCCAACGTCTTTGGTCTCTGAACTGCGGCGCGCAGCGCGTCTGCTCCTGAGACTAGTTAGCCAGCATGCGCCATTCGCCCCGCCACGGCGAGCTACGCGCCGGATCAACTCGTGTGAATCCCCTAATGCCACAGTCCCGAGGGACTGAGAGTTGCTCCCCTAATCAGCTGGGTGGCCTCGGGCGCCACCAACCGAATCGCTCAACTACCAACCAATCGACAAAGCTGAGTGCCATCGTGGCAATGTAGAGTTGCCTGAAGAGGTCCTTGCCTGGGAACGCCACTTGCCTACTGATTGCGCAAACGCCGACCACATAGCCGACCGCACCAAAGAAGTACAGCGTCCTGCACAGGACCAATCGTGACGCACGGACTGCCGGATGCGTGGTCGGAATAACGAGGCGCTCGTACCAGCGTGCCAGCGGAAACAGGGTCACCACCCAGAGGAAGCTGATGTAAAGCCAAATGATGCAGCCAAGACAGAGCACCATCACTGAACCGAGCGGAAATGACTCAGCCCGCCCGATCCAGCGTAGGAACCCGCCAATGAACACATGCGGCCAACAACATGCCCACAAGATCCACCGATCAATCGATCGGAGCCCATCGCGGTAGCGCGGCCGATCTCGGCCGCCAAGTGCAGCGACGCGCGAAGAACTGGCCGATTCACTCGGGGGCAGAACTCGGTCGCGGGCTCCTGTCATTGGCATTGTCATGACCAAGGATGGTCTTCGGCGCATCGACGTGAACGCCAACGACCAAATCCAGCATAACCCCTCCAGAAGACGCTATTGAGGATTCTCATGCTCCAAAGACGACGGCAGCGTGACCTGTCTGGCTAACGAATCAGACGATCAGCTGCGACGCGAAGCGTCGTCTGCATCGTCTATTTGGGGCGCGATCATACACTCCTAGCTAGCGGTCGGTCGCACCTGCTCGCTTTCGCACAGATCGCCACACAAGGACAATCGCGCAGACATTGACCGTTGCTTGGAGTGCGAGTCCGAACCAGTCGCTAGCGGTCATCTCTGGGTCGACGCCGCTGTACCAGACGATGAAGGCGAGCATGCAGTTGCCGTACAGGGACCACAGTGCAGCCAAGATCACGGCAACAGCTAGTATTCTTTGCATGGCGGGGAGAGTTCGTCGTCCCAACGTCTGTTGGCTCTCAGCTGCGGCGCGAAGCGCCGTCCGCTGCTGAGCCTAGTTGGGCATCGACAGACGGGCGCGGCTCCAACACACAACGGCCAAGTAACGATCCCGAGAAGACAATCGCCACCGAGACGAGGTCAACCTGTATCACGAAAAGCCACCCAACAAGAAGCACTACGCCTGTTGCTAGCATCACGAGAGTGCAGAACACCTTGACCAGAATCGCTTGACCCATTTCTAAATGTGACCTCGTATGCCCAACTACGTTTGGACAGACCCGCTGAAGTGCGGTTCGCTGTCAGCTGCTGCATCTAGCTGGGCATCATCTTATCCGGCGAGGATACCCAAGGCCCCCTCTCGACCGGAAGGGTCGCGCGAAGGAACGCAGTCCACGAGCGCGGCTGCTTCTCCTCGCACTACCTGATCTCCCGTCAATGAAGATCTACCAGTACGCAGAGCTCTGGTAAGTCGACCCCGTATTGGGGTCGTGATAGTAGGCGTGACCACCGCCGTTGCTCGCGGAGAAGTGATACATGACCGTCGATCCCGTCGCGACCCATCCAAGCCGGCCGATTGCGCGCCCGACATCGGCCGGGTCTATGCGGCTCCTCTTACTGAAGGAGTCGAGCGGCTCCCCGTCTCCTGAGAAGCGTTCGTCAAGAAAGGAATTGAGATCCTTCTCCGACACCGTGTAGATGGCGTAGTGATCGAGCAAGTCCCGCTGCAAGGTGATCTCGATAGCGGCGGGCGGTATCAGGTTCCGCCCCCTCTCCGGCCACCAGATGCTGTCGCGGCTTTGATGGTGCGAATCGACGCCGTAGATAAGAAACACGGTCAAGGCGATCACCAGCACCAGGACGAGAATGGCGACGCATACCTTGAGCATGCGTCCGCTGTGCGAAACCTTGGTCGGGGGAGGTGGCAAATTGTTCTGGGGCATCGTGCTCGCAATATCTCCGAGTTGGGCCGACTGCCACAGCACCGACTCATTGTTTCACCAGAAGCCACACGTCTGTCCAACGTCTTTTGCCGATCAAC